>JBEBAG010000078.1:0-2983 GCA_041159065.1 Verrucomicrobiota bacterium | reverse complement strand
GACCTTCGCTTGCGCTTGGCGGGAGTGGGAGTGGAGTATCCAGAGGCGGAACTGGTGCAGGGCCCCGACCGCGACCGATGTCTGGCACTGCTCAGTCGGTACCCTCTGGTCCGACGGGATTCGGTGAGTGGCGTTCCTTACGAGTTGCATGGTCGGCCGCAGTGGATGAAGCGCGGAATTTTGGATGTGACGGTGGAGTTTGGTGGAGGGTACCGGGTGCGTTTGGTGGGGGTGCATCTCAAGAGCCGGCTGGCGTCGCGGGAGGGGGAGGAGTTGCAGCGGCGGATGGAGGCGCACGTGCTTCGGGAGCATGTCGATCGGGTGCTGGAGGCGGATCCGAGCGTGCGCCTTTTGGTGTATGGCGATCTCAATGAAACGCGGGATCAGCCGGCCATCCGCGAGTTGGTGGGGGAGCGCGGCGGGGGCAAAGAACTCTTCGAGTTGGTGGCGGAAGACGCGGCAGGGGAAAGATGGACGCACTATTGGAAATCCGGCGAGGTGTATTCGCGGATCGATTATTTTTTAGCGAACCGCCGGGTGCGGGGGGAGGTTTGCACAGGTCGGGGAAAGGTTCATCGCTGGCCCGGATGGAGCCAAGCGAGCGACCATCGGCCCATAAGTATCACACTGTCTGCTCCGTGAGGGCTGGGGGGGATGGCTTGGGGGAGGTGAATTTTGCGCAGACGAGCCGGAATGGAGACAAAAAAACCGCCTCCCGATAAAGGGAGGCGGTTTCGGATTTGGAGATGGAGCGACCGTTCCGGAAGCTAGCCGGAGCGGTCGGATCCCTTAGAGTTTGGATTCAAATTCCACGAGGCGCTGGAGCGCCTCCAGGAATTCGCGAAAAGCTGGAGCGGGAAGCATAATGGTATCCCGGCGACCGCCTACGTCCTCCGTGATCTTCAAGAAACGACCGCGTTGGTTTTCCTTCAGATCGAGGAAGAACACTTTCCTCTCGTGGGAGACTTTTTCAGAAGCAATCGGCTCTGGTCCAGTCCGCTCCCCGGTATCACTCGAATTCATCATATCTCTGATCTATCGAAACAAAGGCACCCCGCCATGGGGTGCCGAACAGGGGGAGTGTAACGGGCTTCGAGTTCTAATCAACCCGAATTGCACCAGTCTGCACGAGGGAATCGCGTGTGGGCGGGCTCTTGGATGGCGGGGGCTTTCCGGAGTTGCTCCGGAGGGGAAGCGAGAGGAAGGTGAGAGACTATGGAAACTCCGAACGAGGCGCAGGTTCGCGCACAGCTTTCGACGGTGCGATATCCCGGGTTTTCGCGGGACATTGTATCCTTTGGTTTGGTCAAAGAGATCCGGGTGGAGCCGGGGGTGGTGCAGGTGCAGATGGTTCTCACGACTGCAGATGTGAAGGTCCCGCAGCAGATCAAGGCTGATGCGGAAGCGGCGCTGGGCGTCCTACCCGGGGTGGAGCGAGTGGTGGTTCGAATCGACATCCATGCGCCTGCCCAGTCGAGCGCGCCCAGTGCAGCTTCCTCGATCGAGGGCGTTCGCCATGTGATCGCGGTGGCGAGTGGAAAAGGGGGGGTTGGAAAGAGCACGGTGGCGGCGAATTTGGCGGTGGCCTTGGAGCAGGCCGGTGCTTCCGTGGGCCTTTGCGATTGCGATTTGTATGGCCCGAGTGTCGGGCTGATGTTCGGAACCCAGGAGCGTCCCTATGCCGATGCGCAGACGGGCCGGATCCAGCCCGTGGAACGGTACGGCTTACGTTTAATGAGCATGGGCTTCCTGTTGGAGGACGGCGCGCCGGCGGTCCTCCGAGGCCCCATGGTGACTAAGTACACCCAGCAGTTCTTGCGTCAGGTGGATTGGGGCGATCTGGATTATCTCATCCTCGATCTGCCTCCGGGAACTGGGGATATCCAGTTGACGATCGTACAGACGGTGGCCTTGGCGGGGGCGGTGATTGTGACGACGCCCCAGGAGGTGGCGCTGATCGATGCGCGCAAGGCAGTTGGGATGTTTCAAAAGGTGAACGTGCCTGTGTTGGGAATCGTGGAAAACATGAGCTATTTTCTCTGTCCATCGGACGGGGTCCGGTATGCCATTTTCGGGAGTGGCGGTGGTCAGGCCGAGGCGGACCGGTTGGGGGTGCCTCTGCTAGGACAGATCCCGATTGATATACCCACCCGGGAAGCCGGGGATCGTGGCTTGCCTTTGGTCGCGGCGGGTCAGGGGGGGACCGCGGCGGCGGTTTTTGTTCAGGTCGCGGAAACTTTGCGTGAGGTGCTGGAAAAAAAGGGCAGTCCGTTATAGGTTTTCGGAAGCGGAGCGCCCGGTCGAAGTCCGGTCTTATTTTGGCGTGCTGGCGGCTGCAGAGAGCCGTCAGAGCCCTGAAATAAGGATCGAATTTGTGCCGAGCAACCAGCGGACAGGGGTGGGGGTGACTCCCTTTCCCGATCCGAGTGGAAGCTGCGTCGAAGCTTCGGCCACTGGTCGAAGTGTTCGATGGGTTTGGTTTTGATCTCCGCGTATGCCTCTTCTCTCTCCTGCTCCCCCCTTCCTCCCCCCTTCCCGATCCGGTTATGAAAGCGTCTCGTAGCGGTTCTGAACTGGTCAAAGAATCCCTGCTCTACAAGGAGTTTCTTGCTGAGCGTGAGGAGATTCTGCGACACAAGTGGCTGGAGAGCGAGCGCGCAGGGCATGACATCGGTTTTGAAAAAGCCCTTCTGGACTGGATCGTGCGGCATCGTTCGGAATGGCGATCCAAGCGCCTGAAGGAGCAGCAGCGCGAAGGGCGTGGGCAGGGTGGCGAGGAACCAAAGCCTTCCCAAGCCGGGTAGAGAGGCTGGGTGATAGTCGGGCTGGGGAGTCCCGAGGGCTTGGGCCGCGGGGCACTGGGACGCGGATGGCTGGGTTCTGGAACGCAATCTGACGCGTGCTTGTCTCGGGAGGTTTTTTCGGAGTGTTTAGGGGATGCTTAGGGAAATAACGGACCGAAGGGAAAGTGGACCGAGTTGGA
>JBEBAG010000077.1:0-7449 GCA_041159065.1 Verrucomicrobiota bacterium | reverse complement strand
GAGGATGCGGTTGATGGTTTCGAGGATGCGTTCGTAGGCGAGGCGGGCGTCCTTGGCCTCGCGGAGGTAGGTGCCTTCGCGGCTGAGCCAGAGGACGAGCGCTTTGCAGTCGAGGGCTTTGGCGATGTCGATGGATTTCTGGGTGCGCTCCCAGGCGTAGGCGCGGTCCCCGGGGTCGTTGGAGGTGTAGGCGCCGTCGATGGTGTGTTCGGAGAACCAGAGGCGCGGGGCGACGAACTCGGGGGTCAGGCCGGCGTTGGCGAGGGTGGTGCGCAGTTCACTGGCGCGCTGTTGGATCTGCGCGGGGCTCAGGGCGTCGAGCCCGGGGATGGCGTCATCGTCGTGGAGTTGGATCCCCTCGAAGCCGAGTTGGCGGAAGAGGGCGAGTTTTTCGGCCTCGGGGAAGGGCTTGCGGACTTCGGGGCCGAAGGGGTCGGAGCCTTCGCTGATGTTCCAAGGGCCGAAGGAGAAACGATAGTGGGTGGGGCTTGCAGTCATGGGCGCAAGCTTCTCAGAGGGGGTGCGGAAGCGCTACGTGCGGGGTGCCGATGAGTGATACTAAGGTGTCAAAGGGCTGGAGTGATGGCGGGGAGTCTGGCAGGATTCTCCCATGGAGAAGGCCGCCGAGCGCATCTGGTTTCCCGAGGAGCGTTCCTTTCGGATCCTGCGCTGGCAGAAGGGGGTGAGCGAGGTGGAGGCCTGTGTGGGCGAGGGGCCGTTCCAGAGGATTCGCGGGGAGGGGGCGCGCTGGCATTACCATCATGCCGCGGAGTTGACGCTGTTTACGTCCGGGGAGGGCACGCGGTTTGTGGGGGATCACATCGGGCATTTCGAGTCGGGGGATTTGGTCCTGCTGGGGTCGCGAGTTCCCCACTACTGGCACGTGGCGGGGGCGTCTTCTGGGATCTCGGTGCAGTGGGATTTCCCCCCGGAGCACCCGATCTGGGCGATGCGGGAGACGGGGGCGGTGGCGCAGGTGCTTGCGGAGGCTGGGCGGGGGTTGCGGTTGGGGGGGAGGACTGCGGAACGGGTGAAGGAGGCGATGCAGCGGATGCTGGAGGGGAGCGAGGTGGAGCGGTTGGGGTTGCTTTTGCAGGTTTTGGGATGCGTGCGGCGGGCGGAGGCGGGGGAGTGCGAGGCGCTTTCGGGGCAGGCGTTTGAGCTGGAAACGGGCAGCACGTATCGAGAGGCCATGGCCGAGGCGGTGCTTTATTTGGTGGCGCATTTCCGGGAGGAGGTGCGGTTGGAGGCGCTGCTGGAGCTGACGGGGATGAGCAAGTCGACGTTTTCGAGGCAGTTTCGGATCCACGCGGGGAGGACCTTCCAGGAGTTTCTGCTGGGACTGCGTCTGCAGGCGGTGAGCCGGGAGTTGCTGCACACGCGCAATCCGGTGACGCAGTCGGCGCTCCATTGCGGGTTCAGTCAGATCGCTTTTTTTAATCGTGCATTCCGGAGGGCTTACGGATGCAGTCCGGCTGTCTTCCGGAGACAGGGAGGGGGCGCGGGGAGTGGGGACTGAAAAAGCAATCCTGTTTTGATAAACGGTTGACTCGGGATTGCGGGGCCATGTAAGTTCGCCGCCCCTTTTTACAGGAAGACTCATGGCTACGTATTCAGCGAAAGAAAAAGAAGTGCAGCGCCGTTGGTGGGTGATCGATGCCGCCGACCAGGTGTTGGGCCGTGTAGCCGTCAAGGCTGCTAATTTGCTCCGCGGCAAGGAGAAGGCGATTTTTACTTCCCACGTCGACACGGGCGACTACGTGGTGGTGATCAACGCGGAAAAGGTTCGTGTGACCGGCAAGAAGGAGACCGCCAAGACCTACATGTCCTTCTCGGGCTACGTGGGCGGACACAAGAGCGAGTCGGTCAAGCAGCGCCGCGCGCGTCGTCCTGAGCTTCTCATCCAGAATGCGGTGAAGGGAATGATCCCCCACAACCGTCTGGGCCGTTCCGTCATCACGAAGCTCAAGGTGTATGCCGGTTCGGAGCATCCGCACCAGGCGCAGAGCCCGGTGGCGGTCACCGACGTGAAGTAAGGGAAGCAGAAACAACATTCGAAATTTTTATGGTGACCCAGTCCCCTGAGTATGTGGCAGTTGGCCGTCGCAAGACGGCGGTTGCGCGAGTGCGCGTGAGCCCCGGAACGGGCAAGATCGTGGTGAATGGCCGCGCCTTTGAAGAGTATTTCAAGACGCAGGCTTTGCAGAACACGGTTCTCAGCCCGTTTGAGATCGTGAAGCTCGTCAACCAGTTCGACGTCAAGGTGAACACCGACGGGGGCGGACTCAACGGTCAGGCCGGCGCGGTGCGCCTCGCGGTTTCCCGCGCTTTGATTGAGAGCAACCCCGAGTTTCGCGCCTCGCTGAAGTCCGAAGGGTTCCTGCGCCGCGATCCTCGGATGAAGGAACGCAAAAAGCCGGGTCAGCCCGGAGCTCGCAAGCGCTTCCAGTTCTCCAAGCGCTAAGCCGCTCTCCCTTCTGGGTTTCAAAACGCGCCGGGTTCTCCCCGGCGCGTTTTTTTTGTCGAGAGCCTCAGAGGCGTCTCGAAACCCTTTGAGGCGGCGGTGGATTCGGTTCCAAGCTCCGGTCCTCCAGTGGATTGTCTAGGATACTGCCTATGAAATTTCTCCCCGCACTCGTGGCTTTTTCTGTGAGTTTTTCGCCTGTTGTTTCGCGGGCCTCCCTGGACTGGAGCCGGGATTCCACGGTGCTGCTGTATGGGAACTCCCTAGTCGAACGCTTGTGCGAGACCGGGGAGATGGAGGCCTCGATCCGTCTCGCTCATCCGCAGTCGACGCTGCGCTTTCGGAGCTTGGCGTGGACCGGAGACGAGGTTGGGTATCGACTTCGTCCCGAGGGGTATGTGGAGCATCTGAAGCAGCTCTTGGAACGCTGGCCCGCCTCCGTTGTGATTGCGGGGTTTGGGGGCGGCGAATCCTTTGCCGGGCCTGCGGGATTGGACGAATTTTCAACCCAGTTGGAGGCGTATGTGGATGAGTTGCAGCGGCTGCATCCGGGGGCGCGGGTGGTACTGTTGACGCCGCTGGCATGCGAGGGGCGGAGCTCTCCGGCCGGGGTGGATGTACCGCGTCGGAATGAGGAGCTTGCGGCGTATGCACAAAGGGTTCGGAAGGTGGGGGAAACGTTTGGGGCGGTCGTGGTGGATTTGTTTGAGGAAAGCCGCCGCGTGTTTGCTGCGGGAGACCAAGCCCTCACGGTAAACGGCATGCACTTGAATGACGCGGGGAGCCGGCAATTCGGGAGGTGGATTGCCTCGCGTCTGTGCGGGGAGGAGAAGCTCCGTGGATTGGACGAAGGCAGGGTGCGGGAGGTGGCCAAGGCGGTGGCGCGCAAGGCGGCGCACAATGCGGATTTGGTGAGACCCAAGAACGCGGTGGTCTACTTTGGCGTGCGCAAGAGGCCGGACGAATATGCGGAGGAAATTCCTCGTTACCATCAACTGCTTGAGGCGGCAGATCGCGCGACACAGACGCTGGTGGGCGATCCTGGTGCCCGGTTGGCGGAGGAACAGTTTCCGGCGCTCCCGCCGCTGCCGCCGGGGCGAAGCAAGGCCGACTCGGTGCTGGGGGTCATCAAGCCACCGGCGGAGCAGCAGAAGGATCTCAAAGTGGCCGAGGGATTTGAGCTGAACCTATTTGCCTCGGAGGAGCAGTTTCCGGAGTTGCGTAACCCGGTTCAGATGGCCTTTGACGCGAAGGGACGGCTTTGGGTGGTGACCATGCCCTCTTGGCCGCACACGGTTCCCGGCGAGCGCGCGCAGGACAAGATTCTCATCTTGGAGGACACCGACCGCGACGGCAAAGCGGACCAGTGCACGGTGTTTGCGGATGGGTTGGATGCGTTGGATGGAATTGCATTTCACGAGCGGGGGGTGGTGGTCTCGGCCCAGCCCCGCCTCTGGGTGATGCAGGACACCGATGGGGATGGCCGTGCGGATGTGCGGAGCGAACTGTTGCGCGGCGTGGATGTGACCGATTCCCATCACGGGGGCATGATCGCGGCGGATCCCCTGGGGCATATCTGGTTCTGTGACGGCGTGTTTCATCGGTCCCAGATCGAGACGCCCTTCGGAACGGTGCGCGGCGTGGATGCCACCACCTACCGCTTGGATCCGCGCACGGGGCGGGTCTGGAGCGAGTGGCAGAGCCAGACCCCCAACCCCTGGAAAATGACCTTCAACCGGCAGGGGATGCCCTTTCAGATGTATGGCGACGGCCTCGTGCTGGACGGGTTGCAGCTGACCTGGACTCCCCTCGGGGCGTACCATCCTTTCGCTCACGCGAAGACGCTGGGGTACGGCAAGGGGTCCGGAGCGCAGACGATCTCCAGCCCGAATTTTCCGGAGGAATACCAGCAGGGCATGGCCTCCGCGGCGCTGTTGGGGCAGTACCTGGTTGCGATTTCGAAGTATCGCGCGGATGCGGGGCCTTTTGTGGCCTCGGATCGGTTGGATGTGCTGCGCTCCGAGAATCCCGCCTTTCGTCCGGTGGACGTGGCTTTCGGGATGGACGGGGGGATGTATGTGGCGGATTTCTGCAGCAAGATCATCGGGCACGCGCAGCATCCGATGCGCGACCCGCTTTGGAACCATGAATTTGGGCGGATTTGGCGGGTGGTTTCGAAGCAGAAGCCGGTGGTGCGGGAGTGGCCGCAGATTGAAGGCGCGAGCGTGGACGCGTTGCTGGGGTTGTTGCGGCATCCGCAGGATCTCGTGCGGGAGCATGCGCGGATTGCGTTGCGCAGGGCTTGGGCGGAGGCGGGACCGGCGTTGGAGAAGTGGGTCGCCGGGTTGGACCGGAAGGAGGCGTCGTTTGGCCAGTGCATGCTGGAGGCGTTGTGGGTGTGCGAGTCCAAGGGCGAGGTGCGCCCGGCCTGGTTGGAGGAGGTGTTGCGTGACCGGGATCCCTTGGTCCGCGTGGCGGCCGTGCAGCTTCTGCGCTTTCAGGCGGCGGCGTTGCCGCAGCTTTCCCAATGGCTGATGGAGGGGGCGGCGGATCCGCATCCGAGGGTGCGGATGGCGGTGGTGAACGTGGTGGCGCACCTGCGCGGAGCGTACCCGAGTCTCGAGCACGTGCTTCACGGGATCGAGTCCTCGAGTGAACCCGCGGTGAAGGGGATGCTTGCTGATTTGCGGTTTGGGTTGCGCCCGCTCAAGGGGCGGAGCGTGCCGATTTTGGAGGCGGACAAGCAGGCCCAGTTGCGGGTGTGGGAGGCGAGCCGGGGAGAAAAAACGGAGGTGTACGATGTGCGCTCGAAGTGGGAGACGAAGGCGAGTGGGGACGGTGTTTACCGCACGCTGGTCGGGGTGGAGGAGGCGTGCACGGCCGTGCTGAGTGTTCGGCACGGGTTTTTGGAGGTGGCGGTGAATGGGGTCCCGCTGCTTTCGACGGAGACGATGTGGGCGAGCGAGCAGCAGGCGCAGTTGGAGCTGAAGAAAGGGGTGAATCAGATCGAGGTGACCTTCCGCAAATTGCGTGGTGCGCCGCCCGCGGTGTACCTATTCGATCCGCTGGGGAGGAAGCTGCAGGGCGCGCAATACAGCGAGAGCCCGGAGGGTTTGGCGGAACTGAAAAAGACGTGGGATGCGGCGCACGCGGAGGAGGCGGGAGTCATCAAGGTGCGTGCGGTTCCCAACCAGATGCAGTTTTCGCCCAAGGAATTGCGGGTGAAGGCGGGGCAGAGCGTGCGGATCGTTTTTGAGAATCCGGATTTGATGCTGCACAACTGGGTTCTCGTGCGACCGGGGATGCTGGAGGAGGTCGGGTTGCTGGCGGACAAGATGGCGGCGGGTGCGGATGGGCTTGCGAAAGGGTATGTCCCCGAGAGCAAGGAGGTGCTGCAGTCCACGGCGTTGGTGGGGCCCAATGGGCGCGCAGAGTTGCGTTTCGATGCGCCCAAGGAGCCGGGGCGCTACCCGTATCTGTGCACCTTCCCCGGGCACTGGCGGATCATGCAGGGGGTGCTGGTGGTGGAGTAAGGACGCGGAGGGATCCGCGGATCGCCCCGTTTTTCGACGTGGATGGGGGCTTGCTCAGACGGGCAGGCCCGCCGCGCGGAGGACGGTTTCGTGGACGGCGATGTCGTGGGCGGCGTTCCACGCATAGTTTTTTTCGCCCCGGATGACCCGGGCCAACTCGACGAACTCCTCATCGTAGCGGGCGCGGGGCAGCGGCAGTTTGACTCTGTGGGTGCCGGCCTTCCAGGTCCCGCGGGGCTCGGTCAGCGAGAGGGTGAATTCTCCGGATTCAAGCGGGAGAATTTCCACGCAGCCGCGGGTTCCGGAAACAGTGAAGCGTCTGCGCGGGCCGCCGAAAGGATCGGCGTGGTTGCACCGGAGGGTGACCGAGGTTTTCGGATAGAGCAGCAGGGCGATCTGGTTGTCTTGGACGTGATCTGGCTGAGAGGGGGTGGATCGGGCGACGACTTCCGTGGGTTTGCCGAGCAGAGTGAGCACGGCATCCACGAGATGGCAGGCGAGTTCGAACATGCCGCCGCCCTCCAGGGTGCCGAGGGTTTGTCGGGTGGCGGGGTTGGCGAGTTTCCCCATCATGGCGTCGATCTCAAGGAGGTCGCCGAGCCACCCTTCGCGCACGGCTTGGAAGAGCCACTGGAAGGCGGGATTGGCGCGGAGCATGTAGCCCATCTGCACGGTGAGTCCGCGGGTTTCGGCCGCTTGGCGCATGCGTTTGAAATCGGCGTGCGAGAGGGCGCCTGGCTTGTCGAGGTGGACGTGTTTCCCCGCGTCGATGGCGCGCTGGGCGGCGGCGCAGGAGTCCTCGACCCGCGTCTCGATGGTGACGGCCTCCAGTTCGGGGAGGGCGAGGAGCGTGTCCTCGGAGAGTTGCGGCAGGCCCGCAAATGGTTTTCCCAAGCCGGTTTTGGGAGAGCTGAACCCCAGCACGTCGTAGAGGGGGTGGAGATGGCGGAGGGCCTCGAGTTTTCCAGCGGCGTGCGCGTGTTCGGCTCCGATCTGGGCGATGCGAATGCGGCGAGTGGAGGAGGGGATGGACGGGGAGACTGGGGCGAATGGAGTCTGGGCGAGGAGGGCGGAGGAGGCGCCGAGCAGAGATCCGAGGAAGAGGCGTCTGGGGAGTGAGGGCATGGGCGGAGCGGGTGGGATGCGATCAAGGATGGGGGAGGGAGACCGAAGCTGGGGGATATGCTGTGGGGTGTTTTGGGGGGCGGATCAATGTCCGATGAATGGCCGGCCTGTGCTCGTGGATTGTCCTCCACGGGAGCGGATGGATCACGTTCGAGCAGGTAGCCGCGAAAGTGAGGGCCGCACCGCATGACGTGCCGTGGAGTGAAGTGCAGCCCGTCCTGGCGGCCACCCGCCATACGGAGTAGCCAAGGTTCCGAGCATCCCGTGCCAACAGGTTTGGCGGCGTGGGGCGTGGCGCAAGCGCGCTGTCGTGACCGTAAGCGGAGG
>JBEBAG010000076.1:0-3425 GCA_041159065.1 Verrucomicrobiota bacterium | reverse complement strand
GCGAACCGGCGACTTTCGTTCGTTCGCCGATCATGTGGATGTTGGAGGCGGCGGTGAGGTTGTAGGGCCGGGAACCGCTGTGGCGTAGGTGGGGTTCGGGGGAGGGGATGGGCCGCGGGGGGATGCCTTCGACGGCCTTCGCGATGGCGGCGATGTGCTCGGGGGTGTTGCCGCAGCAGCCGCCCATGATGTTGACGAAGCCGTGGGAGGCGAAATCGCGGGCAAACTCGCCCATGTGCTGGGGAAGAAGATCGAAGCCTGTGGGAGCGAGCGGGTTGGGCATTCCCGCGTTGGGGTAGGCGGAGACAAAGCAGTCGGCCTTCTGAGCCAGTTCCTCGAGGAAGGGGCGCATCAGGTCCGGACCGAGGGAGCAGTTGAGACCGAGGGAAAGGGGGCGCACGTGGCGCATGGCGTTGAGGAACGCCTCGGTGGTCTGGGCGGAGATCATGGTTTCCCCGCCGCGACCGACGGCGGCGGAGATCATGACAGGCAGTTCGATGCCGTCGGCGTCAAAGACCTCGCGAGCGGCGACGAGGGCGGCCTTGGCATTCAGGGAGTCGAAAATGGTCTCCACCAGGAGGATGTCGACGCCCCCGGCGATGAGTGCTCGGATTTGATGGCGGTAGGCTGCGGTGACCTGGTCGAAGTGGACGTAGCGGAAGGCGAGGTTTTCGGGGTCGGGAAACTGGGAGAGGGAGACGGTCAGGGGGCCGACGGCGCCAGCGACGTAGCGTTTGCGTCCGGACTGATGGGAGGCGAGGTCGGCGGCGGCGCGGCACTGGCGTGCGCTTTCGAAATTGATCTCCCAGGCGAGGGATTGGAGGAAGGGGGTTTCGATGACCGACTGGAAGAACTCGGGGTCCTTTCGCCCGCCGTGTTCCCGGGGGTCTGGGAGGAAGAACTCGCTTTGGGCGATGGAGGTGGCGGAGAAGGTGTTGGTTTCGATGATGTCGGCGCCGGCATCGAGGAAGCGTTTGTGGATGTCGCAGATGACGTCGGGCCGGGTCAGGGAGAGGATGTCGCCGTTGTTGAGGAGGTCCTTGGCGTTGTTTTGGAAGCGGGAGCCGCGGGCGTCGGATTCGCGGAGTCCATAGCCGCGGATGGTGGTGCCCATGGCGCCGTCGATGACGGCGATGCGGGAGCGGAGGAGGGCATGGAGTTCGGAGCGGAGGGCCTGGCCGTGGGACATGGGTCGAGGATAGGAGGGGGCGCGGGGGAGATTCAACCCAAACATATCGACGCATCATGATCCCATGATGGAATGGTCGGGGCGGAGGCGCGGGGCGGGAAGGATTTCGGTTTTCTTGCGGGAAGGGCTCGTTACCCTCCGCGCTTCTTATGGTGCACTCGGAAAAAATCGCGGTGGTCGGAGCCAGTGGGTATTCGGGGGAAGAACTGGTGCGGTTGCTCATTCGGCATCCGCACGCGGAATTGGTCGCCCTCACCTCGCGTCAGGTGGCGGGGCAGCGACTTGGGGCGGTCTTTCCCCGTTTTGCGGGAATGCGGTATGCGGATTTGCCGTTTATCGCGTCGGAGGTGGGGGCGATTGTGGCGAGCGGGGCGCGGGTGGCGTTTTTGGCGTTGCCGCACGGGGTGGCGCACGAGTTTGCGGGGCCGCTGTTGGATGCGGGGTTGCGGGTGATCGATTTGAGCGCGGATTTTCGGATTAAGGACGTGGCGGTGTACGCGGATTTTTACGGGGAGGCGCATCATGCGCCGGCGTTGGCGGCGCGGAGTGTGTACGGGCTGGTGGAGCACTATCGGGAGGCGATTCGGGGAGCGACCTTGGTGGCGAGTCCGGGATGCTATCCCACGAGTATTCTCATGCCCCTGCTTCCGCTTTTGCGGGAGGGCCTGCTCGAGACGGACTCGATTCACGTGACGAGTCTGAGTGGGGTGAGCGGGGCGGGGCGCAACGCGAAGGTGGAGTATTTGTATGCGGAATGTAATGAGAGCGTGCGGGCCTACGGCGTGCCTAAACACCGACACCTGGCGGAAATTGAGCAGGAACTTTCGCTCGCTGCGGGAGAGACGGTACGCATCAGTTTTACGCCTCACTTAATTCCGGTGACGCGCGGGATCCACACGACGATCTACGCACGGCCGCGGGCTGGGGTGGATGCCGCGGCGGTGGGCAAGGCGTGGGAGGGGGCGTACGGGGGGAGCCGCTTTGTGCGATTGCTGGAAGGGGGGCAATTACCTGATATCAAGAATGTTGCCCATACCAATTTCGTGGACATGGCGTGGCGTCACGACCCGCGCACGGGGCGTCTGGTGCTCTTGAGCGCGGAGGACAATTTGGTGAAGGGGGCGGCGGGTCAGGCAGTGCAATCGATGAATGTTCTGTGCGGTTGGCCCGAGGAAAGCGGGCTTCTGTGAAAGCTTTCCTGTGAAGGTTTGACATCTTTTCCTGAAACTGGCGCACAATTGGCTTTTGGTCGGTTCCCTCTCTTTCTCACCCCTGTCCTGTCTTCATCATGTCTTCCGTGTTTAGCGAAGTTGCCGGTGGCGTCACGGCTCCCGCCGGTTTTTTGGCCGGCAGCGCCTACTGTGGAATCAAAGCGACCAATCCGTCGCGTCCCGATATGGCCTTGGTGTACTCGCCGCAGCCGACGGTTGCGGCGGGCACCTTCACGACGAACCGGGTCAAGGCGGCTCCGGTGCGGGTTTCCGCGGCGCATTTGCGGAGTGCGGATGTGCGTGCGATTGTGGCGAATTCGGGCAATGCGAATGCGTGCACGGGGGTCGGGGGGATTGAGAGTGCCAAGCGCACGACGCGGGCGGTGGCGGCGGGGCTGGGGCTGAAGGAGCGTCAGGTTCTCGTGTGTTCCACGGGCCGTATTGGGGTGCCTTTGCCGATTGAAAAGATGGAGGGCACGGTCCCGCAGCTGGTGAAGGGGGTGGGTCGGGAGGGGTCCCTTTTGGCGGCGCAGGCCATCATGACGAGCGACACGTTTCCCAAGGAGGCGGCGGTGGAGCTGGAACTCGGAGGCAAGCGGGTGCGCATCGGGGGCATTGCCAAAGGGGCGGGCATGATCGACCCGAACATGGCCACCATGCTGTGTTTCCTCACGACCGATGCGGTGATTGAGAAGCCGGAGTTGCAGCAGGCGGTTTCGGTTGCTGTGGAGCATTCGTTCAACCGGATCACGATCGACGGGGACATGAGCACGAACGACACCGTGCTCATGCTGGCCAACGGGCTGGCGGGAAATGAGCCGCTGCGGGTCGGTTCGGCGGATTTTGAAAGTTTTCAGCGTGCGCTGGAGCACGTGACGATGACCTTGGCGCGCCTGATTGTGGAGGATGGGGAGGGGGTGACGAAGTTCGTCGAGGTGTGTGTGAATGGTGCGGCGAGTTTTTCCGATGCCCGGCGCGCGGCGGAAGCGATTGCCAAGTCGTGCTTGGTGAAGTGCGCGTGGTTC
>JBEBAG010000075.1:0-4794 GCA_041159065.1 Verrucomicrobiota bacterium | reverse complement strand
GGCTTGGGCAAACTGATCCCGACGTTCGAGGAGGAGGTACCGTTTCAAGCCCTCCACTCCATTGAGCGTTTGACGGTTGAAAAGCTCCGAACTGGCATCCACCGGCCGGTTCTGAATCTGGGTACGATACACTCCCAGCGCATCATAATGCTCAAACGCAATGCCCCAAGGGTCAATCCGAGCATGGCAAGAAGCACAAGCCGCGTGGTCCCGGTGGTTCATGATCCGCTCCTTCAACGTCATCTTGAGAATGCGCGGATCGGTAAGATCAACCTCCGGAACATTCGGCGGCGGCGGTGGCGGCGGATCGTGGAGTATCCGCTGCAACAACCACACCCCGCGTTTCACCGGATGCGAATCCTTTCCATCCGAGTTGATGGTCAGCATGGCTGCACAGGTCAGCAGTCCCCCCCGGTTCATCCGTCGCTCGAGCGGCACGGGACGAAAATGCGGACCGAAGACGTTCGCGATCCCATAGTGGGATGCCAGACGCTCATTCAGGAGCGCGTAGTTGCAATCCAAGAAGTCCATGGCGCTCCCCTTCCCCCTTAACACGTGCTCGAAAAAGGCCACGGGCTCCTCCAGCATTGCCTCCCGCAACGCCCCGTCCGTCAGATGGGGAACGCTTTGAACCCGCTCCAACCCCACCCACTGGTCGACAAAGTGGCGCACAAACCGTTTTGAGCGCGGGTCTTCCAGCATCCGAGTCACCTGCGCCGCCAGGACCGCCGGTTCCCCCAGTTTTCCCGCCTCCGCGAGCCCCACCAGTTCCTCGTCGGGAAGACTCGCCCAAAGGAAAACGGCAAGCCGGTTTGCCAACTCGAAGAGATCAATCCGTCGGGAGTTCTGGGGGCTCGATTCCGGAGGAGTCCGCGAGGTCAGATAGAGAAACTCCGGGGAAGCCAAGGCGGTCGCCAGGACTTCCACCATGGCCTCCTCAAACGTAGAAAAATCCGGACGATACTTCGCAAATAACCGCAGATACGCTTCCACCTCTTCCGTGTTCGGGGGGCGACGCCAGATTCGCCTCAGGAAATGCTGCAAAACCTCCCGCCCATAACGCGTCTCGTCCGCCTTTTGGGGGCTGTCAAAAAAGAGTTGGGTGTGCGACTGCGGAGGCCATTGAGCGTAGTAGGGCGCGATAATCTCAATGTAATCAATCCACACCTTCAGACGCTCTTCTCCTCCGCGTGCATTCGATACGTTGACGATGTGCAGGAATTCGTCGCGCCGGGGAAAGGGGTTGGTTTGTTTTCGAAAAGGATTCCGCTGGATGTCATTCAAGGGAATATCGAATTCGATAAACTGCGGCGCATCTCCCGGCGCCGTGACGGGCATATCCCTGGGGCTAATCGTCTGGGAAAAGCTCGCATTGTTGCTCGTGTGCGCGCTAAAGACCAACCGCAGGCTCGCGTACTCGTCGGGATGGAGCGTGGATCGTCCCGCCCGAATCCGCACCCGCATCACCCCTTCATCCGGGAGGAATCGATCCAGATTAAGCTTCAATTCCCCCGCCCGGGGAAGCACCCAGACCACCGGCGAGATAGGCGGGGTGGTTTCGCCTGAAGCGTTGGCGAGGGGAAGCACTTTACCTTCGGCCACCCGCACGCCTTTCCCCGCATCCCGATCCCAGAGATGCAATTCATTCCGTTCCTTTTTGGCATTTTCGTCGTGGAGCTCGAAAACCTTGGCCGCTTTTTGAGAAGCGGCCGTCCTCATCTGCTCCTGGGTGGAAAGCCGATACACAACCGGCGAGGGACGCGGACCTTTCACCGTTGCGCGCAGGAGGGCCTGCAGAGCGATCTCCCGATAGGTCTGGAACTGCATCTCCGACATCTGGAGCAGATCGGATCGGTTCTTAAAACCATCCTCGGATGCCGTTTCGGGAGGCAGTCTCTGGGAAAGGGCGCAATCTAAGCCGAGCAAATCTTGGAGCGCATAATTGTATTCGTATTTGGTAAGCCGCCGCAGGGAGGACTGCGTTTTGCTGGCACGCTGGAGGAGGGAAGCCTTGTGAAGCTCTTCCCCCAGCCATTGCACCACCGCCCCGCGATCGGCTTCGCTCAATTTGGCCTCTTTCGAATCCTCCGGGGGCATCTCCGCCTTACTCAGGGCCTCATAGACCTCACGCCATCGCTCGGCATCCGGCCCTTGGAGGAGGTCCGCATTCAGCTGATCTAAACGCAAACGCCCCTCCGCTTTTTTCGGTCCATGGCAGCCGATACAGCTCCTCGTAAGAACCGGCGCCACGCGGTTTCCGTACTCGGCGAGATTCGCCGGGGCCACTCCCTCGTCCGGCTTTCCTAACGCCTTTGTTTCTTTCAGAAAGCGCGACTTCTGCCTTCCCTGTTCCCGCGCCAATTCCAAAGAAACGGGCTGCAATCGGCCTTCCTCGGCAGACGCAAACCCAAAGACTCCGATCAGAAAAGTCCCACATACCACCCACTGCTTCCAGGAAGCCCTTCGAAAGGTCGCCAAGGCCATACGTTGCAATGCAGAAAAACGGGGAGAATTGAGACTTCCCGGAGGGGTTTTGGTTTAAGGGGACGGCGGATCTGGAGAACTCCAAGCAGCGTCTTCACCTGCGCTATTCCACCCGCTGGACTCTCCCGCTAGGTCAATCCGTCAGCACATCGGTTCTTATCAGATTTATACTCAAAAGTCGCCGGATACCCGTTCCATAGGACGCGCGCGTTTCCGAAACATCCTGGGTTGGCGATCCAAAGCGCCGCATCCATCCCACAAACCCTCGCCCCACGCGGGCTTGGGTATCTCAGGGAGCTGATGGCTTCCTATCCCCCTGCGCCGCGCCGCTCCCTGCCAGCCGAGGTCCCCTGGCGCCGCTCAGCGAGCCCGTTCGCCGGGAATACCCAACGTCCCACGCAAGGCCGCCTCCTCGCCCAACCTTTCAACCCGCTCCCAATGCGTCCGCATTTGCTCGTTGGCCGCCGCCCCGCACCAACTCGCCCAACGCACAGTCCAAAATTCCCGGCATTGGCGGAGCCGCTCCAGCTCCGCTTCTAAAAGGCGAAGCCGCTCGGCGTTCAGCCCAGTTCCGACGGATGCCTCGTCCGGCGCCACGCGTCGCAGAAAACACTCCGCCAGAATCCCCTGCCGCTTCGCGTCCACGGATGCCCCCCCTTGCATCCTCGCCACGAGACGCCATCCCAGCTGACGTACGACGTAAGGCGCTTGCGGTTCGTTCGTTTCCAACGCCTCACCGATCGCCGGAAGGGCCTCCACCAGCTCCCTCAACACAACGGCCGCCGACCCGCGCTCGCCCAAAAATCCGTGGACCCGGTCCAAAGCTGCGCCGCCCCCCCGGGGCTCAAGGGAGAGGACGGTTCCCGCCGCTTCGACAGTCTGCGTCCATAGGAGATCGAAAGAGGGACGGCTTTCCGCGTCCAAGAGTGCCTGGAGCGTCCCCGGGGCATCCCCGAGCGCAGCCCGGCGCGCGGCCCTGAGGTAGTCTGCGAGGGCGTTCCCCGGTGCGGCGCGTGAGAGGGCCGCAAGCGCGGCGTCCCGCTCGCCTTCCGGATCGACCAGAGCCCACTCCAGTTGCAGCCACGCCTCCCCGGGGAAAGCCTGCGCCAAAGCGCGGCCCTCCTCCGCAGAGACGCCCAAAAGCATCACCGCCTTGGCAGCCTCCTTGCCACGGACCGGATCCCGTAGGAATCCGCGCAACCTCGCCTGCGCCAAAGCCCGATCAGCGAGCATTCCCTCACCCGGTCGTCTCTCCCCCGCCTCACTCGGCGTTCCAAGAGGAGCCGTTCCCGGGGCGTCGACGTTCCCGGTTCCCGGGCAGATACTCGCCCCCACGCACCACCATGCCGCAAAAAGTCGGGCACCCGCGTTCACTGGGCAAAGAGGTGCTGCGCGCTCGTCAGAGCGCTTCGCGCATCCGTTGGTAAAGGCTCGCCAGCGCCTCGGAGAGAACGATCCCGGTCCCGAGCACCGGCATGAAATTGTGATCCCCATCCCAGCGCGGCACCACGTGCAAATGAAGGTGATCCGCCACGCCGGCCCCCGCGCATTTGCCCAGGTTCAGCCCCACATTAAATCCCTGCGCCTTGACCACACTGCGCAGGACGCGCTGCCCCACCTCCGCCAATTCCCACAACTCTAGGCGCTCGCCTTCCGTTAACTCGGGCAGATCCGCCACCTTGCGATAAGGGACGACCATCAGGTGGCCCACGCTGTAGGGGTACCGGTTAAGGATCAAAAAACAGTGCCGCCCCCGGGACAGAACGAGATTCCCCGCATCGTCGGGAGACTGGGCGGCCTCCAGGAGAAAATCTTTCCGCACGGGCTGCTGGAAATATTCCACGCGCCAGGGGGCCCAGAGTGAGGAGAGTTCGGAAGCTTCCATAACAAGAGACGGGGAAGGATTTTTCGGGGGTGCCGTCCCTGTCGTAAGGGGACGGCACCGCCGGAGGGATTTGGGAATCTATTCGATACGCACGGCGTTCGCCTGAGCCGTGAGGCACAGTTCGGCGGCCTTGAAGGCGTGCTCCTGCGTCATCGCGTTTTCGGTGCGGTGAAGGCAATCGAGGATGAGCTGTCCGAAGAAGGGGAAACCCACTTGGCCGTGACACTTCAGGTGCTGCTCGCCGTGGTCATCCACGAGGAAGAGATGGTCCCCCTCAAACTCGGCGCCGACGTTCAGGTACTTGCGCAGCTCAATGTAGCCCTTGGTGCCCAAGATGAAAGTCCGCCCGTCCCCCCAGGTCCGGAGCCCCTGCGGGTTAAGCCAGTCGAGCCGCACGTAGTTGGTGGCCCCGTTGTCACCGAGCA
>JBEBAG010000074.1:0-8132 GCA_041159065.1 Verrucomicrobiota bacterium | reverse complement strand
AAACCATTTGAGCGGCTTTTTATAGTGCCGTTCCCGCGCCGCCACCATTCTCGCAAGCGTGGGAGTCATCTCCGGACGCATCGCGACATGCCGCTCCCCCTTGTCGACAAAATCAAACAATTGCCCCACGAGTTCGCCCCCGCTCTTTTTGCGGTACAAATCCACGGGCTCCAACGTGGGTCCATCGTACTCCACAAAGCCATAACGACGCGCCACCTCGCGCCACACCGTGAGAACATAATTTCGACGGGCGCACTCTTCGGGATAGAAGTCTCGGAAGCCGGGAAGGAGCTGCATGGAACAGGGTGGTTTGAGAAAACAAGGAGAGGCTAGTCGAGCCAAACTCGCACAGAAAGGGAATGTCCCCCAAGGAAAAGTCGCAACCCTCAGCGTATGGGGAAGTGCATTTCCTGCGCAGACGCCATCGAACCGAAAAGCGAACGCAATCCCCTCCCCGCGTGTCCGCTCCAGGTTCTCTGCCGTCCCCGCGGTTACGAGGCCTTGGATCGCGTGAGCCGCATGGTCAGCGCGTACAGCCCCAGCATCAGTACGACCGCAGCCAGAAATCCGAAAGACTCATGCTTAATCGCAGCGACCATCTGCAGCGGGTTTTCTATCATGTTCGGATTCCGCTGGGCGAGAGCCGCTCCGTACCAGGCGAGAATGGAGCACCAGATCGCAGAGCCCACGATCGTCATGGCACTGAAAACTCCAAAAGGCATTCCAATCATTCCTGCGGGAATCGAAATCAGATGGCGCACGACCGGCAGCAGTCGGGAGAAGAAAATTCCACCCGCTTCATAACGGTGGATCATCCGCTCCGCCCGTTCGATCTTGGACTCGCTCATCCCAAATCGGCGCCCCCAAACCAGCATGAGAGAGCGCCCCATCCACCGAGCTCCCCAATACATCACCGCAGATCCCACATAGGATCCGATCACCCCGGCAGCCACCACGCCGTAGAGGTTGAGCTTGCCCTGCTGCGCCCAAAACGCAGCCGGCGGAATCACCACTTCACTCGGGACCGGAAACACCGTGCTCTCCAACGCCATCAGCAAGGCAACGCCCAAATAACCCCAGTCACGCACCCAGCCGAACCACAAAGCGATCAAATCATGCCACATACGCCGTTCGTCTTCACTTCAACATATCCAGGCTTCAACCCCGAAATGATCGCGAACGCCAGTCCCTCCAACGCGCCGCTCTCGGAGTTCCTCCGGACCACTCGGCTCCCCTAGAAGGTATCCATCTCCTCCATCAATCCGGGGTCCTGACGGATGGAATCCAACCGGCGGCGAACCCCGCGGTCAGACTCCGGCCCGCGCCAGGCCCGAGAAACCGCCTCCACTACCGCCGGCAGGGCCAGGAGGACGCCGAGCGAAAACAGGGTCGCCGCAGTCGTCTTTTGCGTCGGGCGGGCCAACTTCCCCGCGACCATGAGCCCAATCCCGCACCCAACGGCGGTTTGGGTCACTGCAAGCAAACTGTTTTTCACCGGATCGGAGGAAAGCGAGGTAGCCATGGTGCAACCCAGACATGCTATCCGAACCTCCCAACTCTTGACCACCTCGAATATTAGCCAAGGCCCCCACCGCCAGTTTCCTCCAGATCGAAGGTCTCACTCCCGTAGAATCGAGTCACGGCCCCCAAGGCCCCCACCGCAGCCAGCAAAGGATAAAGCCGCTCGAAGTACCAAAGCTTCGCGAAATAAAAGCCAATCGGGGCTGGCCTGAGTTCGGCGTCGCTCTTCATTTTTCCGAGCAACCAAGCGGTCCCCCGCATCACTGCAGAGACATGGGCTCCTCCGACCAACGCCTCCAGGGCAAGTCCGGTTTCCTCGATGGAGGCCTGGCTTCCATCCGGCCTTGAGCCTCCCCATGCACCACAGGGCAACTGCATCGCGAGCAGTCCCTCCTCAGCGCTTCGGAACAGACCCTCCGAGACAGAAAACCCTCTAGATCTCAGGGCCTTCATCGCCATCAAGACCCGCGCTGTTCCGTAGGTTTTGTTCTCATCCTGCACTGCGTGCTGGTTCCCAAACCAGAGAGGAATCCACGTCCCATCGGAGGCCTGCGTTCGCGTGAGATAGGTCACGGCCCGCCTCATCGCCAGCCCCACTCGCTCCCGAGTTCTCCCTTCCAAATGGGGAAACCACGCGCTCCACGCCCTCAACGCGTGCGCCGTAATATCGGCGCTGCTCCGGTCAAAAGGCAAAGCCCCCCAGCCCCGACAAAACGTCGGCACTCCGCCGTCGCGATTCTGGATTCCAAGCAACCACTCGATCCCCAAAGTGCCAGCTCGCAGCACCTCCGCATTCATGGGCCCCAACTCGAGCAAGGCAACCAAGGCCCCCGAAGTGTCGTCCGCATCCGGTACGCCTCCGGGGAGGGGCGTCCAAGCCCATCCCCCTGGGGCAGCATGGGTGTAGGGATGCCGCTGCCGGTACTGCTGAGCCAAGATCCAATCCCGCAGGCAGGAACGCTCTTCGTAACGCAGCACGCCTTCCTGCCAGGCAAGGGACTGCACCGCCCAGGTCGAAACCCATGTCGCCAAATGCGTATCAATCGGCCAACTCCCGTCAGCACGCACTGCGCCGCGAATAAATTCCAGCGCACGCTCCGCCACGCAACACCGGGCCTCTCCCCTCGCGGCCAAGCTCATCAGCACAAAACTCGTGAGCGGCGTGGCCTCCAAGAAACCTCCGTTCACCGGCTGCAAACCGGCAAGCACGCGCATCGTTCTGCCCATCAGACCCGCGCGAATCAAACGCACCACGGGATTTCGTGAAGGGCGGAAGTGATGCACCACTTGGCCGATCGCAATCAGTGCCGGCAACGCATAACTCACCACCGGTAAGCGCAGGAATCCAAAAACCTGATGCGGAAGCGCAGCCAGCTCAAACGGCAGACTCGGCACCCAATCCCAACCGTCTTTGCCCAGGCGCCCACCCAGGGCACACGCCATCAAGATCGGGACCGAGAACGTGTGATCCTTTCCGTACCGCGACCGAATCGCATCAACCAGAGCGCGCTCCCAGCCGTTGCCTCGCGCACCGCATGCCGTCTCAAGCCAAGCCCGGGCGCGCGACGCTTCCTCGCCTCCGTCACCGTCGCCCTCTGGAAGCAATCCGGCAGCCGCTCCCCATGCGGACCAGACCAGCGCCGTGGTGCTGATGTTGCTTTTGCTGCGCACCGTATCGCCCCACCCTCCGTCCGCATTCTGGTTCGCCTTCAGCCAGGCGAGTCCCCGTTCGATTCGGATCAAATCAGCCCCCTCGCGGGTCTGCTTCGCGACCAGGCTCAGCGCGATCACTGCGGTCGCCGTCGAAAGCGCACTGCTTGAGAGCTCGCCTGGCCAATACCCCCCGGGATCTCGCTCGCCCAAAAGCCGCTGGGTCAGCGAGCGCAACGCCTGCCTGAGGGGAGTCGGAGTTTCCATGGCCCGCTCTACTGCAGATGCCCAAGGGCCAACAAACCGTAAAACGTGTACTCCACGTCCAATTCGTCATCGGCCCAATGCCCATGAAATCCGCCCTCGGCGCTCCAGAGCGAATCGAGAAAATCCAACGTCTTTTCCCGGAGACTTCCATCCACCCTCTCGTCCAGGCAACTCAACGCATGAAGCGTCGTTGCGGTGGAGAGCAGGTCCGGAATGGGAGCCGACGGCATCGCAAGGAAGCCCCCATGAACGTGCGCCCGTTGCCTCAACCAGAGAGATACGCGGTCAGCCACCGGCACCTCCAACTGATGGAGCAATGTCACCGCCGCCGCCGTTGGATTGGTCGATCCAACAGGCATTCCCGGAGCATTACCCCACGCGCCATCCGGTGTTTCCAGCCACTTCAGCGACTGCACTAGCCGGAGGCCCTCCGGCACCGAGGCGCCCAAGTCCTGATACGCCCCCAAAGCCACAAAGCCCCCGTAAGCACTTCCATGCACAGATCCCAGTTCCGCCTCATAACCGCCGTCCCCAGACCGAAACTGCTCCAGACGTTCCAGCACCGCACACCTCAAGCCGGGATCCTCGCCCCCCACGACCGCCCAGCAACGCGCGAATGCCCCCAGATGCACGAAGTCCAATCCATCGCCTTTTCCGAAAGCCCTCAAAAATCCCCGTAATTCCGCAGCGGGGACCGGCTCATCCAAGGCCTGCAAACAGGCCAGAGCAAAAATGGTGTAATACAAATCCTCTTTTCCGGCGCGATCACGAGCTGCACCGGACGGCCCCAGACTCGCGCGCACAAAGGACCGCACCAAATCCGCGGAGTCCCCAAGCGCAGCCGCACCGCGCCGCGCAACTTGGAGCATTTGAATTCGAATCGACACAACGTTGGATTGGATAGGCGCTAAACGGATCGCTCACTCCCAAACGAGTCCGTAGAGCAGCTTCACGTTGAGGCCGATGATCACGACCGCAAGGCCCCATGCCAACCCGCAAAGCCATCGTGGAATCACCAGCTCGCCCATCACACTCCGCTTGGACACCAATCCAACCAACGGCACGACCGCAAACGGCAACTGCATGGAGAGCACCACCTGACTGAGCACCAGCATGCGCTCCGTATGCCCCTCCCCAAAAAACGCGGTGATCCCAATCACAGGCAAGACCGCGATCCCCCGCGTCACGAGCCTCCTTGCCCAAGGCTTCAGGCGGATATTCAGGAACCCCTCCATCACCACCTGTCCCGCAAGGGTTCCCGTCACGGTCGAATTCAATCCCGACGCGAGCAGGGCCACTCCAAAAAGAAGGGATGCCCCCTTCACCCCCAGCAGCGGGCTCAGCAGCGCGTGGGCCGTCTCAATCTCCGCCACCTCTTGGTGCCCCCTCTGATGGAAAACCACGGCTGCGAGGACCAGAATTGCCGCATTCACAAAAAACGCAGCGCCCAAAGCCAGCGTGCTGTCCCATCCCGCCCAGCGCATCGCCTCCCGCCGCCCCTCCGGGGTGCGTGGAAAATCGCGAGTCTGAACCACGGCGGAATGAAGGTAGAGATTGTGAGGCATCACCGTGGCCCCGAGAATGCCAATCGCGATGTAGAGCATCTCGGGATTCCGCAGAAATTCCGTCGAAGGCAGCACCCCGGAAAGAAGCATTCGCGGAGAGAATCCAGACAGGGCCAGTTGCACCGCGAAACACCCGAAGACGAGGACGATCAGTCCAAAGATGAACGCCTCCAGCCGCCGGAAGCCGCGGCGCATGAGCAGCAAAATCAACACCGCATCGAGCACGGTCAGGACTGCCCCCCAAAGGAGGGGAACCCCGAAGAGCATCTTGAGGGCGAGCGCGGTTCCGATCACCTCCGCCAAGTCACAGGCAATGATCGCCAACTCGCAAACGCACCAGAGCAGAAAACCTACGGGACGGGAGTAGCAACGCCGGCACGCCTGGGCCAGATCCATGTCCGATCCAATCCCTAGCCGCGCCGAAAGATACTGAAGAACCATGGCCATCCCATTGGAAATCAGCACCACAAACAGGAGGGCAAAACCAAACTTCGATCCGCCTGCCAGGCACGTAGCCCAGTTCCCTGGATCCATGTAACCCACCGACACGAGAAATCCCGGGCCGGAAAACACCCACAGGCGCCGCAGCCAATGCGCACCGGAGGGGCACCTCACCGAGGAATGAACCTCGGCCAAACTGCGCATCCCCCGCTCCTCGCCCCCCGTGGCCAACTCTTTCATGAGCATCCCCGAATGACACACGAGGCAGGGTAGACAGGCAAACCATTTTTAGCCGAGCCTAAGTTTGCTTTTCGAATCTCACGGCACCTTGACCGCAAGCGCCCCAGCCCTCTAAACTCCACCCATGAATCTGAGGCCGCCCCTGCGCCCCGCATCCTCCACCGTCGAGGACTACCTCGAGCAGATTCTCGAACTCATCAGCACCAAAGGCTACGCGCGCGTCGTCGACATTGCCTCGCGCCTCTCCATCTCCCAGGCGAGCGTGACCAATATGGTCCAACGCCTCGATGCTGAAGGCTTTCTGCAATACGAAAAATATCGGGGACTCGTGCTCACCGCGGCAGGCGAAGCCCTCGCGCGCAGCATCACCCACCGCCACAGGCTCCTCACCTCTTTCCTCCAACTGCTTGGGCTCGACGAGCAGACCATTTACAACGACGTGGAAGGAATGGAACACCACCTCAGCCCTGCCACGGTTCGAGCGATTGAGAGTCTGACGCGCCACCTGCAAAGTCATCCGGAGCTGCTCCAGGCCGTGCGACAGGAGTCCTCGCTCGAGGTGGGCCCGTGCGCACAGCCCCCGCCGGAATCCCCCTACCTTCCGCGTTGAAGCCCTCCGTTCGGCCGTCACTTCGTCGCAATCCCCCCCTCCGTCCACTCTCTCCATGATCTCGCGTGTTCTCCCCCTGCTCGCCATTGCCTTGCTCGGGTGCGCAACCGGGTGCCATACCACCCAGTCAACCGCATCCGCCCAACGGATGGCACGCATTCGCATGCAGTCCGAGATCCCGCTCGAGCCCAAGGGAGATTATTTCATCGCAAGACGCTACTACAAAGTTGATTATAAGGTTTGGGGCTATATCCGAAAACCCCGAGAATCTTGGAGCGACGCCCGTCTGGTGATGCTCAACGAGAATCAGACGCTTGCGCCAGACCGCGCAGCGCACGCGATCGGCTCCGACAACGGCTACGAGTACAAGGTCTACGGAAAATTCTCTGGTCAAAGAATCTATGAACCCGCGAGCAACGAGTTCTATCCGGAATTCCTGCTCAGCAAAATGGAGCTCCGCTCCACTTCGCCTGCGCCCATCTTTGAGAACCCGAAGGCCCTCGATCCGGAGTCCCGTTGTTTTCCTCCGCCGCACTGAGCAGGAAAGACCTACAAGCTCCCTCCGTTCAGAATATTGCACTCGCATCGGAGGCCTCGGTTTTTTTTAATTTTTATCAACGTCGGCAGGGGACTGCTCCGCGCGCTCCCCATTAAGGGGGGAAGGCCGGTTTCCCTTTAAGAAAACCAAGGTCCCTCGGGTAGAGCGGGTATAGACCTAGCCCTTTTCCCCTGATGAAAGCGACCCCCTCTCCCCTGACTCACGCGCTGGCTCTCCTGCCCGTGCTCGCCACGCTTCCGCTTGGCGCGCATGGCGCGGCCCTGACGACCAAGCCCACCGATGCCGTCAGTTACTACCGCGACATCCGCCCGATCTTCCAAGCCAACTGTCAGGCCTGCCATCAGCCCGCCAAACCCAAGGGCGGCTACGTCATGACCGACTTCCAGAAGATGCTCGCAGGCGGCGAGAAGGACGGGGTCGCCATCGTCCCCGGAAACACGGCAAAGGGGTCTCTGATTGAACAAATTACCCCAACCAACGGCGCCGCGGAGATGCCCAAAAACAAACCGCCGCTCCAAGAAAATGAACTCGCCCTTATCCGCCGCTGGATTAGCGAGGGAGCAAAGGACGACACCCCGGCAGACGCCAAAAAGCACTTCGATGCCGAGCATCCTCCGGTCTACGGAAAGCTGCCAGTCGTGACCTCCATCGACTACTCCCCAGATGGCAAACTCCTCGCCGTCGCGGCTTTCCACGAAATCGTGCTTCATAATGCGGACGGCTCCGGCCTCGTCGGCCGTCTGATCGGAATCTCCGAGCGAATTCAGTCCGTACGTTTCTCACCCGACGGCAAGTGGCTTGCCGCCGCCGGCGGGGACCCCTCCCGCCTGGGAGAGGTACAAATCTGGGACGTCGCGACCAAGAGCCTCAAGCTGTCGATACCAACCACGTGGGATACCACCTACGGAGTCAGCTGGTCGCCGGACAGCAAGCTCGTCGCATTCGGGTGCGCGGACAACACCGTGCGGACCGTGGAGGCGGAGACTGGGAAGCAGGTCCTTCAAATGGGGTCGCACAATGACTGGGTCCTCGACACCGCCTTTTCGCTCAAGGGTGATCATGTGATCTCGGTGGGGCGCGACATGACGGCCAAATTGAGCGAGCTACCCACGCAGCGGTTCGTCGACAACATCACCTCCATCACCCCGGGCGCCCTGCGCGGCGGGATGAACACCGTGGACCGGCACCCCGCGCAGGATGCGATCGTGGTCTGTGGAGCTGACGGCAGCCCACAGGTTTTCAAAATCTTCCGAACCACGGCTCGGAAAATCGGGGACAA
>JBEBAG010000073.1:0-10250 GCA_041159065.1 Verrucomicrobiota bacterium | reverse complement strand
CTGGAGGTGCGCGAGGAGGGCCTGCTCGGCTTTGCGCTGTAGGGCTTGGTCGATGGTGGTGAAGATGCGGTAGCCGCCGCTCATGGATTCCTCGCCGCCGACGAGGTTGCGCATGAAGGTGCTGACGAGATTGGTGGCGTAGCTTTCCTGTCGGTTGAAGCGGCTCTTGAGCTTGGGTTTCTCGGAGAGCGCGGCTTGGTATTCAGACTCTGTGAGATAGGAGAGTTCCCGCATCCGGGCGAGCACGCGGTTGCGCGCCTCGACGCATTTATTAAGATCAACATGCGGCGAGCGGTATTCTGGAAGGGGGAGGAGGCCGATCAGCAGCGCGCTCTCGGCGGCGTTGAGCTCGAGGCATTTTTTCCCGAAGTACCCCTGGGAGGCGGCCTCGGCCCCGTAAAAGCCCGAACCGAAGTAGACCCGGTTGAGGTAGTATTCGAGGATCTGAGCCTTGGTGAGGTGTTTTTCCACCTCCTTGGCTACGAACATCTCCTGAATCTTGCGGCGGAGGGATTTGTCTTTCTGTGGAAGGTCTTGGGGGAAGGTGTTGCGGGCGAGTTGCTGGCTGAGCGTGCTGGCCCCGCCGGTGAGCTTGAACGCTTTGATCGAGCGAAAAAGCGTGCTGGCGATTCCGATCGGGTCGACCCCGGAGTGGTCGTAAAAACGGGCGTCCTCGGAGCTGATGAGGGCCTTCTGCAGGAGAGGGGAAATTTCAGCCAGGGGTTTCTGGTTGCGGTTCTGGAGGAAAATGCGTCCGAGCAGCTCCCCATTCCGGTCCAATATCAGGCTCGCGGACTCCATTTCCGAGAGCTTGGAGTAATCCAGGTTCCGGGCGAGCGCCGACCAGGAATACCACTGGAGGCCGAGCAGCACGGCGCCCAGAAGCAGCCCTCCGCCCAGAAGGGCGGCGGCGATCCCCAGGCGGCTCCAGGGGGTATTGCGTTTGCGGCGGGTATTGGTGAGAGCGGCCATGGAAGAACGGGATCGGGTAGGAGCGCTGCGAGTTCAGAGGCGGGGTCTCGGAGAGAAAAGCTCAAAAACGGCCGGGGAACATCCCTCAAGCTCTTCCCCCAGAGATCCCCCGAGCCCTTTTTTATCCCCCGAGAAGCGACATCTCGGTTTTCGGTGTCTCTTCTAAAAGACGCCCGCGCAGTTCGCTGTAGCGGTCCTCGCGGGCCTGCCATGCAGACACAATCGTTTGCCGGAGCGCTTCCCGGTCCGGCGGTTGGGGGGCGCGCAAGAGTGCTCGCAGATCGAGGCACGGGCGTCCGAAGAGACAGGTGTGGAGGAGCCCCTGCGCGGAAATCCGGGCGCGACTGCATCCTTGGCAAAAGGGACGGGTTACGGAGGCGATCACCCCGATTTCCCCGGAAAAGCCGCGGAGCCGGTAACGGCGCGCGGTTTCTCCAGAAACTTGGGGGGGGATTTCCTCCAGGGGAGCCTCGGCTGCCAGTCGGGCCAGGATTTCCGCCGCAGGCACGACTTCGTCCAGACGCCAGTGGTTGCTGTTTCCCACGTCCATGTACTCGATGAAGCGAAGGATGAAAGGGGCTTGGGCGAATCGTTTGGCCATGGGCACGATCTGGTGCTCGT
Source organism: Verrucomicrobiota bacterium (assembly GCA_041159065.1). Classification (GTDB taxonomy): domain Bacteria; phylum Verrucomicrobiota; class Verrucomicrobiia; order Chthoniobacterales; family Chthoniobacteraceae; genus Chth-196. The sequence goes on along the minus strand of JBEBAG010000073.1, from coordinate 8,657 downwards.
TGATGCCTCGGCGCACGACCATGTTGATCTTGATGGGGGCAAAGCCTGCGGTCGCCGCCGCGTCGATCCCTTCCAGGACGCGTTCGACGCGAACGCGGGAGTCGCTCATGCGCTGGAACGTGGCGGGATCCAAGGCGTCCAGGCTAACGGTGATACGGTGGAGTCCGGCTGATTTTAGCGCGGGGGCGAGGGAGGCGAGCGCGGTTCCGTTGGTGGTGAGCGCGAGGTCCTCCAGCAGGGGAAGCCGGGAGAGTTGTTCCACGAGCGAGATCAACCCCGGCCGCAGAAGGGGTTCGCCCCCGGTTAGCCGGATTTTGCGCACCCCACAGGCGAGGAAAGCCTCGGCCAGGCGGAGCATTTCGGGAAAAGAAAGCAGCTCCGATTCGGGCAGGAAGGGATGCTCGGGACCGAAGACCTCGCGGGGCATGCAGTAGGGGCAGCGGAGATTGCAGCGGTCGGTAAGCGAGAGGCGGAGGTCCCGGAGGGGTCTTCCCAAGCGGTCGCGCAGGGGCGGGTGGGAGTCCGTGTGCGGTTCGGGAAGGGGCAGTGGGGAAGGCATGAGGGAGGCCGGAATTCCGGAATGGGGGATGATAGCGGATGCCGGTCGGGGAGCCTAGGAGTCAGTGGTTCAGGGGGGCAAAAGGAACCGGTAGCACCCGATCGACAACGGGGGTTCCAAGGCGTTCCCCGAGCCTCTTCGCACGAGGCCAGCAGGGATCCGCGGCACCGCCCAGAGTAAAAGAGTGGAAGCCAAGCCGCAGCGCACGGCCTCGCAGATCGAACTGGAGAGGTCGCCGGGGCTGGGGCGGCGTTGGCAGGGGGCGCGCACCGCATCCCTGAACGCGCGCGGCTCCCCGGTCCGAGGGGCCCCCGAGGGGGCGGGGGCGTTTTTCGGGTGAAGGATAGTTTTGGAAACCGCTCTGGGAGCCTGTTAGGAGGGGGGCGGATGGACTATCTTCTTACCCACCGAACCACCTATGCGTATGCCGAGCCGGTGAGCGTGTCCCATCATGCTGCCCGGCTGCAGCCCGTGCACGATGGACGTCAGGTTTGTTCCGATTACTCCCTCCGGGTTCACCCCGAGCCGGAGGTGCGGACCACCCGCACCGATTATTTTGGCAACCGGGTGACGGCGTTTACCATTCGTCAGATGCATCGCCGCATGGAGGCGGTCGCTTCGAGTCGGGTGACGGTGCAGGTGATCACTCCGCCGGTGCCCGGACTGTCTCCGGCATGGGAGGAAGTGGCCCGGCGTTTCCGCGATCCCGTGCAGCCCCAAGACGTGGGGGCGTATGAGTTCTGTCTGGATTCTCCGATGATCCGGCCCAGCGAGGCGCTGGCGGGGTATGCCCGGCGTTGTTTTCCGCCTCGGGTTCCGCTTCTGGTCGGGGCGGCGGCGCTGACGCGCGCGATTTACGAGGATTTCGAGTTTGATCCGGTTGCGACGGAGGTGGCCACGCCCTTGGAGGAGGTGTTGGAAAAGCAGCGGGGGGTCTGCCAGGACTTCGCCCATGTGGCCCTGGGGTGCATGCGTTCGCTGGGGTTGCCCGCGCGGTATGTGAGTGGCTATCTGCGTACGATTCCGCCGGAGGGAAAGCCGCGGCTGGAGGGAGCGGATGCCTCCCACGCTTGGATCTCGGTGTTTTGTCCCCTGAGCGGTTGGGTGGACTTCGATCCGACGAATAATCTGATGCCCTCGGATGAGCACATCACGGTGGCCGTGGGGCGAGACTACTCCGATGTCAGTCCCTTGAGCGGCATTCTGACCGGCGGGGGAGAACACACTGTTTCCGTCTCGGTGGACGTGCTTCCGCTGAGTGAGGCGAAGTCTCCAGAGGCGACCGCCGCGGGATAGTCACGCGGCAGGGGACGAGCCGAGGACGGTTTGCGTGAGCGCAGGCTCAGGGCGTTACGGTGCGGGAGCGAGGAGCGTGTCGAGGTGGTCCAGGCAGATCTGGGACCATGTTTCGAGCGATTCCCGCACGGAGTGCAGCTCGGCCCGGGAAAGAAATTGCAGATCGGTGATGACGGCTTCGCCACAGGCGACCTGATCGGTCTCGCATTCGATCACATGGACCACCCCCATGTGAACGCGGCCGACCTCGGTGGAGTCATCGTTTAGGAGCGCTACGGGTCGTTCGGTGTAGGGCGTCTGAATGGAGAGTTCCTCGGAGATCTCGCGCTGGAGTGCCCGGCGGTACGCCGCGAGATCGAAGGCCACGGAGGAGGCGGAATCCGGGGTGCTGCAATCGGATTCGTTCATGTGTCCGCCGATCCCGATGGAGCGCTTGGCGGCGAGGCGTTTCTCGCCGCTTTTGGAGCCGCGGACGTAGGAGAGGATGCGCCCCTGGTGGGTGAAGAGGGCGTAGGGAATGATTTGTTTGAAGGTCGGATCCACTTCTGCTGCGGAGCGCGGGAGGAAGCGGGGGCAGGGGGGGGAAAGGAGGGCGTGTAGGTAGCGATCCACCTCGAAATGCAAACCTTGGAAGCTGCCGAGGGCATCAAGGGCGGCGCGGGGCACTACGAGGATCATTTCATCGCTCATGGGGGCACGTTAGGGAGGGGCTGCGCGCCTTGTCCACCGAGGAACGGACCCCTTGCCTCTGCGGCGGATTCGGGCTCAGTCTCGGGGCATGGAATTGCGTCCGGAAAAACCGTTGTCGGGAGTGTTGGCGCCGCTGTTTGCGTTGCGAGGGGTGCGCGATTTGGGGGTGGGGGATTTGGGGGCGCTGCGGGAGGCGGTGGACTGGTGTGCGGCGCAGGGGCTTGGGGTGTTGCAATTGTTGCCGGTGAATGAAACGGGGAGTGACCATTCGCCCTACAACGCGATTTCGTCGGTGGCGCTCGATCCGCTGACCATCGAGATCACGCCCGAGACCTTTCCGGAGCTGAGCGAGGCGGAGATTCACCACGAGCTGCACCAATCCTACGAAGGGGGGGATCTGCGGGGGCCGGTGCAGTACCGGGTGGTGAAACCGCTCAAGCACCGTTTGCTTTCGCTGGCTTTTGAGCGCTTCAACGAGCGTTCGTGGCGGCACAATGACAAGCGGGCCAGGGCGTTTCGGAGCTGGATGCAGCAGGAGAACGCGTGGCTTCCCGGCTACTGCCTGTTCCGAGTGCTGATGGACCACAGTCCCTCAAGGGAGCAATGGGATCGCTGGCCCAAGGTGTTGCAGAACCCAGAAACCGCCCGGCAATGGATCGCGCAGTTGACCCAGCAGGAGCGCAAGGCATGGGACGTCCAGATGCGTCGCGCGGCGTTTATTCAGTGGGTGGCGTGGACGCAGTGGCGCGCGGCGAAGGCTTACGCGGAGGCGAAGGGCGTGGCGCTCATGGGGGATATCCCTTTTGGAGTGAGCTACTACAGCGCGGACGTTTTTCTCGATCCCTCGCTTTTTGACACCCGCTGGAGCTGTGGAGCCCCCCCGGAGCCTGCCTTTCAGCAGGATCTGTTTACCATCCGGTGGGGACAGAACTGGGGGGTGCCGCTCTACCGTTGGGAGGCCCACCGGGCCGGCGATTATGCGTGGTGGCGCCAGCGGGTGCGCAAGGTGCGGGAGGTGTTCCACCTGTTCCGGATCGACCACGTGCTGGGCTTTTACCGAGTGTACAGTTTCCCGTGGCGACCCGCTCAAAACGAGGAGTTTGCACCCCTTTCGCAGGAGGAGGCTCGGCTCCGGACGGGGGGGGAGCTTCCCCACTACATTGCGCAGGACGATGACACCCAGGAGCACAAGGACCTCAACCGGAGCCAGGGCGAGGGCATTCTCCGGGTGCTGCTTGAGGAAACCGGCGAACACCGGCTCATCGCGGAGGATCTGGGAAATGTGCCCGACTACGTCCGCCCCAGTCTGCATTCCCTCCGGATCCCAGGCTTCAAGGTACCCGTGTGGGAGCTGGACTGGGACACCAGCCTTGTCGGGGGGCAGCATTACCCGAGGCTTTCGGTGGCGACGTATGCAACGCATGATCACGAGCCTTTGCGGGCGATGTGGGAGCGCTGGATGAAGGCGATCGCGCAGGGGGAGTCGGGGATTCCCGAGGACGCGGCCCTGCGGGACCGGACGTGGTGGGAGGTGCGGCGTCTTGGGCGCTGGGCGGGGTTTGAGGTCCCGTGTATTCTGCCCTTTGAGGCGGTGCACGAAGGGCTGCTCAAGGGTCTGCTGGCGAGCAACTCTTGGCTCGCGATTTCGATGATCACCGATTTCTTCGGAACGGCCCAGCGCTTCAACGTTCCCGGGGCAATCTCCGACGCCAACTGGAGCGAGCGGTTGGATCAACCGGTGGAGGCGTGGAGCCGCGATCGCCTGCTCGCCGAGCGGATGCAGCGTCTGGCCTCCGCGCTGGAACGGACGGGAACAAACGCCGTTACAGCGTGAGGTTGTCGATCAGTCGGGTCCTGCCGAAAAAGACGGCGAGGGCCATGACGTTTCCGGGGGCCAGTTTCTGCACGGGTTGAAGGGTGGATGCGTCCACGACTTCAAGGTAATCAATTCGCGCGAGTGGTGCGGAGGCGATGCGTTTTTGGAGCAATCGGCGAAGGGCGGCCCCCGTGGAGACGCGCCTGTCCCGGAAAGCCTGACGCGCCTCCCGCAGCGCCTCCGAGAGGACGACCGCCTGGGCGCGTTCCTCCGGTTGGAGGTACGCGTTGCGCGAGGAGAGCGCCAAGCCGTCGGGCTCGCGCACGGTTTCCTCAAACACCAGTCGGAGCGGCAGGTTCAAATCCCGGACCATGCGTGCGATGACCGCGCATTGCTGAAAGTCCTTTTTTCCGAAAATCGCGTGGGTGGGCTGGGAGAGGAGAAAGAGCTTTAACACCACGGTGCAGACCCCGCGAAAATGTCCAGGACGCGAGGCGCCGCACAGGGGTTGGCTCACAACGGTTTCCTCGACCCAGGTGGAAAAATCCGGGCCATACATCGCCTCTGGTTGCGGGGCGAAGAGGAGGTCGACTTCCTCCTCTCGGCAGAGGCGTTGGTCGCGCGCGAAGGGGCGCGGATAGCGGGTGAGGTCTTCCTTGGGGCCGAACTGGGCCGGGTTCACGAAGATGCTGGCCACGAGGGTGCCGGACGGACCGGCGAGACGGCGCCCCTTGCGCAGGAGCGCGGCGTGTCCTCGGTGCAGGGCTCCCATGGTGGGAACCAGGATCACGGGCTTGGGGGCTTGCATGCAGAGCTTTTGGAATGAGGAAAGCGAGCGGATGGTTTTCACGTGGGCGCAAGTCAGGGAGTGAGGGAGTGAGGGGAACGGGCCGTCGGGCCCGCTCTTCCTATCCGGAAGCCGTTGTGGGAGGGAAATAGAACCGCTCGCGACCCGCCTCAGAGGAGCCCCTGGGACGTGGCGGCTTGCTGAGGCATGCGGATTGTCGCAACTTACGGGGATTCGGCTGACTTGTCTAAGGTTTGGAAAGGGAGGGTGATGTCTAAACTCGCAAAGGGGCGGCTTTTGAGTTCAACTGGGAGCGCAAGGGGTTGAATCATGGCTATCCGCGTCGCTCTCCAACACGTCATCCGGTACAAGTACGATCGGCCGGTCACGATCGCGCCCCACGAAGCGCGTCTGCGCCCGGGCCCTCACGCGCGCACGCCAATTTTGTCCTACACGCTTTCGGTGCAGCCGGAGGAGCATTTTGTGCACTGGCAGCAGGATCCGCACGGGAACTACTCGGCGCGCTACATTTTTCCGAAGGAGGCGAAGGAGGTTTCCTTCACCGTGGCCATGGTGGTGGAGATGACGGGGACGACTCCGTTTGATTTTTTTGTCGAGCAACCGGCTGATAGATGGCCTTTTGTGTATCCCGAGGCAATGCGCGCGGAGTTGGTGGCCTATTTGCACCGGGGGCCTTTGAGTCCCTTGTTCGCGAAGTGGATGGAGGATTTGAAGCGGGAGGGACCGAAGCCGGGCTCGGGCACGATGGAGTTACTGCAGGAGGTCAACCGGCGGGTGAGGGCCTCCGTGAGGCTTCTTCTCGAAGGAGAGACGCGCTTGCAGGGGAGCGAGGAGACGCTGGCCAACGGCGCGGGGTCCTCCCGGGATCTGGCGTGGTTGCTGGTGGAAACGCTCCGCCACTGCGGCCTCGCTGCGCGTTTTGCGTCGGGATACCTGATTCACCTCGCCCAGGATCAACGGCCGGTGGGCGAGTTGAAGCAACCAGACAAAGACGGGGCTCGGTTGCATGCCTGGGCCGAGGTGTATTTGCCGGGTCCGGGTTGGGTTGGGCTGGACCCGACTTCCGGGGAGATTGCGGGGGAGGGGCACATTCCGCTGGGATGCAGTGCCGTACCGGGGAGCGCTTCCCCGATTCTGGGCGGGGCGCACCGGGCGGAGGCGCAGGGGGAGTCGGAGCTTTCCATTATCCGGATGCACGAGGATCCGAGGGTCACGAAGCCCTTTTCCGGGGAACAGTGGAGAAGGGTGCAGGCACTCGGCAAGAGAGTGGACGAGGATTTGGTCCGGGACGAGGTGCGTCTTGTGCAGGGGGAGAGACTCACCTTTGTCTCATCGGAAAATCGGGCGGCAGCGGAGTGGAATGTGGGTGTTTTTTCGGAGGAAAAAAAACGGCTGGCCGGAGTGTTGGGAATCCGTCTGAAGCATGCCCTAGCCCCTGGCGGGTTTTATCACGTGGCACGGGGGATGGCGCACTCCGGGGAGTCCGATCCGCGCTGGATTTTCGGGGTCTACTGGAGGGAGGACGGCAGGCCGGTTTGGAGAGACGACCGGTTGGTGGCGATCGAGGGAAAAGATTACGGTCTTTCTCTCGCGGATGCGCGGCGGTTTGTGGCCGCGCTTGCGGAGGCCCTTGGGATTTCCCCCGACGAGACCACTGCGGTCGAGGAGGATTCCCGGGGCGTGGGTTACGTTCTGCTCCTGCAGGCGCAGGGGGGGCAAGACGTGGACCCTCCGAGCCTTGTGGGGCGTTTGGCACTCACCGAGTGGAAGGCTTGGGCTAGGTCCGCCGGGAGAGGACCCATCCGGATTGTTCCCGGGGATTCTCCGATGGGTTCGAGGCTTCCGGTGCAAGGGCCAGCATCGGAGGGGCCTTCGGCGTCTCGGGCTGGGGAACGAGGCGGCCCGGGGGTGTCTGCGTCGGATTCTCAGGAGGGCGTTCAGGAGGGCGTGCGGACGATGCTGGGTGCGGAGGTTCGCTCTGGAACAATGTGTGTGTTTTTCCCTCGGCTCGAGAGGCTTGGGGACTATCTCTCGCTGGTCTCCGCCGTGGAGGCGGCGGCTGCTCAAACCCTCATCCCGGTGCGGTTGGAAGGCGCTCCGCCCCCGTTGAGTCCCCGCCTGCGGGTCATCCAGATCGTCCCCGCTCCGGGAGTGCTCGAGGTGCTGTTGCCTGCGAGTGCAAGTTGGGGGGATTTGGTGGAGCTGACGCACACGCTTTACGACGAGGCGAGGCAGGCCGGGCTGAGTCCGGAAAAGTTTCTGCTCGACGGGCGGCACACGGGAACCGGTGGCGGCGGTGCACTGACATTGGGGGGCATCACGTGGGCTGACAGCCCGGTGCTCCGGCGGCCAGACCTGCTGCGGAGCTTGGTGGCCTATACGCAAAATCACCCCAGCCTCTCCTACCTTTTTGCCGGAGCCTTTGTGGGACCAGATGGGCCGGCGCCCCGAGGCGATGAAATCTCGGCCAGACACGCCTACGAGCTCCAGATCGCTTTCCGGGAGCTGGAGCGGGTTGTTCCGAGTCTGGCGGCGGACCAGCTTCCCTGGGTGGTGGACCGCATGTTCCGTCCGTTGTTTACGGATGCCTGTGGGGATCCGCAGCGCGCGGAGTTTTGTTTTGCCAGCCTGAGTTCGCCGCATGGGGAGGGGGGGCGGCAGGGGGTGTTGGAGCTGCGCGCTCTGGAGATGACGCCGCATCCGCAGATGAGCCTGCTCCAGTGGTTATTGATTCGGGCGCTGGTCGCGCGGTTTTGGAAAGAGCCTTTTCGCGAGGCGCTCGTGTCGTGGGGCCCTCGTCTGCACGATCAGTTCATGCTGCCTCACTTTTTGATGCAGGATCTTCAGCAGGTGTTGAAAGAGCTTCAGTCGGCTGGGTATTCCTTTCAGCAAGAGTGGTTTGTTCCTTTTTTTAACTTCCGATTTCCGGCGTGTGGCTCCGTGGTCCATCACGGCATGGAGCTGGAGTTGCGTCAGGCCCTCGAGCCGTGGAGGGCGCTGGGCGGCGGGACGCGCTCCGATTCGCCTCCGCGCTCAGTGGATGCGTCGGTGGAGCGTCTCCAAGTGACGGTGCGCGGCATGACGGGGGGACGGTATGCCCTGGCGTGCAATGGGCGTTTGGTGCCTCTGCAACCCACGGGGGTGCATGGCGAGTTTGTGGCTGGGGTGCGCTACCGGGCATGGAGCCCTCCTCTTGCGTTGCATCCGACGGTGGGAGTGCACGCGCCTCTGACGTTTGATCTCCTCGACCGGTGGAGCGATCTGTCCCTTGGGGGATGCACCTACCACGTTTCCCATCCCGGGGGGCGCAGCGAGTCTGCCTTCCCGGCGAATGCCGGCGAGGCGGAGGCTCGGCGCCGCGCGCGGTTTTGGGATCATGGGCACGCGCCAGGACCGATGAAAGTACCTTCTCCGGAGACGAACCCCCTGTACGCGACGACCTTGGACCTGCTTCTTGGAGCTGACTGCAAGACCGAATGAGAGGCCGG
>JBEBAG010000072.1:0-5269 GCA_041159065.1 Verrucomicrobiota bacterium | reverse complement strand
CGCCCAGACCGCCCCCGCCCCCCCGAACCCCACGAGGACCCCCAACAGGAGCGATGCGGCAATCCCCCATCCGCCCCACCCCCTCCATTCCCCCCGGCCACCGGCCCTCAAAGGCACGGTCACGCCCGTCTCCGAGGCCATTCGGAGGGATTCTCGAACCAGCGCATGCACCTCCGCCAACTCCCAAAAGCGCGCCCGCCGCAGCGCGCTGGCCTGTAGTTCCCGCTCGAAACCCTCCCGCTCTCCCATGCCCAAGCGCCCCTCAAGGTAATCCTCTACCCGGGAATCAAATTCAGTATCATGCATAGGATGAAAGGTCTTGGGACGCCCGGTTCATGCATTCGCGAAGTTTCTCGCGCGTCTTGGAGAGAGCCACGTTCACCGCATCCGCGCTCCGCCCCAGGTCCAAGGCAATCTGACTCGCCCCCCGCTCCTCAAAGTACCGAAGCCGCACCAACTCCCGCGCCTTCGGGGCCAGCTTCTCCAAACAGCCCGTGAGCGCCGAAAGCCGCCTTTCCGAACCCCACCCCTCCGGACAGGCCTCCGCCAAAACCGCCACCGTCTCCGCAGAGAGCATTCGATCCAAGCGCGCCTCATGTCTGCCCCGCCGGCGCCGCGCCGCCAGCACTTCCACCCGGGCCACCATCCGGGCCCACGCGAGAAAATTCGTCCCCAACGTAAAGGCCGACGCCTTCCGGGTGATCGTCAGAAAAACCTCCTGCAGAATATCCTCTGCGTCACAAGGATCAGGCCAAAGCCCAAAGATGAAGGCGCGCAAGGCGCTCTGGTGGGAAACAAAGAGTTGCTGCACCTGCAGCACATGCTCCGGAGGGTCCGTGGTCATTCACCAAAGATACGACGATCCCGCCCGAAAACTTACCCACCTCGATCCCTTTTTTTTTCACGGGGCTCCGCCCCCCCCAAACCCTAGGAAACCCCGACCCCATCCACAGGGCGCACCCCGTACCGGCGCAGCTTGGCATACAGCGTCCCGCGCTGGATCCCCAGCGCCTCCGCAGTCCGCTTTTTGTTTCCCCCGTTTTCTTCCAACGCCCGGAGGATGGCCTGCTTCTCGACTTCCCGGAGATCCGCCTGGACCAAGCCCGGGGGGACGACGCAGCCCCCTTCGCGCGCGCTCAAATCCGGAGGAAGATGCTCCTCCAAAATCCGCTTCCCTCCCGAAAGAATGACCGCGTATTCGATGGCATTCTGGAGTTCCCGCACATTGCCCGGCCACGCCGAGGCGATCAGCCGCTCCATGGCCCGCGGGTCGATCGCCGGCGTCCCCAGTCCGTACTGGTCGCCGAAACGCGCGGCAAAGCGCTGCACGAGCGAGGGAATGTCCTCTCGCCGCTCCCGGAGCGGAGGCACCGCGATTCGGAAGGTGTTGATGCGGTAATACAAATCCTGTCGGAGCACCTTGCCCGAAAGCACCTCGGAAACACTGCGGTTGGTGGCGGCAACGAGGCGAAAGTCCGCCTTCAACGTGCGTGTACTCCCCAAGGGGCGATACTCGCGTTCTTGCAGTACCCGCAGAAAACGCGTCTGCAATTCGAGGGGCATCTCCGCCACCTCATCCAAAAACAGCGTGCCCGAATTCGCCTCGCGAATCATCCCGGGAAAATCCGCTGTGGCCCCGGTGAAGGCCCCCTTCACATAACCAAACAACTCGGACTCAATCATATTGGGCGGGAACGCCGCACAGTTGAGCCGGACCATCGGCCTTCCACGCCGGGAGCTCAGTTCATGAATCCGACTGGCGAGCACCTCCTTGCCCACCCCGCTTTCGCCCAGAATCAGGATGTTCGCGTCCGTCGGAGCGACCCTCCGCACGAGCGCGTCGATCTCGCGCATGCTCCGGCTCTGAAAAACGGGATGCAGCTGGGCCTCGGCCTCTTGGAGCCGTTTTTCCAACCGCTCGCTTTCCTCCCGCAGAAGCACCGTCTCGGCCCTCAATCTGCGATGCTCCATCGCCTGAAAAATGAGGTTGATCAGCTCCTCCGGCGCATAGGGCTTCCCCACGAAATGGAAGGCCCCCTGCTTGATCGACTCAATCGCGTTCGCAAGCGAGTTGTTCGCCGTCAGGATCAACACCTCGGTAGAGGGGGCCTTCTTCCGAATCGTTTTGAGCACCTCCAAGCCGTCGGCATCGGGCAACCCCAAATCCAACAACACCAAGTCCGACTGATACCGCTCCAAAGCCTCCAAACCCGCCGCCGCCGAGGACGCCGCGGACACCTCAAATCCCCGCCGCTTGAGCAGGGCCTCAATCGTCATCAACACCGGCCGCTCATCGTCGATAATCAGGATCCGTCCCTCGCCCCTGCGGATCATTCCTGCGCCCCCCGAGCAAAGTCCACCCTCGTCCGCAGCACGCCGTCGGGCCCCTCCCGATCAAAGCTCAGAACAGCCCCCATCGCGGAAAGCAACCGGCGCGTCGAGAACAACCCCAAACCATAGCCGCCGCGACGCGAACTCTCAAACGCCACGCTTCCCCACGCCTTCGGATCCCCCCGCAGGGAGTCGCCCCCGCCCACTTGCTGCAACTCCCAGCCGCAATCCCCGACCAGACGCACCACGAGCTCCGTTCCCGGTACGGAAAACGTCGCGGCATTGGCCACCAACTCCAGGAGGGCCTCCACTGCCCACTGCATGTCGAGCTTCACCCTCCCCTCCCCGCCCCCTCCCTTCACCCTCAGGCGCTCAAACGCCGACGGCAGCTCCGTCCTCACCCGCCCAAGCAAAGCCTCGTTCAGCATCCGCAGGGACCCCTCCATCCACTCGCACTCCGGCTCCTGCACCCGCACCGAAACCTTGCGCAGGCGCGCCACCGAACTCCGAACCACCTCCCGCATCTTGGCCAGCTCTGCCAAGATCTCACCCGGCGGAGCCAGCTCCGCCAGGTAAGCAGCCATGAGGTCCAACGCGTTCAGATCATTGCGAACGTCATGCGTCAGCAAACGCACAAAGCCCTCGACACTTCGCAGCGCCACCCGATCCCCATCCGCACCGCCATTCCCCCCCCTTGCCGATTCGCCAAGCACGCGTCGAAGCTAGGCCCGAGTTGAGAATCGATCCGTCAGCGGACCCGTTCCCGGAGTGCAGACCACCCCCGGAACATTCGCCGCCACGTGCTCCAGCACGTGAAAGACCGACTCGGCGTCCGCCTCAATCTTCCCCGCAATCTCCAGCGCCGTGCGGGGTGTCGCTTCCAACGCCGCAACCACCCGCTTCTGGAGCTCCAGCACCGCGGTGGCCGCCTTCTTACCCGCCTCCACTCCGGGCTGATGGTAGGCGTTGATATTCACCAGCGACGCGTAAAAGCCCACCGCCCGCTCATAGAGCGCAATCAACGCCCCCACACTGCGCGGGGTCACCGCCGGCAAACTCACCGTAATCGACTCCCGGCCGCTCTCGAAAAGGGCCGTGCGCGTGCCCCGCAAAAAGCCCTGGAGATAATCGCCGGTGGTGATTCCCGGCTCCACCTCGAAGCCTGCCCCTTCGCGGTCCTTGCGCACCTCAATGAAAGTCACGAAGAAATTGTGAACCCCGTCGCGCAACTGCTGCACGTAGGCGTGCTGGTCTGTGGAACCCTTGTTTCCGTACACGGCGATCCCCTGCTGGACTTTGTTCCCCTCCAGATCCGAATCCTTGCCCAACGATTCCATCACCAACTGCTGAAGGTATTTGGAGAAGAGCACCAGCCGGTCCTTGTAGGGAAGCACCACCATATCCTTCTGCCCCAACCCGTTGCCAACCTTGTACCACATCAGCGCGAGCAACATCGCCGGGTTCCCCAACGCCTCCTTGCTGCGCGTCCACGCATCCATCTCCGCCGCCCCCTCCAGGAAGGCGTCCACATTGATCCCCTGCAATGCCAGGGGCACCAACCCCACCGCACTCATCACCGAGGTCCGTCCCCCCACCCAATCCCACATCGGGAAACGCTTCACCCACCCGTTGGCAATCGCGTAGCGGTCCAGTTCGCTGCCCTCCCCAGTGACCGCCACCGCATGGCGCGCAAAATCGACGCCCGCCTCCCGATAGCGGCGCTCCGCCTCCAACATCCCATTGCGGGTCTCCTTGGTTCCCCCCGACTTGGAGATCACCACCACCAGCGTGTTTTCCAGACGCGCAGCCAGCCCCTCAAACACCCGATCCAAGCCGTCCGGATCCGTGTTGTCCGCAAAATGGAGCCGGATCGGGTCCTGCAGAGTTCCGAGCGCATCGGAAATGAACTGCGGTCCGAGCGCGGAGCCGCCGATGCCCACCACCAAAACGTCGGTGATGGCATTGGCCGCATAAACCTCCTGGACGAAGGAATGGATGTCGGCGCGGGTTTTTTCGATGGTCTTTGCGAGCTTCGGAGTCGGGGAGAGGGCCGCATTGCGCAGCCAATAGTGGCCCACCATCCGGCCCTCATCGGGGTTCGCCTGAGCACCCGCTTCGAGGGCGTCCATCGCCGCAAAAGCCCGCTGCACCCGGGGCTCCATTCCCTTCAGGTCCGCCTCCGAAAAGTGGACCCTGGAAACATCCAGCGAAATCCCAGTTTTATCGTTGCGGAGGTAGTACTGGCAGAAGCGATCCCAAAGCGTGCTCATGATGTGTAGAAAGAATCGAAGCCTGCCGCTTCTGAGCTGTCCAGACGGGACTCTCCCGATTCCCGCCCCGGGCCTTTCCCCATTCCCAAGCACTAAGAAAACCGGTTTTCGCGGTTTGCCCTTGGGCGACCCCTCGCGATACCCCTTAAACTTCATGAAACTGCTTCTCTCCCTTCCCCTCCTCCTCGGGCTGATCACCTCGCCGCTGTTGGCCCAGACCGCCCCGGCCACCCCCAAACCCCTGCGCATCCTCCTCATCACGGGCGGCTGCTGCCACGATTACGCCAAGCAAAAGGACCTGCTCAAGAGCGGCATCGAGAAACGCCTCAACGCCACCGTGGAACACGTGCACAGCGATGACAAGTCCACCAAGCCCCCGCTCGCCATCTATGGCAACCCGGACTACGCCAAGGGCTTCGATCTGGTCATCCACGACGAATGCTCCGCGGGAATCAGCGACGAAAAAACCATCACCGACGTCCTCGCCCCCCACAAAAACGGGATCCCCGGACTCAACCTCCACTGCGCCATGCATTGCTACCGCATTGGCAACCCGAGCGAACCCGCCACCCTCGGCACCCCCCACGCCCACTGGTTTGAGTACCTCGGCCTCCAGTCCAGCGGACACGGTCCGCAGGAGCCCATCGAGATCAGCTTCCTCGACTCCG
>JBEBAG010000071.1:0-10727 GCA_041159065.1 Verrucomicrobiota bacterium | reverse complement strand
TGGGGCCACCAGAGGACGGCGGGCTCGACGGAGGCGGAGGCGGCGGGGGAGAGTCGGATTTTGAGGGAGACGGGATGAAGGGGGTCTTGGACCGTGGTGACGAGGAGCCGGACGGTGCGTTCGGTGGGGGTGCCGACGGTTCTGACCCAGGCGGTGAGTTTTCCGGATTCGCCCGGGGCGAGGGCGTGTTTGGAGAGTTGGGTGCGGAGGCAGTTGCAGGAGTGGGTGACGGATTCGATTTGGAGGGGGGAACGGCCGGTGTTTTGGAAGGAGAAGGAGAGTTCGGATTCCCGATTGGGCGCGGGGGACGCGGCGGATATTTCGGTGGTATCCCAGGCGAGTTGAGCGGAGGCGCATGGGGCGAGGGCGGCGAGTCCCGAGAGCAGCGCGATTCGGGTCGAGGGGAAAGGGCGAGGGAGACGGGGGGGCATGGCCTAGGCGGGAGGTGTTTGGAGCTCGGGGCCGAAGAGGCGGAGGGCATTTTGAAGCAAGATTTCCGCGAGCTGTTCTGGGGGCAGATGGCGGTCGGAGGCGAGGGCCTGAAGGCAGAGGTGCAGATGGAGGGGATGGTTGAGCGGGGTGGAATCGGGGGAGAGGAGCGGGTGGCGGTTGAGGGATGCGGGGGGAGGCATATCCGGGGCGTCGGTTTCGATCAGGAGGCGATCGAGGGGGATGAGGGAGAAGGCGGCGCGTTGCCGGGATTTATTGGGTGCGAGCTGCGCCGGCGAGAGGGAGAAGTACGCGCCGGCTCGGATCCAGAAGGGTGTCATTTCGGGGGGGGCGGCGTAGCTGTGCAGGAGAAAGCCGCGGGGCGGGGGCGGGTTTTTGCGGAAGAAGGACTGGAGTTCGTTCCAGGCCCTCAAGCAGTGGACGGAGAGTGGGCGCTGGAGTTGGTGTGCGAGTTGAAGGTGCTCGAAGAGGACGGATTGCTGGTCCTCGAGGTCGTAGAGGGGCATCCAGCGGTCCAGGCCGGTCTCGCCAATTCCTGCGGAGGGGAATTGGAGGAGGCGCTGGGTCAGCGCGGAGAGCCATTCGGGGGAGCGCTCTTTTTGGAACCAGGGGTGGAGTCCAAAGGAGGGGCGGATGCCTGGGAACGTTTGGGCGAGGGTGGCGACGGCGGGCCAGTCGGTTTCGCGGGTGCCGTTGGTCATCCAGTGGCGGATGCCGGAGAGGGAGGCGGCGCGGAGGGCTTCGGGGAGGAGGGAGGCGAGGCGGGGGTCCTGGAGATGGCAGTGGGAATCAAAGAGGACCATGGGAGGCGGGGGGTGCGGCTTCGGGCAGGAGGGAGCGGGCGAAGGAGCGGATATTTTTTTGGAGCTGGGCGAGTCCGTGGAGTCGGGTGGGGGTGATGGAGTGCGTGAGGCGGGCCTCGGAGAGGAGGTTGGAGTGGAAGGAGACGATTTCGAGGGGGGTGGAATCGGAGTAGACCTGCGCGAGGAGCAGTGCGAGTGCGCGGACCATGGCGGACTCCGAATCGACTTCATAGGAGCAGCGGCCGTTGGCGAAGTGGGGGCGGAGCCAGACGCGGGTGAGGCACCCTTGGACGAGGCAGTCGGGGAGGCGCTCTGCGGGCGGGAGGGGGGGGACGCGTCGGGTTCGGTCGAGGAGGTAGGCGAGGCGCTCCTGGGGGTCCTCAAAGTGGAGGAGTTCGGAGACGATCTGGGATTGGCGATCTTGCGGGGCCATGGAGGGGAAAGAGCGTTGCGCGCGGGGAGGGGCGAATCAGAATGCGGGTTATGAAGTACCGCCGATTTGGTCGAACGGAGTTACAAATACCGGTGTTTTCCTGCGGGGGAATGCGATTTCAGCAGAGTTGGGACGACGTGCCCGCGGAGAAGGTGGAGGAGGCGGTGCAGCGCAATTTGGAGGCGACGGTGCTGCGGGCTTTGGAGCTGGGCATCCATCACATTGAGACGGCGCGGGGATACGGTTCGAGCGAGATGCAGTTGGGCTGGATTTTGCCGAAGCTGCCGCGGGAGCGGATGATTGTGCAGACGAAGGTGGAGCCGTGCGAGGATCCGCGGGAGTTTCGGAAAACGTTTGAGCGTTCGATGGGGTATTTGCGGTTGGGGCACGTGGATTTGCTTTCGTTTCACGGGATCAACAACGCGCAGATGTTGGAGTGGACGATCCGGAAGGGTGGGTGTTTGGAGGTGGCGCGAGAGCTTCAGAAGGAGGGGCGCTGCCGGCATCTGGGGTTCAGTACGCATGCCACCAACGACGTGATTTTGAAGGCGGTGGAGACGGACGCATTCGATTACGTGAACCTGCACTGGTACTTCGTGGGGGAGCTGAACTGGCCGAGCGTGCGCGCGGCGGCGGAGCGTGACATGGGGGTGTTCATCATCAGCCCGAGCGACAAGGGGGGTATGCTCTATACGCCTCCCGCCTCGATGGTGGAGTGGTGCAAGCCCCTTTCGCCGATCCAGTTCAATGACTTGTGGTGCCTTGCGCGGCCCGAGGTGCATACCCTTTCGGTGGGGGCGGCTCGTCCCGAGGATTTTGAGGAGCACGTGGCGGCGCTCGCGTGGTACGAGCGTGCGGCGGAGGTGGTGGCCCCGATTGAGACGCGTTTGCGGGAGGAGTTGGTGCGGCGCCTGGGAGCGGAGTGGTGTGGGGGATGGTGGAAGGGGTTGCCGCCGTATGTGGACGTTCCCGGGGAGGTGAATTTACAGGAAATCCTTCGGCTGTGGACGTATGCGAAGGGGCTGGACCTCGTGGAATGGGGGAAGATGCGCTACAACTTGATGGGAAACGCGGGGCACTGGTTCCCTGGCGCGAATGCCGGCGGCGTGGATGCCGGGGCGCTGAGGAAGGCGCTCGGGGACTACCGGTTTGTGGGCAAGTTGGGGGAGATATTGAGCGAGGCGCACGCGCTTTTGCATGCGGCTCCCAAGAAGCGCCTGAGCGAGGGCGGCTAAGTATCTAAAAACCGAAAGCCCCCCGGAGGTTTTCCAGGGGGCTTTGCGGGGAAGCGTCGGATTCGAGACAACCCGTCGGATCCGCGGGGTTACACGGAGTCGCGCAGGAGCGCGCCGGAGTAATCGCGATTGAGGAGTCCGATGACGGTGGCCGGAACGTCGGCGGGACACACGGCCTCGCACTCGAGGAAGTTGGAGCAGTTGCCGAAGCCTTCTTTGTCCATCTGCTTGACCATGGAGAGTACGCGGCGGTCCCGTTCTGGCTGGCCTTGAGGGAGTTGGGCGAGATGGGCGACCTTGGCGCCGACAAAAAGCATCGCACTGGAGTTGGGACAGGCAGCGGCGCAGGCGCCGCACCCGATGCAGGCCGCAGCTTCCATGGCGGAATCGGCCTTCGGTTTGGGCACGGGGATGGCGTTGCCATCGGGGGCCGACCCGACGTGAGCGGAGATGAAGCCGCCGGCCTGTTGAATGCGGTCAAAAGCGGCGCGGTTGACCACGAGATCGCGCAGGAGCGGGAAGGCGCCGCTGCGGAAGGGCTCGATGTAGATGGTGTCCCCGTCCTTGAACTTGCGCATGTAGAGCTGGCAGGTGGTCGTCTCGCTGGGGCCGTGGGGGATC
The DNA here is from genome assembly GCA_041159065.1 of Verrucomicrobiota bacterium. Classification (GTDB taxonomy): domain Bacteria; phylum Verrucomicrobiota; class Verrucomicrobiia; order Chthoniobacterales; family Chthoniobacteraceae; genus Chth-196. The sequence continues at coordinate 7,185 of JBEBAG010000071.1, read as the reverse complement.
CCGTTGATGGCGAGGGAGCACATGCCGCAGATGCCCTCGCGGCAATCGTGATCGAAGGCGATGGGCTCCTCCCCTTTGGTGAGGAGGTCCTCGTTCACGATGTCGAGCATCTCGAGGAAGGAGCAGTCCTCGGGGATGTTTCGCGCCTCGTAATCGACGAGGCGGCCTTCGCTCTTGCTGTTTTTCTGGCGCCAGACTTTGAGGTTGAAGTTCATTTGTAGCTGCGGGTTGCGAGTTTGATGTTCTCGTAGACCAACGGTTCGATGTGCCGGACCGGAGCTTTTCCCTCGCCTTGGTATTCCCAAGCGGCGACGTGGGCGAAGGACTCGTCGTTGCGCAACGCTTCGCCATCGGCGGTCTGGTATTCCTCGCGGAAATGGCCTCCGCAGGATTCGCGGCGCTCGAGGGCGTCGAGACACATGAGTTCGCCGAATTCGAGGAAGTCCGCGACGCGTCCGGCGGTTTCGAGGGCGGTGTTCAGGGAGGCGCCTTCGCCGGGAACATTGGCATTGTTCCAGAATTCCTCGCGCAGCGCTGGGATGCGCGCGAGGGCGCGGGTGAGGCTCTTTTCGGAGCGGGCCATACCGCAATGGTCCCAGAGGAGGAGGCCCAGTTCGCGGTGGAAGGACTGGACCGAGCGCCGCCCCTTAATGGCGAGGAATTTGGAGATGCGCTCGCGGACTTGAGCCTCGGTCTGCTTGAAGGCGGGGTGGTCCGTGGAGGGGCGCTTGCCGGTGTTCGGAACGAGGTAATTCCCGATGGTACTTGGAATTACGAAGTAACCATCCGCCAGCCCCTGCATGAGGGCGCTGGCACCGAGTCGGTTGGCGCCGTGGTCGGAGAAGTTCGCCTCACCCAACACGAAGAGGCCCGGCACGTTGGACATGAGGTTGTAGTCCACCCAAAGCCCGCCCATGGTGTAGTGCACGGCGGGGAAGATGCGCATCGGCACGTGGTAGGCGTTTTCTCCGGTGATTTGGTGGTAGATGTCGAAGAGATTGCCGTAACGCTCCCGGATTTTGGACTCTCCCACGCGCTGGATGGCGTCGGCGAAGTCGAGATAGACGCCCAATCCGCCCGGGCCGACCCCGCGCCCCTCATCGCAGACTTGCTTGGCGGCCCGAGAGGAGATGTCACGCGGGGCAAGGTTGCCGAAGCTCGGGTATTTGCGTTCGAGGTAGTAGTCACGCTCCGCCTCGGGAATTTGGGAGGGGGGACGGGAGTCGCCTTTTTTGAGGGGAACCCAGACGCGGCCGTCGTTGCGCAGGGACTCACTCATGAGGGTGAGTTTGGACTGGTGGTCACCTGCGACAGGGATGCAGGTCGGATGGATCTGGGTATAGCAGGGGTTGGCGAACGCGGCGCCGCGCTTGTAGGCGCGGAAGGTGGCCGTCACGTTGCATCCGATGGCGTTGGTGGAGAGATAGAAAGCGTTGCCGTATCCACCCGTGGCCAGGAGGACGCAGTCGGCCGCCCAAGAGCGGATCTCGCCGGTAACCAAGTCCCGAGTGACGATGCCCTTGGCGTGTCCGTCCACAAGGACGAGATCGAGCATCTCGGTGCGCGAGTGCATTTCGACGGAGCCCGCGGCGATCTGACGGTTGAGAGCTGAATAAGCGCCGAGCAGGAGTTGCTGGCCGGTCTGGCCGCGCGCGTAGAAGGTCCGGGAGACCTGGGCGCCGCCAAAGGAGCGGTTGTCGAGGAGGCCTCCGTATTCCCGGGCGAAAGGAACGCCGAGCGCGACGCAGTGGTCGATGATGGAGACGCTGATTTCGGCGAGGCGATGCACGTTGGCTTCGCGGGCGCGGAAATCGCCCCCCTTGATGGTGTCGTAGAAGAGGCGGTGAACGGAATCGCCGTCGTTCTGGTAATTTTTGGCGGCGTTGATCCCACCCTGAGCGGCGATGGAATGGGCGCGGCGAGGGGAGTCTTGAAAGCAGAACGCCTTCACCTTGTAGCCGAGTTCTCCGAGGGTGGCTGCGGCGGAGGCGCCGGCGAGGCCCGTGCCGACGATGATGACCTCATACTTGCGGCGGTTGGCCGGGTTGATGAGTTTGGATTCGAACTTGTGCCGCTCCCACTTTTGTTCGAGCGGTCCGGAGGGGATTTTGGAATCGAGGATGAGGCTCATAGGACTCGAGGAGGTCGCGTTGAGGGCGCTGTGGAGGCGGGATCAGGGATTCGATCAGGGATTCGACTTGAGGAGGCCCAGAAGCACGCCGAGCGGGAGGGATGCGTAGCCCAGGAAGACGAGGGAGGCGATGGCGCGGGAGTAGCAGCCGACGGTGTGGATGGAGCGTTTGGACTCAATGCCGAGGGTGATGAAGACGGAGGAGATTCCGTGGCTGAGGTGGAGGCTGAGGAGGCCGACACTCAGGAGGTAGAAGCCGGAGACCAAGGGGCTTTGGAAGCCGAGCACCAGCATCTGATAGACATCGTGCTCGGAGGCGAGCTTTCCTCCCATGGCGGCCGGGGCGAAGCGCGCATCGGTGACGCGGAAGGTGTAGTGGAGCAGGTGGTAAACGACGAAGCTGAGGATGGTGAGGCCGCTCAGGATCATGGTTTTGGTCGATGCCTTGGCCTGGATGCTCCGGTTAAGGGCGTAGCGATCGGGACGGGCGGCCCGGTTCTGGCGGACCAGGGTCACGGTCGTGACGATGTGGAGTACAAAGCAGGCGATGAGGCCGACGCGGGCGATCCAGAGGGGCTTGGTGTTGTGGTGGAGGAACTCCGCGTAGCCGTTGATTTTCTCGGGTCCGGCGAACATCTGGAGGTTGCCGAGGAGATGGGCGAGGACGAAGCCGAAGAGGGCGAGGCCGGTGAGAGCGACGATCCACTTTTTGCCGATGGAGGAATTCCAGAACTTGGAGAGGAGATTCACAGTGCGAGGAGGTTCGGGTTGGGAGAGGACACGGGAAGAGGCCCGTCGCGAACGGTCTCGTGGTATGAGATTTTCTTACCCATTGCAAACTCGGAAGAAAAACATGCGTTTTATAAGTAAAGCTTATTCTTTCAATGTGGCGGTGCTGCCTTTGGAGGGTGGGCTCCCTCCCCGCTGCGCCGAATGGCGCCCGGGGTGAGTCAGCCTTCCAAATGGGACTGGGAGGGATTCTATCCCTCGTTTGGAAGCGCGGGCGCAGGCTCGCCCTGGGATGGCGAGGGCGGCTCCGGCGGCGGGGGGAGGGCGCCTCCGAGGAGATCCCCCACCTCGAGCTGCACTTCGGCGATCTGATCGAGGCGGAGTTGGGGATCGGGAATGACGAAGACTTCTCCGGATTTGGAATGTTCGTAGATGCGGGTCACCTCGCCGTGGGCGCGCCGGGTTTCGACCTCCTTGAGGACGCGTTTGCGCTCGAGCATGAGCGCGAGGATGTAGCGAACATTGGCGTGTTGAGGCGAGGCCTCGGCCATGAAGCGGCGCAGGAGTTCCTCGGCGGTTTGTTTGCCGAGGGCTTCCGGCGGTTTGGGGGGAGGCAGCTCGTACTTGGAGCGCCAGAAATAAGCGGGTTTCGGAGCGTCCTCGGGGCGGTTTTTGAAGGCGGCGACGCTCAGGTCTTCGCGGCGAAAGGAGGGGCCTTCCTCAAAGAGCAGGGTGAAGAAAAATTGGCCGTCGACGAAGGGTTCGCCCGAGGCGGCGCAGCAGTCCCCGCGGGACTGGATGGTCCACTCCTGGTTCATGGCTTGCGGGGAAAGAGGCTGGAGAAATCGCGGTTTTTGGAGCGCATCCAGAGGAGGCCGAGACCGAGGAGGAAAAAGAAGGAACCGGGGATCCACGGGGCGAGTGCGGGGTGGATGCGGCATCCCTTGCCAAAGGCGAGCGCGAGGTTGTGGCTGATCATGTTGAGGGCGAGGCACACGAGGGCCCAGCCGATGCCTTGGACGGCGCCGCGCCGCGAATAGACAATGCCCAGAGGCGCGCCGAAGGCCACGACCACGAGGCAGTTCCAGGGGAGGGCGTAGCGGTCGTGGAGGGCGGTGAGGTAGGGGGCGAGTTGGGCGGTCGTCAGGTCGGAGTTGACGGAGAGGACTTCGCGCAGCTGGGGGACGGTGAGGAACTGTGGATCGAGCGAGGGCGCGGCGATGCGGCGGGGGGTCTCCGGCCAGTGGTCGAGGGTGCGTTGCTCGAGGGCCTCGAAGCGGTCGATGGGCTCAAGGATTTCGCCCTGCGGGTTGAGGTCGACGATCATTCCTTTCTGGAGGGTCCAGCGGCCGGAGAGGGGGTCGTGAATGGCTTTTTCGGCGTACCATTTGCGGGTGATGGATCCATCGGGGGCGTGCTGGATCACGAGCACCTGTTCCAACACGGGATTTTCAGCACTCATCTGGCCTACCCACCAAGTGCGGTCGGTTTTGCGGTCCCGGTAGAGGTGGGCTCGGATGATGCCCTCGCGCAGGTCGCGTGCACCGGTGGTTTTGTCTTTGACCTCCTCCCGCAGGATTTTGGCGCGGGCATTGAACTTGGGCGCGATTTCGTAGTGGAGCACGAGGCTAAAGAGGGAGAGAAGCACGCCGAATCCGACGATGGGGGCGAGGACGCGGGGGAGGCTGCGCCCCGCGCAGAGCATGGAGATGAGTTCGTTGGAGCGGGACATCTGGTAGCAGCAGCGCAGCAGGGCGAGGAGGGTGGCCCAGGGCGCGGAGAGCAGAAAAACCACGGGCACCTGGAAGAGGTAAAAGGCGGCGAGCTGGGAGAAGGTTCCTCCGCTGCGCAGGAAATCATTTCCGGTGTTGATGAAATCGTTGATGAGCCAGATGCCCAGAATTCCACTGAAGCACAGGAAGAAAGGCTCCAGGAACTTGCGGAGCACGTAGCGGTCGAGGAGGTTCATGATGGAGGACGCCATCCCCGGTCGGGGTGGACTCGGGGGAAGGCGTGGATTAAATCGGAGGAGGACCCTCTTTCCAATTCTTCGATGATTTCTCTTTCCGAACACCTGGGCAGCGATTTTGTGGATCGGGTGCGGGAGTTTTTCACGCCGGAGGGGGTGCTGGGGAAGGTGCGCAACTTTGAGTTTCGGCGGGAGCAGCAGGAGATGGCGGTGGCCGTGGCGCGCTCCTTGGAGGAGGAGCGGCATTTGGTGGTGGAGGCGGGAACGGGGGTGGGCAAATCGCTCGCGTATTTGGTGCCGGCGGTTTTGTGGGCGGTGGAGCAGAAGAAGAAGGCGCTGATTTCGACGTACACAATCAATCTGCAGGAACAGTTGGTGTACAAGGACTTGCCGATTCTGCAGAAGATCCTGCCGATTGAATTCGAGGTGATGCTTTGGAAGGGCCGTGGCAATTACCTCTGCCCCATGCGCCTGCAGCGCGCCCTCGGGCTGGCGGACGGTTTGTTCACCTCGCCCGAGCGCGCCGAACTGGAGCGGCTGCGCCTCTGGGCGGAGCGGACCGAGAACGGGTCGCTCTCGGACTTGTCGGTGGAGCCGGACCCGCGGGTGTGGGCGGAGGTGTGTTCCGAGGCCCACATTTGCACGACGAAGACGTGTGGGAACAATCCGCGCTGCTTTTACCAGCAGGCGCGCAAGCGGTTGGTCGCGGCGGATGTGGTGGTCATGAATCACACGCTGTTTTTTCTGAATCTGACCGGTCAGGGCGACCCGGACGGGGAGAGTTCCGGATACCTGTTTGGGAACGACTTCGTGATTTTCGATGAGGCGCACACGGTGGAGGGAATCGCGGCGCGGCAGATGGGCTTGGGCGTTTCGCAGTACGGACTGCGGCAGGCTCTCCAGCGTCTCTACAATCCCAAGACCAAGAAGGGCTTGTTTCAGGCGTTGCGGCAGCCCGACGCCGTTCGTGAGATCGCGGGGCTGTTGGAACGGGTGGATTCGTTTTTCGAAAAAGTGGGCGAGCGGGGTGCGTTTTCCGAAAAGAAGCGGGAGGTGCGGGTGCGGGAGCCGGATTTTGTGGAGGACACGCTGACCGAGCCCCTGATGGCGCTGCAGGCGCGGATTGTCTCGCTGGTTCGGGAGCAGGAGGATGAGACGCTCAAGGGGGAGTTGCAGGATCTGGGACGGCGGGTGCGGGACGCCCGGGCGGCGGTGGCCTCCTTTCTGAAGCTGGAGGCGGACGACCATGTGTATTGGATTGAGCAGACGGGAAAAACGCAGCGGTTCCACAGTTTAAATGCGGCGCCAGTGGATGTGGCGCCCTACCTGCGCTCGCTGCTTTTTCGTCCCGGACAGAGCTGTGTGATGACGAGCGCGACCCTCTCGGTGGGGAGCGAGGCGCTGGAGTATTTCCGCAACCGGGTGGGGGCGGAGGAGGTGGAGTCCCTGCAGATTGGGAGTCCCTTTGATTACGAGCGCCAAATGAAATTGTACGTGGCGCGGAAGGTGCCGGATCCGCGGGATGGCGCGGCGTACGAGAAGGCGCTGGCGGATTGGATCGAGCATTTTGTGGGGCTGACCCAGGGGCGCGCGTTTGTGTTGTTCACGAGTTACAAGACGATGCAGGCGTTGGCGTCTCTGCTTCGGGAGCGTTTGGACGAGCTCGACTACAAGCTCTTGGTGCAGGGGGAGAGCCTGCCTCGCCATCAACTGGTGGCGGAGTTTAAGAAGGATGAGCGGCATGTGCTGTTCGGCACGGAGAGCTTTTGGAGCGGGGTGGATGTGCCGGGAGAAGCGCTGAGCAATGTGATTATCACGCGCCTGCCGTTTGCGGTGCCGGACCATCCGCTGGTGGAGGCGCGGTTGCAGAAGATCGAGGCGGAGGGAGGGGATGCCTTTGCGGGCTATTCCCTGCCGGAGGCCATCCTGAAGCTGCGTCAGGGGGTGGGGCGTTTGATTCGCACGGCGTCGGATCGCGGGATCGTGGTGATTCTGGATCCGCGGGTGCTGAGCAAGGGATACGGGCGGGCGTTTCTGAACGCGTTGCCGAGGTGTCCGATGGAAGTGGTGTAGGGGAGGCGCGGGCCTTCGCTGGAAGCGAGCGCGGGTGCTGCCGAGGACATCGGGACCTTCGCGTGCTTCAATGCCGCGTGCATCTCAGTGAGCGGTGGCGCATTCCGGCGTGGCGGTGGCTCTCCATGCTTGCAGGAAATCAGAAACCGACTGGAAGCGGTCGCTGGGATCGACGGCCGTCGCCTGCGCGATCACCTTTTGTAGCGGGTTCGGAATGTCGCGGGCGCCGTTTTCCTGGGCCTGTTCGAGGGAGGCCTCCCCAGTCAGGAGCCAGCAGAGAATG
>JBEBAG010000070.1:0-3382 GCA_041159065.1 Verrucomicrobiota bacterium | reverse complement strand
CGAACTGATGCGATCCAATGTCGCACAAGATGCCCCCATTGCGTGCCGGATCCCAGAACCACGCCGGGCGTGTCGAGGGATTGGAGCGGTGCGGCCCCATGCCCAGCACTTGGACCACCCGGCCAATCGCCCCCTGCTCGATCAACTGCCCGGCGCGCACCCCGCACTCGGTGTGGATTCGTTCAGCGTAATACACGGCGTATTTCCGCCCAGTCTGCGCCACCTTGGCACGCGCCTGCTCCAACTGAGCCAGTGTCGTGAAGGGCGCCTTGTCGGTAAAATAATCCTTCCCTGCATCCATCACGCGCAGGCCCAAAGGCCCCCGGTCGCAGGGGATCGCCGCGCTCGCCACCAAGCGGATCTCCTTCTGCTCCAGAACCTCGTCCACACTGCGCAACACCTGCACCCCGGGAAAGGTCGCCTGAAAACGCTCCACCTTGGCCGGATCCGGATCAAAAACGTAACGCAACTCCCCGCCAGCCTCCGTGAGTCCACGGCACTGGCCATAGATGTGGCCGTGGTCCAAGGCCACCGCCGCAAACGCAAACTCGCCTTTTGCCACCACCGGACTCGGCTTGCCTACCGGTGCGTAATTCATTCCATCGGACTTCTGCATAGTCCTTGCAGTCTGCCCCTGCAGCGCCGCGCCTGTCACGCTCCGCTGCCGCCCCCCTCCCCCCCAACAGGCATTTTCCGCCTTGAGGGTCCGGAACGTGCTCCGAGGAAACCAAATTCCACGGAAATGACTGCAACCGCAGAAGACACTCCCGAGACGCCCTCCCCCTCCGACCCCGGTCTGCCTTTACCGGCAAGTCATCCCCCGATGGCGGAGCCCCAGGCTTTTCCCCAGGCTTTTGATCCCGAACAGTTCCAGAACCTGCTTGAGGATGAGGAACTGATGCGCCGGCTTTTGGAAATATTCGGGGAGGATTCCGCAAAACTTCTGCAACGGTGCACGGAGTCCCTGAACCGGGAGGACTACACCGCGCTGCATGAGGCGGCGCACGCGCTTGCGGGGATGCTGAGCAATTACGCCGCACTTCCCGCGTACGAGGCCTCCCGGAAGCTGATGCTCCACGCGCTCAGCCGCGAACTGCACTCGTGCCGGCTGACGCTGGCAGAAACTTGCCTCGAGGTGAACCGCCTCGCGGATGCGCTCGCTGCATTCCTGCGGCAACTCTGAAGCCTCCGACGGGGCCCTCCCGGGCTCTCTTCCCGCACCCATGCCGAAATCCCCCGCACGCAATCTGAAACCGCTCATTCTCGTCGCCGAGGATGTCCGGGCCCTCTCTCTGCGCATCACCCACGTTCTGGAATCGAAAGGCTACCGCACCGCCGTAGCCGAGGATGGGGAAGCCTGCCTTGCCAAGGCCAAAGAACTCTCCCCCCATGCGCTTTTTCTGGATCTCATGATGCCGCGCCTCAACGGCATGGAGGTCCTCAAACGCCTGCGCTCCAACCCCGCCACGCAAAGCCTCCCCGTCATCGTTTGCACGGCCAAAGGGTTCGTCACCGATATCCGCGAACTCATCGATTTGGGGGTGAACGAAATCGTCATCAAGCCTTTCGAAAACAGCACGATCCTCGAGAAGGTCGAAGCCTGCCTCCAAGACCCCCACCAACTCCTCCCACCCGCCCGCTCCGCCATCCGCCCCGTCCCTTCCGAGGTGTATTCCCCCTCCCTCGATCCCTCCCGCGCCAAAGTCACCCTCTGGGGGACCCGCGGTTCCATTCCTGTTTCCGGCCCACGCTACGCACGGCATGGCGGCAATACGACCTGCGCGTCCTACTCCTGCGGCGAACACCACATCCTCTTTGACGCCGGTTCGGGGATCCGCGAGGCCGGCATTGCCGCCCTCCAAAACGGCCCGCGCCACCTGCACCTCTTCATGACCCACGCCCACTGGGATCATGTGCAGGGCTTCCCCTTCTTCGCTCCCCTCTACGTCCCCGGATTTGAAATCACCGTCTACGGGGAGGATGGTTTCGGCCAAACCTTCGAGCATCTGATGACCTCTCAGATGGACCGCGACCATTTCCCCGCCGAGCGCCGCGATTTCCGCGCCAAGGTTCACTTCCAGGTCCTGCGCGGAGAGCCCGTTTCCATCGGGTCGATCAAGGTCTCCCAGACCGCCACCAACCACCCCGGGGTCACCCAAGCCTACAAACTCAAACACCGGGGCAAAACCCTCGCCTTTGTTCCTGATAACGAGTTTCTCCAAGGCTATTTGGGAGATCCCAAGCACATCCAACCGGAAAGCGACTTGGTCGTCCCCCAGCAGCCCTTGATCGAATTCCTCCAGGGCGTCGATGTCCTCATTCACGAGGCCCAGTACCTCGCCTCCGAGTATCAGGGTAAAATCGGCTGGGGCCACTCCACCATTGCCAACGCCTGCGCTCTCGTTCGGCTCACCGCCCCGAAGAAATGGATCGTGGTGCACCACGATCCCGGACATGACGACGCGTTTTTGGATGAGAAACTGCAACTCACCCGCCAGATCTTGCGCGGCCTCGGATCCACCACCCAAGTCGTGCACGGATACGATGGAATGACTGAAAATCTCTAGGACCGCGTTCCGCGGCGCGTTTGGATGCCACTTTTTGGTCTCCTTATTTAGAATTGGTATTGATAAGCTCGGGCTTTGCGCGGATGGTGTGCTCCGCCATGCCTCCGCCAGCCGACCCGCTCCCCTCCGAGCCGCTCGCCCCCAAAAAAGGCCAGCGCCAAACCGAACAACGCAAGGCCGTCTTCGAGGCCCTCATGGGCCAGGCCGATCATCCCAGTGCCGTGGACGTCTTCATGCGGGTGAAGACCAGGGTCCCGTCCATCTCCCTCGCCACCGTCTATAACTGCCTCGAGGCCCTTATCGACTCCGGCTTGGTCCGCGCCGTCAACCACGACCGCGAACCCTCCCGCTACTGCGCCAACCAGCAGGAACACGCCCACCTGTTCTGCGTCCAGTGCGGCGCGGTCACCGATCTCGCCCTGCACACCCCCATTCGTCCGGAACAGATCTGGGACGTGCCCGAGGGCGTACGCATCACCCAACAAGAGGTTTCCTTCCGCGGGCTCTGCGCCCAGTGCGCCCCCCCGGAACCCTACGCAGGCTGATCCTCCGATCCCCTCCCGACTCCGCTCGAACCCTACTGGCGCTCTTTCCACTCCTCCAACGTTCCAAACCTTTCGAAACACTTCCCGAATCTTCCATCACTATGAGCCTCATTATTCGCGACCTTCACGCCCGCGTCCTCGGCGGCCAAGACATTCTCCGCGGCCTCAACCTGGAAATCGAAAAAGGCAGGGTCCACGCCATCATGGGCCCGAACGGTTCGGGAAAAAGCACCCTCTCCAAGGTCGTCGCCGGTCACCCGGACTACGAAG
>JBEBAG010000069.1:0-3393 GCA_041159065.1 Verrucomicrobiota bacterium | reverse complement strand
GGTGCGGGTTGTAGCGTCCGTTTCTGCCGGCGACGTCGTAGCGGAGGCGGACGAAGGTGAAGACGTCTTTTTCAAAACCCTTGGGGTTCTGCCAGCGGGCGACTTCGTTTGGGTCGGAGAGCGCTTCTCTGGCGGTCTTGGGGTTGGGCGGGGGAACGCCGTCGGCGGGAGCGATCCGGGGGAGGAGACTCAGCAGGCAGGCCAGGAGGCGGAGCATGCCAAAGGTGCTGGGAACCTGGGGGCGGTTCATGGCGTTGGGGGCTCCTTCGGCCTCGGGGGCTGGAGGCGGGAGAGCGCCTGGAGGGCCGCCCGGTCTCGCGGGTTGATTTCGAGGGCTTGCAGGAGGTGAGTGCGGGCGGCTTCCGGTTGGAGGGTTTCGAGGAGGAGTCCCAGGCGAGAATGCCAGCGCGGGGCGTGCGCGGCGTCCAGGAGAAGGGCGCGGGAGCAGGCGTCTGCGGCTTCGGAGAGGCGCCCCAGAGCCGATTGGGCTTTCCAGAGGGATTCCAGGACGGGGAGGGACATCGGGTGGAGTCCGAGGCTGCGCCGGGCGACGGCTTCAAGTTTGGGCCAGTCTTTGCGGCGGGTGTAGAGATCGGTGAGGCGTTCGTGAGCGAGCGGGAGGTCGGCGGCGTGGTGCAGCGCGTTTTCCCAAAGCTCGGCCTCTTCCGACTCGAGCCCGAGGGTTTGGTAGATGGAAGCGAGAGTGGGGTAGGCGCCGGAGGGATCTGAGCTCACGATGCGAGGAGCGCCCGAAATGGCGGCTTCGAGGGTTTTTCGGGCGGAGGCGAAGTCTTTCTGGAGGAAGGCACGTCGTCCTTCCTTGAGCGCTTCCTCGTAGAAACGGGGAGCGGCGGCTGAATCGCCGGGGGTTGGGTGGGAGGGCTCTTTGGGGGGGGGATTGGGTGTGTCCGAATCGGGAGCGGCGGGTTTCCAGGCGAAGGTTCCCGCGAGGGCGTTGACCCATTGAGCGGCGAAGCGGCGAAACTCCTCGTTGAGTTTGGGGAGCGGTCCGTAGCGTTTGACCAGACAGGCGTTCAGATCCTGCCCGAGGCCGAGGTCGGCAAGGAGGCTGCGCAGCGTGGGCATTCCCTTCTTTTGAACCAACCACTCGACGATGAGTCCGGATTGGAGGTAAGCGAAATCCAGGTCCGCCGGGTTGCCGCTTCGGAACGGGGCGGCCATGTCCTCGAGTGGGGTGAGCCTGTTGCCCAGCAGGCGCGGGGCGTACCTCGGCTGGAAGCGGCGTCCCCAGGCCGGGTTGGCCTGTTGCTCCTCGTACATGGAAATGCCTTCACTCAGCCACCGCGGCATCCGGTTGTGAGTCAGGGAGAGGGTGATGGTGTGGGTGAACTCATGCCAGAGGGTGGCTTCCCAGGAGTGGCCTGCGGCGCGCGGGGAAGCGGGGCTCGGGGCGGTGATCACGGGGCCGAAGCACACCCCCAAAAAGCCATCGCCCCCGGGGACTCCGAAGGTGCGGACGGCGAAGTCTTTTTGTTCCGGGAAGACCTCGACGGTGGTGCGCTGGGTGGGCTGGAAGCCGTACTTCGGAGCCAGGGCCGCGTAGGCCTTCTCGAGGAGTTCGCCCACCCGGTCTCCGTAAACCGCCGCCTCGGCTGGGGCCATGCGGATTTCGAAATGGGGCGTTTCGAGGCGGGTGAAATGGGCGGTGCGATCCCTCAATTCCAGGAGGTTGAAGGCGGTGACATCATAGGCGTCCTGAGAGTGGACTTCTTCGAGGAGTGGCCAGGCTTGGGAGGATTGGCCGAGGCGGAGGAGGTCCTCGGCGAGAGCGCGTTTGGCGGGGAGAAGGGCGGGATCGAGGGAGAGCGCCTTTTTTTGAAGGGCGGCTCCTTCCTCAAACCGGTAACGGCTGGAGAGCAAAACACCGGCGCGGTGAAGTGCCCACGGGTTCTGAGACAGAGATTCGCGGAGGGCATTGGCCTGCTTGAGGTCCGCTCCGAAGAGGGCGATGGCGAGCTGGAGGGCACGCGTTTGAGGGGCGTTTTTGGGAAGAGCCGCCATTTGTTCCCCGAGCGTGGCGTTGTCTTCGAGTTGGAGGGCGGATTCGGCAAGAGAGAGGCGTGCGGCGGGGTCGGCGGGGTTCAGTTCGAGGGCTTGCCGCCAGTGTTCACGGGCGTCTGAGAGGGAGGTCGACTCGAGGGCGGAGCCGAGGAGAGCGCAGAGGCGCGCGTTCTTGGGGGATTTTTGGAGTCCGTTGCGCGCGTGGCGTGCGGCGAGTTCGGCGTCGCCCCTTTCGAGGGCGAGTTCCGCGAGGGCTTCGAATGCTTCCTCGCAGAGGGGGTCGTCTTTGAGCGCACGATCAAAACAGGTTTGAAGGACCGTTTTTGCGTCTTCGCCCGAAGCGAGTCGGAGCCGTCCAAGCAAGACCCATTCGATGGCGGTGCGGCCCCAGCCGTAACCGGTGGCATCGGGAAGAGAGACGCGTTTTTGGGCGATGTCGCGGGCCGCCGCAGTGTCTCCGCGGAGCTGCGCTTCGCGAAAACGCAGGAAGGCCGGGGTTATTCCGCGTGGGTGTTCCTTTTGAATCTGATCGGCCCACTGCAGCGCCTCCGGGCCGCGCTGGAGCGAAAGAAGTGCCTCGCCGACCAAGTACGCCTCCAGAGGGCGCAGTGGCAAAGACGCGTCCTCGCGGACCAAGGCTGCGAGTTCCTCCAGTCGGCCCGAGTTGCGCAGGGCACGCCAGGCGGCGGGGGAATCCGGGGTCGCGCTCTGGAGCGGCGTGATTCCAAGAAGGAATAGCCAGCCGGCCACAAAGAGCGCTGGGAGGAAGTTGCGCATGCGGAGAAAGGAGGGGGGGTCCGAGCGGTGCGCGCTGATTTTACGCTCTTACGGAGATGGTGTCGATTCTTGCTCTGGGTGGGGTGAGGCGCCTCCCGGCACGGTGTGGGTTGTGCGGGATGGCGAAGGGTTACGGGGAATTACGCGGGTTTACCGGGAGTTACGTGGGATACGTGGGTTCGCGCGGGGATGCGTGAGATCTACGGATGCCCTTGGTGACCAACCCGTAGGGTTGGAGGCCATTAGCCGGGCGGTCGCGCTTTGCGCGACCCCCGGTCTTTCGCCGCGAAAGCCCCATCCTGAAGGGATGGCGGCGCGGGTGGGAGCGAGGCTGCGGCGCCGCAACCCCGTTGGGGTTGTCCTTGGGTGGGCGGTGTACCGGTGGTCGCGCGAGGCGCGACGCACCGGCTAATAGCCTCTAAACCTGCGGTTTAGAATATCTTTCACCGTCCGATATGCCCTCAAATCCCGCCTGTTGCGTGTTCGCATTGGTTCACGCGGGGATGCGCGGGGATGCGTGAGATCTACGGATGCCCTTGGTGACCAACCCGGAGGGTTGGAGGCCATTAGCCGGGCGGTCGCGCTAGATCGGAC
>JBEBAG010000068.1:0-19528 GCA_041159065.1 Verrucomicrobiota bacterium | reverse complement strand
ATCCCAATCCCGGTGTCGGACACGGCAAACTTCACGAAGTCCTCCGAGGGCTCCTTTTCGACACGGACTTCGATGGAAACCCGGCCGCGCTCGGTGAATTTCACGGCATTTCCGACTAGGTTCAGGAGGACCTGGCGCAGGCGTCCCCGGTCGGCGAGGAGGTGGCGTGGGGTGCCCTCGGCGAAGCGGATGTCGAGAGAGAGTCCCTTCTCCCGGACGCGGGGGAAAAGGAGTGCGGCGACCTCGCGCACGTTTTCCTCGAGGTCCATTGGAGTGGGGTCGAGGGAGCAGAGGCCGGCTTCGACTTTGGAGAGGTCGAGGATATCGTTGATGATCGCGAGCAGACTTTCCGCGGAGCCCTTGAGGGTGCGGATGTAGTGGGTCTGGAGCTCGTCGAGCGGGGTTTCTTGGAGGAGATCGGCAAAGCCGATGATTCCGTTCATCGGGGTGCGGATCTCGTGACTCATGTTCGCCAGGAACTCCTCCTTGGCGCGCACGGACTCCTCGGCCTTTTGTTTTGCGGCGAGGATGGCCCCTTCGTGGCGGCGAGCCTCGGTGACGTCGGCAAACCGCAGCAGATGCCCCTTGTAGGTTTGCGACACGAAGATGGGGATGTAGTCGTAGGCGAGGTGGCGGTCGTTCCGGAGTTTGAGCGGGATTTGGAGGCAGGCGGTTTTTTCGCGGATGAGGGACTCGACTTTTGCGAGGAAGTCCTCCGGGGCGAGCAGGGCGGGTAGCAGCTCTCGAAGGAGCCGGGGGGCGCTGGCTCCGCGCGCGGCGCTGGGGCTGGGGGGGAGTTCAAACAAACGGAAGAGGGTCTCGTTGGCCACGATCACGCCTCCCGATTCGTTCTCCAGAAGCACGCCGCTTTGCAGGTTTGCGAGCAGGGCGGAGGTGCGTTTATCCGATTCCAGCAGGGTTTTGGTTTGGCGGTTGAGCCGTTCCAAGAGCCGCTGGGTGTCATCGGCGGCGACATCCTTCGCCTTCATCACGCCAAGGAAGTCGATGATGGAATCGTGAATGGCGAAGTCGTTCAGCGAAAGGGAACGCGCGACGGCATCATCAATGGAGGGGAACCACGGGGCGCCGATGAAAAAGAGGGAGTCCGGATGTCCGGCGAGCTGCTTGAATTCTCCGCGCAGGATGAGGGCGGGATCCGCGTGTACCCCGAGGATGACCAGTTGGCCCACGAGATTGCGGAGTTCCGTGTACGAGGAACCGTGACCGGAGGGGCGTTTGACGAAGAAGGTGTCCGAAAAGCGGGTTCCGACGGCGATGGAGCAGACCTTGGCGAGACTCTGACCGTGGGAGCGCACGGAGAGGCTCGCGTCCAAAAAGAGATGGAACGGAAAAAGACCGTCGAACTCGCTGGGGTCGAGGACGAAGGAGGGGGGCATGGGGATTACCAGCTGACTCGGTACACTTCGTGGTCGTGGCCGTCGTCGCGGCTTTGCAGAAGATCAATGGAGACGGGGACTTGGTACATCTTGCCAAGCCCTTGGAGGAGTCCGCGCACGAATTCACGGAGTCCTTGGCGCTGGGAGTAGTAGTGAACGTGCAGGCTGCGCTCGGCCAGATCCGAGATTTGGAATTCGGGCGGGGTAAGCTTGGGATAAATCAGGGTGATGCGGTTGTGGAAGGAGGGCAGGTTGACCAGGAATTCCCGGAGGGACTCCCCGCCCGCGGACATGAGAGCGCCGTATTTTTCTTTTCCCGTGCGGAGGACCCACCATTCGCCGAAGGCGATCAGAATCTGATCGAGGGACATCCCGAGCACCTCGGAAGCCGCGATGGCGAGCTTGAAGGTGATTTCGTCGTCGTAGGCGGCAAGGCTTTGGAAAAAATCGATCTCGATTCCACTGCGATCCCGGATGGCATTCCACTGATCTTCGCCAAAGTTCTCCGTAATCAAATCTTGGATGGCCTGATTCACGATCCCGTACATGGCGTGAAAGGTAGCGGAGCACGGCGTGAAAACCAGCGAAGAGGAGGGGATGCGGTTGGGAAGGTGGCAGGGCGTGGCGCGGTGGCTTTGGAAGGCGATCTTTCCGCGAGGCACGGACGAGGGAAGCGAAGCCCTCTCGATCCCTGCGCACGACGTTCCCGGGATGTGGGGGCGTCCTCCCGCGGCGCAGGCGATGGATTATCACGCCAAGCGCGTCGTCTCCCGCGGGAGTCGCGGATTTGGGTGGGTCCCCCGGTGGGGGACGTGTAGCTGCGGAAACTGAGCGGGTTGGCGTCTGTCCCGTCCTTGAGCCTCCCCCATGGCCTCCCCGTGTTCCGGCCTCAGGCCTCCCCCAAGGTCCCTTCCTGTCCCGGGGCGTGTGCGGGACGCTCCTCAGGGATCTCGTTCAACGTCGCCTCCGTAAAGAGAAGCACCCCGGCGACCGAAACCGCATTTTCCAAGGCGACTCGGACCACCTTGGCAGGATCCAAAATTCCGGCCTCGAAAAGGTCCACATACCGTCCGGTGGCGGCATCAAACCCGACATTCCCCGTCCCCGCGAGCATGCGTTCCACCACGACGCCTCCGTCCACGCATGAATTCTGGGCGATCTGCCGGGCGGGCGCCTCGAGGGCTCGGCGAAGGATCAGCACGCCCGTGCGTTCATCCCCCTCGCAGGCGGCCAGCTCCGCGTCGACAGCCCGGGCGCTCTGCAGAAGTGCGAGGCCACCTCCGGCGACAATCCCCTCTGCCACGGCCGCTTTGGTGGCGCTGATGGCATCCGCGAACGCCTCCTTCCGATTCTGCATTTCCGCCTCGGAGGGGGCTCCGACACGGATGACGGCGACGCCTCCCGTCAGCTTGGCGAGGCGTTCCCCCAGTTTTTCGCGCTCGTATTCGGAAGTGGTCTCCGCCTGCTGCTGCCGCAACTGGGCGCATCGCGCGTGGATCGTCTCGGTGGTGCCTCCCCCGCCGATCAGCGTGGTGCTGTCCCGCTTGACAACCACTCGGCGCGCACTGCCGAGATCCTCCAGGCGCACCTTTTCCAGCGAAATGCCGCGCTCCTCGGAGACCACTGATCCTCCACTGAGGACCGCGAGGTCCTCCATAAGGGCCTTTCGGCTTTCCCCAAATCCGGGAGCCTTCACGGCAACCGAACCCAAGACGCCCCGCAGTTTGTTCACGACCAAAGTCGCCAGCGCCTCGCCCTCCACATCCTCCGCCACCACCAACAGGGGTCTCCCCCCTTTTGCCAGCTGCTCCAGAAGCGGAAGCAAGTCCCCGAGCCGCGAAATCTTGCCCGACGTGAGAAGGATCAGGGGGCTTTCCAGCACCGCCTCCATCTTCGAAGTGTCCGTGACAAAGTAAGGAGAGAGGTATCCTTGGGCGATTTGCATTCCCTCCACCAACTCGAGGCTCGTCTCGGTGCCGCGGGACTCCTCCACGGTAATCGCGCCCTCCGTTCCCACCTTCTCCATCGCTTCCGCCACCAGATCTCCCATCGCATTGTCATTGTGTGCGGAGAGGGAAGCCACCTGAGCCCTCTCCCGGCGCGATTCCAACTTCCGGGAGGAGGCCTTCAGTGCGCGCAAAGCCGCCCGCATGCCTCGATCCATGCCGCGTTTTAAATCCACCGCGCTGGCCCCGGCGGTGACGTTTCGGATCCCATCCGAGAACATCGCATGCGCGAGCACCGTTGCGGTGGTGGTTCCATCACCCACCGCCTCGGCCGTTTGTTCCGCGGCCTGACGCAGGACCTGCACTCCGAGGTTGGCCGTGGCATCTTCCAGTTCGAACTCCTTGGCGATCGTCACGCCATCGTTGCATACCACTGGGCGTCCCCAGCGGCGCCCAATCAGCACACACTTCGACCTCGGTCCCAGGGTGACCCGCACCGCCTCCGCCAAGGCGGCCGCCCCGCGCAAAACGTGTTCCCGCGCTGCCGCTCCGAAAAAAACCCGCTTCGCTGTCATCGGCTTTCCTGACTTGGGGTGGTGATTTCCTGCCGGTTTCCGCTCCCCGGTGCCGCTCCCACCTCCTTCGGGAGCTGCGCCGCATGCTCCTGCCGGGAGAGACGCAGCAGTTCCGCCACCTCCTCGTCGGTGGTCTGGGGGAACTCGGCATACCATTCCCCCACGGACTGGAATTCGCGCGGAGTGAGGAGCGCCGCGCATTCCTCCACCTCGAAGCGCATCTCTGCAAAACCCGCCGCGGAAGCCGTGGGTACTGCCACGACGATGCGAGCCGGCCGCCTCGCCTTGAGGGCCCGAACCGCGGCCCGCATCGTGCAGCCGGTCGCGAGCCCGTCGTCCACGAGAATCACCGTTTTGTTCTCCCAGGAGCGCCCTTCGCGCCCGTGCTCCCACGCTCTGTCGCTTCCGTAGAGAGACTCCCGTCGCCGCACCTCCGCCTCCTGTTTCTGCATGGCGGCCTGGAGCAACTCCTCCGCCACGGCGTACTGGCGAAGCACCATCGGGTTGTAGATGCGGATTCCGCCGGAGGCCACCGCGCCCATGGCGAGTTCCGGGTTTCCGGGCATGCCGACTTTTCGCACCACAAAAACCTCCAGCGGCGCGTGCAGCGCGCGCGCGACCTCGTAGGCCACCGGCACTCCGCCCCGGGGAATTCCCAGCACCAGGACCTCCTCCCGGTCCGCGTACCTTTGCAGGGTCCCGGCCAACAGCCGTCCCGCCTCTCTCCGATTCTGAAAGATCCGATCCATTCCTCCCTCCCGCTCGCTTCCGTGCTGGCTTTGAACTTTGCCCTCCGATCCCCTGCCCCCCGCGATCCGACTCGGCCGGAGGACATGAACGGTTCAATCTGGGATCGCCGCGGATGACGGCAGCGGATGTCTTGGCGGGAGCAAAAAGAGCAAAAAAAGAAGGGCCCACGCGCCATCGCGTAAGCCCTTCGTTCGGAATGGGACTGAGCCGAGTCAGGATTCCGGAGGCACTCCGGAGGGTCTGCCGGCGTCCGCTTGCGTTACTCAGCCTTCTTCTTTTTCTTGCCCTCGGGCTTCGCGGAGAACTCCTCGAGGGTCAACGATCCATCGCCGTCCTTATCGAGGGCCTTGAAGTGTTCCTTTGCTTTTTCGGGGTCGTGCTTGCCCGTGTACTCCTCCAACGTGAGCTTTCCATCCCCGTTGGCATCGAGCTTCTTGAACTGCTCTTCCGGTGTGGGCTTCGGCTTGCCCTCCCCTTTTTCTTTGGCCATGGCCAAGGGGGAAACCAGTGCGACGATTGCGGCGATTACAGCGAATTTTTTCATAATGTTGTGAGGGAACTCTTCCCATTCTTTGGAACACGGAGGGCCCGTCTTTGTTTCAAAAAACTTTTTTCTTTTTCCGGGGTTTTGCTTTCCAGACGGGCCTCCCCGCGCGTCGCGTCCGAACCTCCGAATACCAGACCCAACCTCCCAGCCTCCCATCCCGAACGGAAACTCCGGGACCCGGCGGATTCCTCCCGTCGGAAGCCGCAGAAAGCCCGGGAACGTTAGGCCTTTTTTCTCTCTATGAATGCGTTGATCCTGCTCTTTCTTTTCGTGGTTTCCTCGGTGTCTGCGTTTGCCGCTCAGGCGCGCCCGAACATCGTGGTGATCCTGGCTGATGACATGGGCTACGCGGATTTGGGGGTGCATGGGTGCCGTGATATTTTGACGCCGCACTTGAACCGGATTGCCTCGGGGGGAGTTCGTTTCAGCGAGGGCTATGCGAACGGCTCCTTTTGCACGCCGACCCGTGCGGCGTTGATCACCGGGCTCTACCAGCACCGGTGCGGGATGGAGGAGTTGGCGCACCACGGGCAGCAACTCCCCAAGGAAATTTCCACGCTTCCCGAGCGTCTGCGGGACGCGGGGTACACGACGGGGATGGTTGGAAAGTGGCATCTGGGCGAAGACCCGGGGCACACCCCTTTGGATCGTGGGTTTCAATCCTTTTTCGGGTTTGTGGGCGGAGGGCACGTCTACCTTCCGGCCGAGGGCGGCAAGGGCGAGTACCATGCTCCGATTCTGCGCAACCGGGAGCCGCTCGCCGAGACGCGCTACCTCACGGACGCCTTTGGCGAGGAGGCCTGCCACTTCATCCGCAGCCAGCGCGACGCTTCGAATCCCTTTTTCCTCTATCTCGCATTCAACGCGGTACACTCGCCGTTGCAGGCCACGGCGAAATATGAAAGCCGCGTTGCCTCCATCTCGGATCCCAAACGCCGGACGTACGCCGCGATGCTCGCCGCCCTGGATGACGCCGTGGGCGCGGTGCTGGGTACCTTGGAAGAAACGGGCCAGGCCTCCCGCACGCTCGTGGTATTCACCAACGACAACGGCGGCCCCACGACTCGTAACGCCGTCAATGGATCCCTCAACACGCCCTTGCGAGGATCCAAGTGCGAGACCTTCGAGGGCGGGATTCGGGTTCCCACCTTCATCCAATGGCCCGGCGTCATCCCTCCGGGCTCCGTGTACGTGAAGCCGGTCGCGAGCTTTGATTTGAGCGCGACCGTGCTTGCCGCCGCCGGCGCGGATTGCACTGCCCTCGATGGCGTGGATTTGTTGCCCTTTGTGACCGGGAAAAAACAGGGCTCACCCCACGACGCTCTCTTCTGGCGTTCGCGGGTCATCAGTGCGAACTACGCCGCGCGCCAGGATAACTGGAAGTTTGTCCATTCCACCGAGGGGGATGCCAAGCCGGGTCCGGCTCAGAAGCCCGCCCGTGATATGCTCTTTGATATCGCGGCAGATCCATCGGAGCAGGAGGACCTTGCGGCAAAGCATCCCGAGAAACTCGCTTCGCTCAAGGCCTTGTATGAGGCTTGGAGCGCGGAGGTGGATGCCGACTGCCGCAAGCTCGGAATCGAACCCAAACCAAGATAGGCTTCCCCTTACCTATGTTCCCGCCCCCTCTGCTCCTGCGCTCTGCGCTCGTCCTCTCTCTCGCGCTTGCTTTGGCCTCCCCATCGGCAGTCCGCGCGCAGACTCCCATTGCCGCAGCCGCCTCGGCGGCCTCCTGGAAGGAGGATTTCTCGAATCCCGAGGCCTTTCAGAAGGCATGGACCCCCTACGGTTTTCTTGCCACCGGGATTGATGCCCAACACCCCCTGGGCACCACCGTCTCCGGAGCCAAGGCGCGACCCGACTGGTGGCAGCTCCGCGACGGCGCGTTGCTGTGCCAGAATTTCCCCGAGGAGAAGCATCCCGCAGGTCTTACCCATGCTGCCTCCGGGACCAACATCCGCCTGCGCTGCCGGGTCAAACTTCCCGCGGGCGGAATGGGCCAGTTCACTATCCGAGGAGACAACCCCATTGTGGAAAAGAATTTCCACATCGCAGTGTTCCGCATTCACACCGATTCGGTTGCGGCTGCGGAAAACGACGTGCGCCATCCGAAGGATTCGCCGGAAGCCAAGGCGATGAAGGAGAAGGGGGAGTGGAACCGGAAGTTCTTCATCGCAAAAACGGAGAAGCGCACGATTGCGCCGGACGTCTGGCACGAGCTGGTGATCGAGCTGCGTGGAAAGGAAATGACGGCGTTCGTGGATGGCGAAAAGGCGCTTACTTACACCACCCTCTGTGGCGACGTTCCAAAAACCAGCATCGGTCTGGCGGGCGGGCACAGTCGATCGGGCGTGATGCAGACCTGGTTTGACGATGTCGAGTTTTCGGCTCTGGACTAAGCGCGGCCGGTCTCTCCGAGGCTTGGGGCGGTCGGGGTTTTGCGTTCGAAGAAGCCGTAGCAGAACGCGGCGCCCGGCACGTTGATCCGTTCAGAGAGCGGTCCCTCGGCGCGCACGTGGTATTCGGTGCGGAGCCGGTCGAACAGCTCCTGCCGATTCAGCAGACGGCAGGGATAAGTGGCCTCGTAAAGGCTTCGGGGAACCGTCTGGACCGTGATCCGTTCGGGGCCGCTTTCCATGACGGGGGCGCGGTCTATCATCACGAAGCGGGGGCGTGCGGCCAGAGCCTCTTCGAGGACGCGCCAGGGATGTTCCACGTACTGGAGGACGCTGGAGAAGAGGACAAAGTCGGGCTGAAAGGCGGCGGTGGCTTCGGCGATCGACCCGTAGAAGGAAAGCGTGCCATCCGCGAAATTCCGGCGGCCCTCCTCGACGAAATGCGGCTGCTCCACGACTCCCCAGTGAAGCGGGTGCGCCCCCTCGAGCCATGCGCGATTTTGGTAATAACTGGTCCCGAGCGAACCACCCACATCGAGAACGCGCAGCCGGTTTCCCTGACGGCGAGCGGCGTCGCTGAGCGCGGCAAGCAGGGGCAGGGAGTATTCCGGGGTGTGGAGCACGAGCGAGTCCCGTTCTCCCGAGGCGCGTCCGTCGCGTACTTCCAGCATGGCGGCGCGCACCCTCTCCAGAATCAGCGGCGCCGCGTACCCGGAGCAGCGGGCGGCTGCCTCGGACCACGTGGCGTAGTCGCCATCCCAACGGACCCAGATCCAAGATCCCAACCAGCGCCAGAGCACCGGGGGCACCCAGTCCTTCAATCGGGCTTTCCATCCTTGTGCAGGCATTGAGGCGAATCCCCTCCCGGTTGCTTCAAGCGCGGACCCGTCTGGCGGCGGCTGATTGCACGGCCGCCACAATCCGCGCGTCGTCGTCGCCACACTCCCACACCAGCTGCAAAAAGCTCTCCAACGTCATACCCATCCGGCGCAGGAAGGGACGATCCCCCCCGCACCCGTACATCAGCTCGTCCGGCATCTCACCCCGCAGTTTCCAGCGCGCCTTCACGATGAGCCGCGGAAGCCAAGCGATGCCATCGACCGCGGCGGATTTCGAAGGAAGTGCGGCCATTGAGCCCGTTTTCCCCGAGGAGCGCCCGCCCATTTCCTCCAGAAAGTACGACCTCCGGACGCCCTGCACCGCCAGGACCGTCTCCAGATCCGGTTCTCCCCAGGCCATGAGGTCATCGACAAAATCGAAGAGTTCTTGGGCGCTGCACCCGACCTCGTCCAAAAACCTCAGGTCCTCCGACTCCAACAGGCTTTGAACCGAGCGTCTCCCGTTGCGCCACGCCGCCACGGCACGCGCGTGCACCGCCCGAAACTCGCTCTCCCATGCGTTGTTGCTCATGCGGCACCCCTAACACCCCAGCCTCCTCCTGGCCATGCAGAACGAGCTGCCGCATCCGGGCCGGAAGCGGTTCCGAAAACCCCATCGCCTGCTTTCCCAACCCCGTCCCTTTGCTACACTCGTGCCCCGCACCGGAAGCCCCCCCGCGCTATGTCCGCTGAACTTTTCCACTTCCTCATCAGCAACGACGACGGATCCCAGCACTCCCTCCAGCTTCCCCCGGGGGACTACCTCGTCGGCCGCGATCCTTCGAGCGACATCGTGCTCTCCTCCCCGGGCGTCTCGCGCAAACATGCGCGGCTGACCCTTTCGGACGGGGCATTGACTGTTGAGGACTTGGGGAGTCGCGCGGGAACGTGGGCTGGGGATGACCAGATTTCCGTGCCCACCCGGGTGGCGCTTCCCGCCGCCATCACCCTCGGGCATCTGCTGCTGGAAATCTTTCCGACGCTCCCGGGCCACGAACCCTCGGGGATCCACGCGGCGCAGAACCTCTCGATTGCGCTCCAGCTGAGTGCTGCGGAGAAGGCGTCGATTGTTCACGACATGCTTCCGGGCACTTCCAGTCAGCGTCTGGAGATGCTCTACGAGCTGCCCCTTCAGTTCGCCGCCGAAAAGAATCTCGACCGGCTTTTCCACCTCATTTTGCGCCGGATGCTCGAGCTTCTTCCGGGCGCGGTGCGTGGCGCGGTGATGATTTCCGACCCCGCGTCCTCCTCGCTGCTGCTGCGCGCGTCCATCCCCGAGGGACCGCCCCCCATCAGCCGCACCCTCATCCATCGGGCGCTCCGCGAGCAGTCCGGGTTCATCTGGGGGGACGAGGAATCGGACCATCAGGATCTTTCTTCGAGCATGGCGGCGATTGGGATTCGCACCGGGATGTACGCGCCCTTGGTCTGGGAGGAAAAGAGCATTGGCATTCTGTTTGTCGACAATCCCAACCGCCGCCAGGCCTTCTCTCAGGAGGACCTCCGGTTTCTGCTTTCCGTTGCCCACTACGCGGCGTCCGCCGTCGCAAACCGCCTCCTGCAGGAGGAGATCGTGCAGAACAACCGGACCCTCGAAAATCTGCTCACCAACTTCTCCCCCAAGCTTCGTCAGCGACTGCTCCAGAAGTCCCGCGAAGGCCGGCTGCAGCCTGGCGGCGAGAAGTCCACCGTCACCATCCTCGTCTCCGATCTGCGCGGGTTCACCCGCACGAGCCAGTCCCTTTCCGCCGAGAGCATCGTGGAAATGCTCAACGACTATTTCCAAGCCCTTGCCCCCACGATCTTCGCCCAGGACGGCACCATTGATAAATTCATGGGCGACGGAATCTTGGCGGTGTTTGGCAGTCCGGAGTTTGATCCGGAGCATGCGCGCAAGGCGACGCAGGCTGCGGTCGATATGCAAAGGGCGGTGCGTGCCGCCAACCAGCGCCGCCGCGCCGCCGGTCTGCCCTTTTGCGAGCTGGGCGTGGGGGTGTACACGGGCGAGGTGCTGCACGGATTTATCGGGGCCGATGAACGCCTCGAGTACACCGTCATCGGCGACACGGTGAACAAGGCGTCCCGTTATTGTGACGGGGCTCGTTCGGGTGAGATCGTGCTCGGACCGCTGACCTACGAATCCATCCAGCCCTTCTTTTCCGCGAAGCTCCGGATGATCGACACCAAGCATGAGGGCCAACTTCCCGCGCATATCCTTCGCTTCGAATAGGGGGAGGGAGGGAAAGGAGCTGGCCGACGAGGGCCCGGCTCCGGACTCCGGACGATTGCCAACTTCCCGGGTCCGGCTAAACGAGGGGACAACGCTCCTTTGGATCTTCCCCATGACCGACCGGTTCTTACAGCCGCATCAAGATGCGGAGTTTTGCCAGCCGCAGGCCTCTGGCCGGGTGGGATCTTGGGCGCATGGGGAGTGGCATTCCGGTTGTTTTCCTGCGGCCCGTCCTCATCCTGTCGTTCACGGACCATCGCAGGATGCGCTCCCCGCCCCTTCCACACCCCTTGTCACGTTTGCTCGGAATCTCCCTCCGCCCCCGCCCCGAAGCCTCCCCTCGCCACGCATGCGCACTCCAGTCCTCGCTCCGCTCCTCCTGATTCTCCCACTCGCTCTGTCCTCCGTCTCTTGCAGGCGCGTCGCCGAACGCATGCCCATTCAGGAATCGCGTGAAATTTCGGAGTACACCCCGCCGCCGGCGCTGGATCTTCCCAGCGCGAGACGGTTTCGTGAGAAAGCCCAGTCCCCCGCGAGCGATGCGGCGACACCGCCTGATCTGAGCCGGCTGCTCACGTGGACCGTTCCTGCGGGTTGGAGCAAGCCGTCCACCCCCGACCAGTCCATGGGCATGCGCACGGTGGACCTGCGATTTGGTCCGCAGCAGGAGGGGGAGTGCTACATCTCGCTTCTGCCCGGCCCGGCCGGTGGACTGGAAGCCAACATCAACCGGTGGCGAAGCCAGATGGGGCAGCCTCCGCTCACGCCCGAACAGATTGCCAACCTGCCTCGAAAACCGTTCTTCAACCGCAAGGCGACGTTTGTCGACGTGGAGGGGGACTTCAAAGCCTTTGGAGCCGACGCGGCGAAGGCGGGATACCGGCTGCTGGGCCTGATCGACAGCACCGCGCAGGCCACGATCTTCGTGAAGCTCACCGGCCCCAAGGTGCTTGTCGAACAGAACACGGCGGCCTTTGAAGCCTTCTGCCAATCGATCCGCCCCAACCTTCCCCCCGAATAGCAGCTCCACGCCTCTCCTTCCTGTGTCCACCCCTGCCGCTCCCCTTCGCCCGTCCCTTCCCTCGCGAATCGTCGCCATCCTCTCCGGTTACGGTCTCGCCAGCGTGCTGCTTGCGCTGCTCCTGCTCATCACCTTCCTCGGCACCCTCGAACAGGCCGAGTACGGCCTTGTCGCCAGTCAGAAACGCTACTTCGAATCCCTCTTCGTCGACCGGATCGACCTCGGCGCCTGCTGGCGCGCCCTTGCCCTCGACGCCTACCTGCCCATCGGCAACCTGACCCTCCCGGCCTTCCTGCTCCCGGGGGGCTATGCGCTCATGGCCGCGCTCTTTGTGAACATGTTCCTCGGAGGCATCGTGCGCATCCGCAAGTCTCCCCGAACGATCGGCGTGGTCATCTCCCACTTCGCCATCCTCTTCATGATCGCCGCAGGAGCCGTCGCCCACCACTTCGGAACCGAGGGCATCCTGCATCTGCGCGAAGGCCAGACGAACAACGAGTTCGTGAGCTTTCACGATCGCGTCATCGAAATCGAAAAAGTACAGGCGGATCCCAAGGCCAAACGCTCCGCCCTCGTCATCGACGGCGCGCTCTATCAGGACCTCGCCCCGGGGAAGGCTCGCACCTTCACCCATGAAAGCCTCCCCTTCGACCTCACCCTCACCCACTGGCTCCGCCATGCCCGACCCGTCCGCCTCGGCCCCGAGGCCTCAGGAGAAAAGGTCGACGGCTTCGGGCTCCAAAAACTCCCGCATCTGAACGCCTCCGGTGCCGCGATGCCGGACGAACAACTCCTCAACGCCTGCATCGCCACCGCCCGCGACAAAAAAACCGGGGCCGAACAAAAGGGCATTCTCTGGGAGATGGCCGCGGCTCCGTGGACGGTCACCTTTGGCGGGGAAAAATACGTGATCGACCTGGCTCGGCGCTCCTACCGGATGCCTTTTGCCGTGCGTCTGGATCGGACCGAGCGTGAGGAGCACCCGGGCACCTCGCGGGCCCGCCGTTTCACCAGTTGGGTCACCAAAATCTCCGGCACGCAGGAGGAGAAGCGCGTCATCACCATGAACGAGCCCATGCGTGGCGGCGGGTACGCGGTCTTTCAGCAGACCTTTGATGACGGCGTCGAGAGCCGTTCGGGGGTGAAATCCAGCGGCTTCCAGATCGTACGGAACCCGTCCGACCACTGGCCGCTGATCGCCTGTGTGGTGGTGGCCGAGGGGTTGTTGCTGCATTTTTTGATGATGCTCGCCCGCTTCCTGAAGCTCCCGGCTTGGACCTTCGCGCTCAGCCTCATCCTTGCCTTCAACGCCGCCTTTGCCGTGGCCATCTGGAAGCTCCTCTAAACCTCCCGCCACCCCGCTCTTCCCGTGAAAACGCCTCATCTGGTCCTTCTCTGGCTCGCCCTCTGCGGATGTCTCCATGCCGCGGAGACTCCCGCGCCCGTCCCGGCGTCTGCGGCTCCTGCAGTCGTGGCTCCGACTTCCGGGGGGCTCCCGTCGGTGGAGTTGCTCTGCGATAAGGAAGTCGTGCAGCGCTTCGCCGCTCTGCCCGTGCTCGAGTCCGGCCGGATCAAGCCGCTCGAAACCCTCGCCTCCTACCGCCTGCTGCGCTTCCGCAGCAAGCGCAGCATCCCCCTCACTCAAAACGGTGAAAGCCGAGGCGAGCCCCTGGTCGATCCCGTCACGCAGAAGCCCCTCCTTTCGGCCTCGGGAAAACCGCTTACCTTGAAGCCCACCGAGTGGCTCCTCCTCTGTTGGTTCCGCCCCGACATCGCCAAAACCGTTCCCCTCTTCAAGGTCGACAATTCCTCCGCCATCGCCGAACTCGGCCTCCCCCCCAAGGCCAAGCGCGACCAGTACAGCTTCCTCGAGATCGATCCTGCTCGCAAAGCCCTTCTTACGAAGCTCCAGCAGTACCGCGAGATCCCGGAAAAAAAACAGACGCCCGAACAGCGCATGATCGTGCAGCTGGCCATGAACTTCCTCGATTTCGAAATGATCGCGGACCATTTCAATTTCATCCGCGCCCCCTTCGGCCCCAAACCCGAGGCGCTGCCCCCCGGCGTCGAGTCGCCCATCCGCCTGTCCAAGAGCCTCCCCGCCGTCCTGGCTTTTCTGCGCACCTCCTCCACGCCCCCGATGCAGATCCCGTGGTTTCGCCCCTTGGGCCAGTCCGCCCTCAGCGCGATCATGAGCGGCAGAGCCGAACAACAGTTGCGCATCTTTCCCCCCATCGAACACCAACACGAAGTCTGGCACGGACCGGGAGAAACCCTCCTCGGCGCGCTCCAGTCCCAGAAAGATCCCGAGCCCGAACAACTCTCCTGGCTCGCCCTCTACGAGGACGTGTTCCTCGCGCTGCCCGATCCCGCTCAGTTCAAAAAAGCGGCCGCGGCCCTCCTCTCCAAGGTTCAGGACGCCGCCCAGCGCCGAAATGAGGCCCGCTTTGTTTCCCTCGAGCAGCACCTCAACCGCGCGGATTACTTTTTCCGTGCCCAATGGATCTTCCTCGTCGGATTCCTGACCCTCGCCCTGAGCTGGGTCTCCCCGGGGTCGCGGCTTGAAAAAATCACGCGGGCCCTGAGCTGGACCCTGCTCTCCTGCGCGACCGTGCTCGCGGTGACCGGCGTCATCGTGCGCTGCATCATCATGCAGCGCCCCCCCATCACCGTCCTCTACGAGACGATCCTCTTCATCGGCGCCTCCATCGCCCTGTTCGGGCTCCTCGCGGAGTGGATCGCCAAACGCGGGTTGGGACTGCTCGTTGCCGCAGTGGGGGGCACCGCCTGCATGTTCCTCGCGATCCAATTCGAGGCCTCCGAGGCCACCGACACCCTCCAGCAGCTCCAGGCCGTGCTCATCACGAACTTCTGGCTCTCGACGCACGTGCCCCTCATCAACCTCGGCTACGCCGCCTGTATGGTCGCGGCGCTCATCTCGATGGTCTACTTCCTCAAGCGTCTGGCCGGACGGCTCTCCCCCCGGTCCGACGACGCCCGGTTTTTGACGCGCGCCGCCTACGGGTTCATCGCCGCGGGTCTCTTTCTCTCCCTCGTGGGTACCGTCCTCGGAGGCATTTGGGCGAATTACAGCTGGGGGCGCTTCTGGGGATGGGATCCCAAGGAAAACGGGGCGCTGATGATCGTGCTCATGTGCCTGGTCATCCTCCACGCCCGCCTCGGAGGCTACCTTGCGGAGGTGGGAATCCATTGCGCGAACCTCCTCCTCGGTTGCGTGGTGGTGTTCTCCTGGTTTGGGGTCAACCAGCTTGGGGTGGGGCTGCACGCGTATGGTTTCACGGACGGGACCTGGCCCAAAATCTACGCCTTCTGGCTGAGCCAGCTTCTTCTGCTCGGGTATGGAATTTACCTGTCCTTTCGCGACCGTTCCCTGCGGGCGTCCGAATCCGAAAGCTGAGCCGTCGGGCTTAGTCCCCACGCCGCTCCCCCGATTTCTATGAAACTGCGCGTCCTTGCCCTGGCCGTTCTGTGGCTCGCTCCGCTTCGTGCGCTCGTCGCCGAAGACCTTTCCGCTCCGGGTCCCTTGACCGTGGAAACCCTCGAGTTTCCGGACGCCTCCGCCGCCCGCGGAGCGGCGGGGGACGGAGGGGAACGCCTTCGCCCTCGCCTGTTCCGCCGTTTCCGGCAGGAAGAGGCGCCGAGCCAGCGGAAACTTCCCGTCAAGGTGCACCTCCCGGCGGGCACCGGTTCCTGCCCGGTGGTCGTGGTTTCTCATGGGGCCGGGGGTGACTGGGACACCCATTACGCGCAGGCGCGGCACCTCGCCTCGCACGGCTACGCGGTGCTGTGTCTGGAGCATGTCGGCAGCAATCGGGAACGCATGAAGCAGGGGCTCCAGCTGATGAAAAACCTCGAGGCGATGATTCATGATTCTCACGAGGTGCTGGCCCGTCCCAGAGACGTGAGCGACGCGATCCAATGCGCCGAGGCGTGGAATCGAACCCACGCCGTCCTCCGAGGCAGGCTCGACCTGGAGCGCGTGGGCGTGATGGGGCATTCCTTTGGAGCCTTCACCACCATGGTCGTCTGCGGAATGCGCCCGGCGCTCGACTGGATCACCCCGCGTGTGGAACCGGGCAAGGGACTCGGGCCCGATCTCCGCGATCCCCGGGTGCGGTGTGGCGTGGCCCTTTCGCCGCAGGGTGTTGGCGAGCCCTTCTTTCTGCGCGAAAGCTTTGGGTCGCTCAAAGTCCCGCTTTTGGGAGTTTCCGGCACGCTGGATAAGCAGCAGAACGGCCTGAGCGCGGAGAACCGCCGGGATGCGTTTGCGCTCTGGCCTCGCGGGGCCCACCGATTTGTCTGGCTGGCGAATGCGAAACACCTCGACTTCACGGATTCGACCGGTGCCAGCCACGGGGGACTGCCCTCGCCCTCCCGGGCCGAAGTGCAACCCGTGGTGCGCGCTGCCACGCTTCTCTTTTTCGACGCGCACCTCAAAGCCCGCCCGGACGCGGCGCGGCAGCTCACCGAACCGGGACTCACCCCGTATCTGCGAGGCTCCGTGAACCGCGTCGAGGTGCTCTCCCATTAGGCGATCCAGGGGCCTATTTTTGGCCGTTTTTCGGGGGGGGATCTGGTAGAAAAGGGGATGCCCTCCTCCCCCTCTTTTCTCGCACGTTTTTTCGGTGCACGGCTTTTGTCCCGGCCCGTGGTGTCTCGGGTGGTCCTGCTCGCCTGCGCGTGGGCTTCCTCGGCTCCGGTGCGCGGTGCCGACCATCCGCCGAAGGCCGCGTCAGGGAAGGAAAAGGAGGCGCTGCCGGTTTCGCAGGCGGGCCGGGATCTGGCGTATCAGAAGTGGAGCGGGGAGTTGAATGTGCCCGATCCCGTGGCGCTCACCGTGGATCCGAAGGGGCGCGTGTACGTGGCCTCGACGGCCCGGCGGAAGGCGGCCGATCTCGATATCCGCGAGTTTCCGGCGTGGATTCCGGATGACGTGGCGATGCGCAGCGTGGAGGACAAGGCGGCGTTTCTGCGCTCGGCGCTTGCGCCCGGAAAGCTGCGGCAGGGCCGGGGCACGTTCCGAGATCACAACGGGGACGGCTCGGTCGACTGGAAGGATCTGACGGCGATTTCGGAACGGATTTACCAGCTGCGCGACACGGACGGGGACGGGGTGGCGGACCAGATCACGGTGTTTGCGGAGGGATTCCAGACGGAGGTGACGGGGATTGCCGCGGGGGTGCTCTACCATGACGGCTGGGTGTACGCGACGATCGCGCCGGATCTGTGGCGGATGCGCGACACGGACGGGGATGGCGTCGCGGACGAGCGGGAGTTGCTGGTGCATGGGTTTGGATTGCATCTGGCTTACGGCGGGCACGATATGCACGGGCTGTCCGTGGGGCCCGACGGGCGGATTTACTGGAGCATTGGGGACAAGGGGGTGAACGTGAAGAGCCGGGAGGGGCGCCACTCTTTCTATCCGAACGAGGGCTGCGTTCTGCGGGTGGAGCCGGATGGTTCGAATTTCGAGGTGTTTGCGCACGGCCTCCGCAATGTGCAGGAGCCGGCTTTTGACGCCTTTGGGGATCTTTTCGGCGTCGATAACGACGCCGACTTCAAGGGGGAGAAGGAGCGGTTGGTGTATATCCAGGAAGGGAGCGACTCGGGCTGGCGGTGCAACTTCCAGTACATGGGGGCCCGGACTCCGTGGATGCTGGAGCGGCTGTCGGAGCCGCATTGGAGCGGGCAGGCGGCCTACCTTCTGCCTCCCCTGGAGCCTTCGACGGACGGTCCGTGCGGATTCAAGTACGAACCGGGCACGGCCATGGGGCCGCTGCAGCGGGGGATGTTTCTCCTGAACGAGTTTCCTTCCGGAGTCCTTCGGGGTTTCCGAATCGAGCGGGTGGGAGCCAGCTTCAAGCGGAGCCCGGTGGAGGTGCTGCACCGGGGACTGATGGGAACGGGTTTGGCGTGGGCGCCGGATGGTTCGCTCCGGGTGACGGACTGGGCGAAGGGCTATTCACTCGATGGGCGCGGTGCGGTGATGCGCGTGGTCTCGGGGGAGGACTCCCCGGAGGCGCGGGAGGCCCGTGAGGCGCGGGAAACGACCCGGCGGATTTTGGAGGCGGGTTTCGAGGGGCGTGCCGTGGGCGAGTTGCGGGGGTTGCTGGGGGCGGCGGACCAGCGGGTTCGCATGGGCGCACAGTTTGAGCTGGTG
The DNA here is from genome assembly GCA_041159065.1 of Verrucomicrobiota bacterium. Lineage (GTDB taxonomy): Bacteria > Verrucomicrobiota > Verrucomicrobiia > Chthoniobacterales > Chthoniobacteraceae > Chth-196. Next base: position 1,607 of record JBEBAG010000068.1, on the reverse strand, counting down.
AAGCGGAAGGAATTTTCGGTGCTGGCGGAGGTGGCGAACACGCTCGGGGAGACGCTCCTGGCGCGTCTGCACGCGGTGTGGGGGTGCGGCCAGTTCCTGCGCAAGGGAGAGGGGAATGCGGGGGCTTTGGGCGGACTGCTGCGGGACGCGGATCCGCAGGTGCGGCGTCAGGTGGCGCGGGTGTTGGGCGAGGCGCGTCTGGAGCCTGCGTTGGTGGAGGAACTCGTGAAGCGGCTTTCAGACGAGGTGCCTGCGGTGCGGGAGCAGGCGGCACTGGCGTTGGGGCGTCTGCGTGCGCCGGGTGCGGTGGATGCGCTGTTTGCGATGGTGGACCGGGACTGGGAGGAGCCGATTTTGCGGCAGGCGGTGGCGGGGGGATTGGCGGGGTGCGCGCCCTCGGGGAAGCTGGGGGCGAATGCCAAGGGGGCTTCGCGGGCGCGTCGGATGGCGAGCGTGGTGGCGCTGCGCAGGCAGGGGGCGCGCGAGGTGGCCGCCTATTTGCGGGATGCGGATGCGGGGGTGGTGACGGAGGCCGCGCGGGCGATTCACGATGGGGAGGGGGTTCCGGAGGAGCTGGGTGCGCTGGCGCGTTTGGCGGGCCGGGAGGGGTTGGAGGATCCGGCGATGCGGCGTGCGATCAACGCCTGTCTGCGGGTGGGCGGGGTGGCGGAGGCGGGCCGGGTGCTGGCGCTTTCGCTCAACGAGAAGCTGCCGGTGGCGGCGCGCGAGGAGGCCCTGTTGGCGCTCCTGGCATGGAAAGAGCCACCGCGTTTGGATCGCGTGGACGGGTATGCGCGGCGTATGACGGTTCAGCCGATTGAATCGGTGCTGGGGCCACGGATTGAGGCGCTGCTTTCCCTGAAGGAGCCTGAGCTGCGGCGCAAGGCGGTGGAGTTACTGATTGCCTATTCCCTGCAGGCAAAGCCCGCGCAGGTGGCCGCGATTGTGAAGGATGGGCAGGCTGCGGCGTCGCTGCGCGCCGAGGCGTTGCGCCTGATGGGGAAGGGGCAGCGCACGAGCGCGGAATGGAAGGCGGCGCTCGACGTGGCGCTTTCTGCGAAGAGCCCGGCGGTTTTGCAGCAGGTTGGGCTGGAAGCGTTGCTTCCGGAGGAACCGGAGCGCGCGGTGACGGTCTGCGAGCGGGTTCTCCAGGAGGGTTCGCTCGAGCAGAAGCAGCATGCCGTGGCGCAGCTGGTGCGTGCGGAGTGCGCGGCGGCGGACGGGGTGCTGGGGCGTTTGGGTGAGGCGTTGGAGTCAGGGAGTGCCGAGGCGGGGCTGCAACTGGATATTCTGGAGGCGCTGACGGCGCGGGGAGCGGCTCAGACGGCGTTGGCGGAGCGCGCGAAGCGTTACGCGGAATCGGCGCCGGGTCAGGCGCGGGCGGAGCTGCTGCAAGGGGGGGCGGCGAAGGCGGGCGGCGCGATTGTGCAGGATCACCTGGGTGCGAATTGCCTCGCCTGCCATGCGGTGACGGAAACGGGCAGCACGGTGGGCCCCAATCTCCGGACCATCGGCCAGGCCAAGGACCGGGCTTACCTGCTGGAATCCCTGATTGCCCCCTCGGCGAAGCTGGCTCCCGGGTACGGGTTGACCCTGGTGGGGATGAA
>JBEBAG010000067.1:0-4993 GCA_041159065.1 Verrucomicrobiota bacterium | reverse complement strand
TGCCAGATCCAGCAGAGGGTGGAGGGGGAGGCGGGCATGGAGGGGAGGATGGGGGGTGTGGGGCGGGAGGAAAAGGGCGGGGAGCGGGAGGTGGGAGGGGGGGGATTTCCGGAGGCGCGATCGGGGGGGAAGCCGGACGCATGAAGGGTTGCGCGGGCAGGCGGTTGCGCTTAGGGGAGGGCATGGCTCACGTGGTTTTTCTCTGGCACATGCACCAGCCCTATTACGTCAATCCCGCGAACCAAACGGCGATGATGCCGTGGGTGCGGTTGCACGCGGTGAAGGGGTATTTGGACATGGTGTCGATTCTGGAGGAGTTTCCGGGGATTCGGGTGAATCTGAATATGACGCCGGTGTTGTTGCTTCAGATTCAGGAGCTTGCAAATGGTTCGGTTCGGGACTTGTGGATGGACTGGGCGCGCAAGCCGGCGGCGGATCTGGAGGACCACGAGAAGATGGCGCTTTTGGAGAACCACTTCAAAATCCACTGGGACAATTTGGTGCGCCCTTATCCCCGCTACTGGGAGCTGTTGAACAAGCGGGGGCTGCGTTTTGACCGGGAGGAGGTGAAGCGGGGGATGCGCTACTGGTCGGCGCAGGATTTCCTGGATTTGCAGACCTGGTTCAACCTGGCCTGGTGCGGGTACACGGCGGAGCGGTTGTATCCGGAGTTGGCGGGGTTGAAGGCGAAGGGGCGGCATTTCACGGAGGGGGAGAAGGCGCGGGTGTTGGAGATTCACGGGGAGATTGTGCGGCGGATCATTCCGCTCTACCGGGAGGCGGAGGAGCGAGGGCAGGCGGAGATCACGACGACGCCCTTTTTCCATCCCATCCTTCCGCTGGTGTACGACAGTGCGCTGGCGGAGCGTTGCCTGCCGGGGCGGCGTTTCCCGCGTCGCTTCCACTGGCCGGAGGATGCTTCGGCGCAGTTGGAGCTGGCGGTGCGCCAGCACACGGAGCTTTTTGGAAGGGCGCCGCGCGGGCTATGGCCGAGCGAGGGATCGATTGCGCCGGAGTTGGTCCCCCTGATGGCTCAGGCGGGCATTCGCTACTTTTGCTCGGATGAGGAGAACTTGTTTCGTTCGCTGGCGAACGATCCGGGGGCATTCGGGGCGCGTCCCGATCATTTGGAGATGTTCGATGCGTGGGAGGTGACGCATGGGGGCGCGCGGGTTTCGGCATTTTTTCGGGAGAAGCCGCTTTCGGATTTCATTGGGTTCATGGCCGCGAAGAATCCGCCGGCGGAGGCGGCGGGGCATTTGGTGCATCATCTCCGGAACATCGCGCGCGTGCTTCCGGAGGGGCGCGGCGTGATTCCCCTGATTTTGGACGGGGAGAACGCCTGGGAAACCTTCCCCGACGGGGGGCAGGGTTTTTTGAGGGCTTTGTACGGGGCGCTGGAGCGGGAGCCGCAGTTGGAGTCGGTGACGATGGAGGATTATCTGGCGGCGCAGCCGCCTCGGAAGGTGGTGCGCACGCTGCACACGGGGTCGTGGATTTCGAGCAACTTTGACATCTGGATTGGGGAGGACGAGGAGAACCGGGGCTGGGATCTGCTGGGGGACACGCGTGATTTTCTGCAGAAACAAATCGACTCCGGAAGGTTGGGGGCGGAGCAGGAGCGGGCGGCGCGGATGGAGATTTACGCGGCCGAGGGGAGCGACTGGTTTTGGTGGTATGGGCCGGATTTCAGCACGGAGAACGACGCGCTTTTTGACGAGTTGTTCCGCCAGCACTTGAAGAATGTGTACACGCTGTGCGGGGAGTTGCCGCCCTCGGTGCTGGAGGAGCCGATCACCTCGATGCGGGTGGCTCCGTTGTACGACCGGCCGCAGCAGCCGGTGTCGTGCCGTTTGACGGGGCGGCGGAGCTCGTATTTTGACTGGATGGGGGCGGGGTCGTATGTGGCAGGGAGCGAGCAGGGGGCGATGTACCGTTCGGAGCGGATTCTGCGTGGATTTTTATTCGGGAATGACGCGGAGTCGTTGTTTTTGCGCTTGGAGCCGCTGCAGTGGGAGGGGGTGACGATTCGGGTGGAGTTTCACGGGGGGCAGCCGTGTGCGTTGGAGTTGGGGCCGTTTTCCTCGGAGAGCAAGGGGGCGGGGACGTATCAGTGGATCGGCGCGGAGGGGAAAAAAGTGCGGCGCAAGGGGATGGCGGCGGCGGAGGTGGTGGAGGTGCGGGTGCCCTTGGAGGATCTGGGATTGAATGGGGAGGAGTGGGTGCGTTTCCAGGTGAAGGTGTTTCAGGGCGGGATGGAGCGGGAGTGCTATCCGGAGCGGGTGCCGATCGAGTTTGTGCTCACGCGGGACCAGTATGCGCTCGAGCACTGGCTGGTGTGAGGACGCGGGGTCGGGGGTGAAAAGCCAAACGGCGGGGAAGGGAGTCCTTCCGCCGCCGTGTGGGGAGTGGGCTGCGCCCTGGCGCCCCGGGGTGGGGCGTCGGGCGGTCAGGATGGATGGGATTACGCGCTGACCTTGGTCCAGGCGGCGTTTTTCTGACTGGAGGCGACGACGGCTTCGATGAAGGCCATGCCGCGGATGCCGTCCTGGATTTTGGGATAGTCGAGGACGAGGGGGGAGGGCTGGGAGCCTTCGAGGGTGGCGCGGATGTGGCCGGCGAAGTTGCGGTAGATGTTGGCGAAGGCCTCGAGGTAGCCCTCCGGGTGGGCCGGGGGGGTGCGGGTGTTGGACGCCGCGGCGGCGCCGAGGTAGCCGTTGCCGGTGCGGAGCACTTCCATGGGGCGATCGAGCCACTTCACGAGCAGGGTGTTGGGCTCTTTCTGGTGCCACTCGAGCCCGCCTTTTTCGCCGTAGACGCGGATGTTGAGGTTGTTTTCCTCGCCGACGCTGATTTGCGAGCAGTGGAGGACGCCTTTGGCTCCGTTGTCGAAGCGGAGCAGGATGTTGGCGTCGTCATCGAGGAGGCGGCCTTCGACGAAGGTGGTGAGGTCTGCGGCGAGTTCGCGGATGTGGAGGCCGGTGATGTACTCGGCCAGGTTTTCGGCGTGGGTACCGATGTCGCCCACGCAGCCGGCGGCGCCGGAGCGGGCGGGGTCGGTGCGCCAGGCGGCCTGTTTCTGGCCGCTTTCTTCGAGGCGCGTGGCGAGCCAGCCCTGCGGGTATTCGACGACCACCTTGCGGATTTTACCGAGGAGCCCCTGTTGAACCATCTCCCGGGCGTGTTTGACGAGGGGGTAGCCGGTGTAGTTGTGGGTGAGTCCGTAGAGGAGGCCGGTCTTTTGGACGAGGGCGGAGAGTTCCTTGGCCTCGGCGAGGTTGAAGGTGGCGGGTTTGTCGGAGAGGACGTGGAACCCGTTTTCCAAGGCGAGCTTCGCGGGGGCGAAGTGCATGTGGTTGGGGGTGACGATGGAAATGAAGTCCATGCGCTGATCGGCCGGGAGGGCTTTCTCGGCGCGGATCATTTCCTCGAAGGATCCGTAGCAACGGCTGGGGGGGAGGAAGAGGTCGGCCCCGGAGGCCTTGGATTTTTCGGGGTCGGAGGAGAAGGCTCCGCAGACCAGTTCGATCTGGCCATCGATGTTTGCTGCGATTCGGTGGACGCCGCCGATGAAGGCTCCGCGTCCGCCGCCAACCATTCCGTAACGGATTTTTCGGCTCATAGGATAGGGAGAAAGGAGTGGGAGTATAGGGAGAGAAAAGTGGGAGTATAGCCCGAAGGGAGGAGGGATTTCGGGGGTTCAGACCCCTGGGCGGGAGGAGGATGGGCGGGTCAGGGCTTGGGGTGGAGGTCGGTGTCGTACACGGTGACGGGCCCGAGGGATTGCAGCGGGGTTTGGATGTCCTTCGCTTCGCCGACGACGACGATGAGGGTGTTTTCGGAATCCAGGTGGGATTGGGCGGTTTTCTGGAGGAGCTCCGGGGTGACGGTGCTCATGCGGCGGGCGTAGTTGCGGTAGAAGTCGGAGGGGAGCCCGTAGAGGTCGATGTCCTGGACGCGCTGGGCGGTGCGGCCGCTGTTTTCGAGGCTGAGGAGGTAGTTGCCGACGTTGTATTCGCGCTGGAGTTTGAGTTCGTCCTCGGGGACGGGTTCCTGCCGGATGCGGGAGATTTCCTTGAGGATTTCGGAGGCGGCCTGGGAGGTGACCTCGTTGCGGGTTTCGGCGCTGGCTTCGAAGGAGCCGCCCTGGCGGCGGAGGTCGAAGACGGAGTAGGCGCCGTAGGTCCAGCCGTGTTTTTCGCGGAGGTTGCCGAAGAGTCTTCCGGAGAAGCCACCGCCGAGGGTGGCGTTGAGGACGAGGACCTCGGGGAGGTCGGGGGTGTTGCGTGCGGGGCCGGGTTTGCAGACGACGATGTTGCTTTGCACGGAGCCCGGGCGGTCGATGAGGTGGACGGAGCGCCCGCGGACGGGGGCGAATTCGGGGTGGGGGGCCTCGGGAACCTCTCCTTTTTCCCAAGAGCCGAAGGCTTTTTCGATGGCGGGCAGCAGGGTTTGGAGGGAGATGTCGCCGATGACGGCGAGGGAGGCGTTGTTGGGCCGGAAGTGGGTTTTGTGGAAGGCGACGAGGTCCTCGCGGGAGATGGCGCGCACGGAGTCCGGGGTGGGGAGGTTGCCGTAGGGATGGCCTCCGTAGACGAGCTTGGCGACGAGCTTGGAGGAGAGCTTTGCGGGGTCCTGTTTTTGGGCTTCGAGGGCGGAGAGGGTTTGTTTTTGGAGTTTGGCGACCTGTTCCGGGGCGAAGACGGGGTTACGGGCGGCGTCCGCCATGAGGGAGAGGAGGGCGTCGGTGTATTTGTTGAGGGAAGAGGCGCTGAGGTAGAGGGCGTCGCTGCTGGCGGAGGCTTCGATGCGGGAGCCGAGGAAATCGGTTTCGGTGGCGAAGGTTTTGGCGTCGCGGGAGGTGGTGCCTCGGTTGAGCAGGGTGGCGGTCATCGAGGCGGTGCCCGGCTTGGCTCCATCGAAGGCGGAGCCGGACTTGATCATGAGGCGGAAGGTGACGGTGGGGCGTCGGTCATCCTGGATGGCGAAGATG
>JBEBAG010000066.1:0-3980 GCA_041159065.1 Verrucomicrobiota bacterium | reverse complement strand
CGCCCCCCAGCGACAGCATACGGTCCAAAAAGTAGGGCTCCGTTAGCGAGATACTCGCATCTTTCCGCTGCGATCCATACTGCAAACGCGTCCGAAACTTCTGACCGCCCCCAGTGAAAGTGGGCGCATTGAACAGGTCAAAGTTCCCCTGACTCACCTCAACAAACCCCAGCAGACTGTCCACGGACGAGAAACCCGCGCCAAAGTTCAACGCTCCGGTCCGCTTCTCCTCCAAGGAAATATTCAGGTCCCGCGAATCCGCCGCGCCCGTCTCGGAGGGATACACATCCACCTTCGAGAAGTAATTTAGGTTGTTCAACCTCTGCTTGCTGGCCTCCATGCGCACCGTGTTGAATACCTCGCCTGGCGCCAGCGCCAGTTCCCGCCGGATCACCTTGTCCTGCGTGCGCGTGTTTCCCGCAATGTTCACCCGTCCCACGTACGCCTGCGTCCCCTCGTCCAGCGTGAAGGTGATGTCCGTCACATTACGCCCCCCGGAGCTGGGCCGGGCAGCCACCTGCAAATCCACATACCCCTTCGCACCGTACAAGTCCTGCAACGCCTTCACATCCGCGTCCTTCGCGGCGGGCGAATACACCGAGCCGGTCCTCAACTTGGTCACCCCCAGCAGCTTCTCCTCAGGAAACAGACGTGCCCCGCGGAAACCCACCTTGCCGACCGTATAGCGCTCCCCCTCGGTGATGTGGAAAACCACCTCTACCTTCTTCTTCCCCTGCACCACGTCCGCAGGCCGAATCTGAACGTCCGAATACCCCAGATTCTGGTAGTACTCCCGCAGCGCTATCACGTCGTCCGCCAGTTGCTCGGGAACGATCCGGCCCGACTTCACAATCGCACTCCACAAAAACCGGTGCTTCCGAGTCTTGATCACTTTCATCAACGCACTCGAGGACACCTTCGTGTTCCCCTGAAAACGGACGGCACCAATCGCAGACTCCCGCCCCTCCATGACCGTGAACTTCACGCGCGCCGTGCCCAACTTGTCGTTCACTTCCATCCCGCAGGTCACCTCGACATCCTTGTACCCCTTACCACGGTAGAACTCCAAAATCGCCTGCCGATCCGCCTCCAGAGCCGCTTCGCTCGCCGAGTCCCCGAGCTTGGTCGAGATCTTGTCCCGAATCTTGCTCGCCTTGAACTCACGCACGCCTTCCAGTTCCACCCCCACCACCTTCGCCCGCGCACGCATCACCACGATCACCTTCACCCCATCCTTCCCCACGGGCTCCCCAAAAATGCGCACGTTCACCACATTCCCCGAAGCGTGCAGATTGCGAATATCCTCCTCCACCACCATCTCCGAGTAGGCCTGCCCCACCTTCGTGCGCATATTGGCCAGCACCCGCTCCTTGGACACCGTGGCGGGCCCATCGTACTGCACCTCAATCTCCCGCACCTGCAGTCCGGTGCCTTGGGCCTGGGTCGCCGAGGGTAAAATCGCTGCAGAGGCGGCAAGACAGACGATCGGGGGCAGAGTTCTTTTCATGAAATGTTCAAGTCATTCGCGTCCTCAGACGCTCGTTCACCAAAATGCCGGCGTATGAGAAAGACGCCCCCCCAGAGCGTCAAGATGCCTTTTCGCAAACCGCTTCCGCGCACAACCGCCCCCACGAGGGCTCTGCGCACCGAAATTCCCGATCGCAGCCCCCCCCTTCCTACCCAACGCCCACTTCCCGCCCCGCGTCCGGCGCCGAAATCAGCTCGTACCAGGTGTTCCGGCGACGCGCCTCATAGCCTGCCTCCCGGATCAACCGCTCGATCTCCTCCACCTGCAGCCGGAAACTCGTCCCGGCCTTCGAAACCACGTTCTCCTCCATCATCACCGACCCGAAGTCATTCGCTCCATATTGGAGCGCAATCTGCCCAATCTTCGGCCCCTGCGTGACCCAACTGCTTTGCACATTCTCGATGTTGTCCAGAAAGACCCGCGAGAGCGCCTGCATCCTCAGGTATTCGGCCGAGCCCACCGTGGGCGCTTTCAACACCGTATTCTCCGGCTGAAACGTCCAGCAGATGAAAGCCGTGAACCCCCCCGTGCGATCCTGCAGATCCCGCAACTTCTGCAAGTGTTCCACGCGCTCCTCCAAGGTTTCCACGTGCCCAAACATCATCGTCGCACTGGATCGTAAACCCAAAGCGTGCGCCGCCTCCATCACCCCCAGCCACTGCGCACTGTTCGCCTTCAACGGAGAAATCCGGTTCCTAACCCGGTCCACTAAAATCTCCCCGCCGCCGCCCGGCACGGATCCCAGCCCGGCCTCCTGAAAGCGCCGCAACACCTCCCCCACCGGCATCCCGAAAACCTGCGAAAAATGATGAAACTCGGGCGGAGAAAACCCGTGCACATTCACCTGCGGAAAGTGCTCCCGGATGTAAGAGAGCATCTCCAAATAGTGGTCGATCCCAAGCTTGGGGTGGTGTCCCCCCTGCAAAAGCACCTGAACTCCGCCGATCGCCACCAACTCCGAAAGCTTTTCACCCAACTCCGAGAGGCTCATCACATAGTGATCCGCATCCTTCTCGGTGCGATAAAACGCGCAAAACTTACAGTACACGTTGCACACATTGGTGTAGTTCACGTTCCGATCCACGATGTAGGTGACCACCTCCCCACCGCGTCCCCCATAACTCGCCCGCTTGGCCAGCATCCGCCGATGGTTGGCCAGCATCCCCAGCTCGTTCAGCGGCAACCGGTACAAGGCCAGCGCATCCTCCCCCGAAATCCGCTCCCCAGCCAGCGTCCGCTCCACCGCCGCTTGCATCCTCCCATCCAAACAGTCTCGTTGAGCAACCATAGACTCCCCTTTAACTCCAAAACGGAACGCAGTCCACCCAGTGCCCCATCCGCAGCGCCTGTCCGGTTGACCCCCCGCTCATGCGAGCGCATAGTCTAGGGCTCGCTTCATCCGGCGATCCCACTCTGCTTATGTCGAACTCCCGCACCCGCAATTTTTGCATCATCGCCCACATCGACCACGGAAAGACCACCCTCTCCGACCGGTTGCTGGAGTTCACCGGTACCATCGAAAAACGCGAGTCTCAGGAACAACTCCTCGACGCGATGGACCTCGAGCGCGAGCGCGGAATCACCATCAAAAGCCACCCCGTGGCCATGACCTACAAGGCCAAGGATGGCCTCGAGTACAAACTCAACCTCATGGACACGCCGGGACACGTCGATTTCTCCTACGAGGTGTCCCGCTCCCTCGCCGCCTGCGAGGGAGCCATCCTCGTAGTAGACGCCGCGCAGGGCGTGGAGGCCCAGACAGTGGCCAACATGCACCTCGCCACGAAGCAGGAGCTGACCATTGTTCCGGTCATCAACAAAATCGACCTCCCCAACTCGGACCTCCCCACGGTCAAACGCCAACTGGAGGAAATCATCGCAATCCCCGCCGAGGAGGCCGTGCTGGCGAGTGCCAAAGCTGGCATCGGAATCGAGGACATCCTCGAGGCGGTCGTCCATCGGATTCCCCCGCCCAAGGGAAACCCCGCCGGCCGCCTGCGCGCTCTCGTGTTCGACTCCTCCTTCGACACCTACCGCGGGGTGGTCGTCTACGTGCGCGTGGTCGACGGCAGCATCAAGGCCGGAGACTCCGTGAAACTCATGGCGACCAACCAGCAGTATGAGGTGAAGGAAGTGGGCATCTTCCGCCCCACGCAGCCCAAGTTCGTCGCAAAACCCGAACTTCACTGCGGAGACGTCGGCTACGTGATCGCCAACATCAAAGCGAGCAACGAGGTCAAAGTGGGCGACACCCTCACCAGCGGCCGCCAACCCGCAGAGGCTCCACTTCCTGGATTCCAGGAGGTTCAACCCATGGTATTTAGCGGGATCTACCCCATCAACACCGCCGACTTTGAGCACCTCAAGGCCGCCATGGGCAAACTCCAACTCAATGACGCTGCCTTCGTCTATCAGGCCGAGAGTTCCGTCGCGCTCGGCTTCGGGTTCCGCT
>JBEBAG010000065.1:0-4493 GCA_041159065.1 Verrucomicrobiota bacterium | reverse complement strand
TTTTCACTTGAGGCCCACCACCCTTTCATGGCTTAGGGCCCTGTCCCCTCACCCCTCCACCCCATGGACCAATTTCTGGATCTGCTCAAATCCTACGGTTTCCTCGCCGTCTTCGTCTGGTCCTGCGTGGAAACCGACCTCATTTTCCTCGTCATCGGCGCCTTCGCCCACGCCGGCTACCTCCACCTCGCCTCCAGCTTCCCCGCCGCCTGCGCAGGCGCACTGCTCCACGACCTCGTCGTCTTCTGGCTCGTCCATCACCGCGCCGAATGGATCCGCTCCAAAAGCGCTTACCAAAAAATGGGGCCCAAAATCGAACGCCTCGCCGCCAAGGTCGGCTTCTGGGAACTCGCCCTCTGCAGACCCCTCTACGGCACCCGCTACCCCAGCCTCATCTTTTGGGGACTCCAAAAACTCTCCTACCCCCGCTTCTGGCTCGCCGACGCCTCCGGCCTCCTTCCCTGGGCCGCCCTCCTCACCTCCCTCGGCTACGCCTTCGGCGACCACCTCCCCGAACTCCAAAACCGCGTCCTCCGCTCCCAGCAATGGCTCCTCGGGGCCGTCCTCCTCCTCCTGCTCGCCTGGGGCGCCCAACGCGCCCTCCGCAAAAAAGCCCTCGCCTCCGCCCGCCACCGGCCGCCCCTCCCCCAGGACGCCCCCTAGCCGCCCATGCTCGAGGACATCAAACTGGGCCACTTCCGCTGCTTCGAACACTTCGAAGCCTCCTTCCAGCCCGGGCTCAACCTCATCCTCGGCCCCAACGCCCACGGCAAAACCTCCCTCCTCGAGGCCATTTGCGTCCTTCTCCGACTCCAATCCCCACGCACCCCGCGCCTCGCTGAAATCATCCAACACGGCGCACGCGGTCTCCTCGTCGACGGCCACGCCTGCGGCAAACACCTCCAGTTCTACTTCAGCCCCCAACGCAAAAAACTCGCCCTCGACTCCGTCGAACAATCCTCCGCGTCCGACTACCTCCTCACCGAACGCGTCGTCTGGTTCTCCAATACCGACGTCGAAATCGTCCGCGGGAGCGCCGAACAACGCCGCCGTTTCCTCGACTTCCTCGCCTCCCAAATCCGCCCCGACTACCGACGCGCCCTCCGCGACTACGACCGCGCCCTGCGCTCCCGCAACCTCCTGCTGAAATCCCCCACCTCCCGCTGGCGCGAAATCTCCGCCTTCGACCCCCTCCTCCTCTCCAACGGTCGCCAAATCACCCTCGCCCGCTCCGAGCTGCTCACCGCACTCCTCCCCCTCGCCCAACTCGCCCACACCGCCATCAGCACCGGACGCGAAAAATTCGACGCCCTCTACCGCCCCGGAGCGGGCTCCCCCTTCCCCGACTCCCTCGAACCCGCCCGCCTCGAGGATCTCCGCCTGCGCCAATCCACCGTCGGCCCCCACCGCGACGACTGGGAGCTTTCCCTCTCAGGCCACCCCGCGGCCCTCGGCTCCGAAGGACAACAGCGCACCCTCGCCCTCGCGCTGCGCCTTGCCGCAGCCCGCCTTCTCGAGGCGCACTTCGGAGCCCCACCGCTGCTGCTCTTCGATGACATCTTCGGCGAACTCGACCTCGCCCGCCGTTCGGCGCTCCTGCGCGAACTGCCCGCCAACGCCCAGCAGATCGTCACCACCACCCAAATCGAGTGGCTCCCCCCGGGCCTCCACGCGCCCGAGATCCGCCTCGGTCCTTCCCCGGGGTAAAACTCCGGCTTTCCCCGCCTTTTTCCACCGTGCAATGCCGTCCGGTTTGCGGCATCTTGCTCCCATGCAAATCGCTCCCTTTGCACGCGGATGGAGAGCCCTGCTGGCCCCCCTCCCCTCCCTCCCCCTCCTCCTCGCTTTTCTTCCCCTCCCCCTCCTCTTCCTGCTCAACCCCCTTCCCTCCTGCGCGGAGCCCCCGGCTTTCGTGGAACCCAAGGAGCAACCGAGCGGCAACCCCAAACCACCCGAGGATTCCAAAGCACCTCTGGAACCCAAAGAACCCAAGGAACCCCAGACGCCGGAGGAGCCCCGCAAACCGGGCGGATCACGCAAACCGGGCGCCTCCGCCGCCCCGCCCAAAGCCCAAAGCGTGGCGGAAATCGCCAAGGCCGCCCGGCCTTCGCTCGTGAAGATCACGCAGATCGGCCGCGAGGGGGACTCCGGGGTGGGCAGCGGGTTCGTCATCCGCTCCGACGGACTCATCGCCACCAACCGGCACGTGATCGGCGAGGCGCGCCGGATGCGCGTGGAAACCAGCGACGGCCGCGTCCACGAAGTCACCGAGGTGCTGGCCAACGACGCCCGCCTCGACCTCGCCATTCTCCGCGTCGCCACCCGCAATCTGCCCGCCCTGCCCCTGGGCGATTCCTCCGCCACCGTGCAGGGCGCCCCCATCGTCGCCATGGGCAACCCGCAGGGCCTCGCCTACAGCGTGGTCGAGGGCGTCGTCTCCGAACCGGACCGGGACGTGGAGGGCACCCCGATGATCCAGGTGGCCGTGCCGATCGAACGCGGCAACAGCGGCGGCCCCCTGCTCGACCGCCAGGGCCGAGTCCTGGGCGTCCTCACCCTCAAGGCCGCCTACACCCCCAATCTGGGCTTCGCCATGCCCGTCAACGCCCTCAAAGAGCTGCTCGAAAAACCGAACCCCATCCCCATGGACCGCTGGCTGACCATCGGCGTCCTCAACCCCCAGCTTTGGAAACCGCTGCTCGGCGCCTCCTGGACCCAAAGGGCCGGCGTCATCCAGGTCTCCCAGCCCGGAGACGGCTTCGGCGGCCGCTGCCTCTGCCTGTGGAAACCCACCCCACCCTCCCCCGCCTCCCCCACGGACCCCTCCCCCGAACAGCCGTTCGAAGTGTCCGTCTCCGTCTGGCTCGAGGACGAATCCGGCGCCGCGGGGCTCGCCTTTTGTTCCGACGGCGACCAGCGCCACTACGGCTTCTACCCCACCGGGGGAAAACTCCGCCTGACCCGGTTCGACGGCCCCAATGTCTTCTCCTGGAGGGTCCTGCGGGAGGTCTCCTCCGAGGCCTACCGTCCCGGAGACTGGAACTCCCTGCGCGTGCGCATCGAAGGGGAAACCATCCGCTGCTTCGTCAATGACACCCTCGTGACCGAAGCGGTGGACGGGGAACTGCGCGGCGGCATGGCCGGCCTCTGCAAATTCCGCCAGACCTCCGCCAGCTTCAAACGCTTCCGGGTCGGAGAAAGCGCCCCTCCTTCGCTCGCTCCGGAAGCCCAGACCGCCTTCCGCGAAACCTTGGACGCCCTCCTGCAGCCCGCCCCGGCCGACCGGGAAGCCCTCCTCGCCAAACTCCTCCAGAACCCGGCCGCCAGCGAGAGCCTGATGATCGAGCGCCAGCGGGAGCTGGAAAAAGTGGCCGCCTCCCTCACCGAACTCCGCGCCTCCCTCCACCGGCGGGCCACCCGCGAGTCCCTCTCCTCCGAACTGGCCAAGCCCGAGTCCGAACCCAACCTGCTGCGATGCGCCCTGCTCCTCTCCAAACACGACAACCCCGAACTGGACGTGGAGAGCTACGAACACGCCGTCTCCCAGATGGCCCGGGAGCTGCAGCCCGAAATTGCGCGCGCCGAGGGCACCGAGGCAAAGCTCGCCATCCTCAACCGCTATCTCTTCAGCCAGAGCGGATTCCATGGAATCCGCAGCGGCTCCTCCCGGCCCGGCCAGCCCTCCCGGTCCGACAGCTACATCAATGAAGTGCTCGATGACCGCGAGGGGCTCCCCATCACCCTCTCCGTGGTCTACCTGGAACTGGCCCGCCACCTCGGCCTCTCCCATGTCTCCGGCATCCCCCTCCCCAGCCGGTTCATGGTGGGGTTCCGCGAGTCGCCCGAGGACGAGTTCTCCCTCGTCGATGTGTTTGACGGAGGCAAGCGCCTCTCCATGCAGGAGGCCATCGATCTGGTCAGCGAAACGGGACGCGTCCCCGCCCGGTCCAAACAGCCCGCCTCCAAACGGGACATCATCGTGCGCATGACCCGCAACCTCCTCGGCTCCCTCGAGGAAAAACGCAAAGCCTCCAAGGACAGCCTCCCCTACCTCGACCTCATCCTGGCGCTGGATCCCGAGGCCAGCTCCGAACGCGTCACCCGCGCCATGCTCCGCGAAAAATCCGGAGACAAACCCGGCGCCCTCGAGGATGTCCGCTGGCTGCGCGAACACCTCCCCGACTCCATTTCCCCCGCCCAGATCCAAATGCTCGAATCCTGGGCCGAACGCCTCGCCCCCTGACCCCGCTCAGGGAGCCCCCTCCCGCCCCCCTGCCCACTTGACAACCAAAAGTGGTCAGACCATCATTCCAGTCTAGAAACCGGATGCCCCGCTCTCATGCGCGACCTTGCTCCCATCGCCAAAGCCCCTTCCCTCGTCGATCAGGTCTGCTCCCAGCTCGCCGCCCGACTCCATCCCTCCGTCCCCCCTTCCCCCTCACCGCACTCCCCCCACTCGCCCCAATCACCCCCCCCCTCCAGGCTCCCCTCCG
>JBEBAG010000064.1:0-3679 GCA_041159065.1 Verrucomicrobiota bacterium | reverse complement strand
CTCGCCGACTGGGGGGTCATCCCCCTGAATCCCACCCTGTACGCGGAGTACAAGGCCACCGACGGCGCCTACGGCAGCGATGTGTGGGAAGCCAAACTCTTGCTGGGCAACGATCTGGCCCCCCGCCTGCATTGGGCGTTGAATGCCGCCTACGAACGAGAATGCTCCCGGGGCCTTGAGACGGAAATCTCCGTTTCCCAAGGTCTCAGCTACTCCGTGGTGGACCAAAAACTCTCAGCCGGCGTCGAGATGCAGTACAAGCATCAGGATTCCTCAGGCCACTCGACCCCAGAGAACCTCTTCCAGATTGGACCCTCGATTCAGTACAACCCCACGCGCAACGCTTGGATCAACCTCGTCGTTCTCGGGGGATGTACCGGTGCCTCTCCGGCGGTGGAGTCCTTTATCGTTGTGGGATACAACTTCGGCCGAGGCACCGCAGGGCGAACACTCTCCAGACCCATCTCCGCCCCGCGCTAATTAAACGCAGGAGGCCTGCTCCGCCCACCCGCACGCTCCGATCCCCGCGGTCGCTGCTCGATACGTCCTTCCGTCAACCGCCCGACTTCTCCCCGGCGCAGCGCGTGCCCTCCACGCTCCGGGCCCACACCGTCGGCCCCAGGCGCACGAGGATTTCACCGATGAGGAGAACCGCCGATTGGGCCCACGCGAAGGGGCCCGAAACGCTGTCTGACCACGTCCCAAACCCCGAACCACCAAGCAACCGGGCAAGCACCGCGACCAACAATCCCCCCGGCCCCTGCACCCCCACCATGAGTTGTCCGCTTCCGGGCCCGCTCACGGGCGCTTGGATGGACATGTGGAGCGCTGTCGAGCACAGGGCCAGAACCCCCGTCGTCATTCCCAAGAGCCGCCATCCCCCGGGCATCCGCCGCGCCACCCACGCCAACCACACGATGGATAGCCCCCAGGGCAACCCGTTGAAAATCCTCGGCCACCATTCCACCACGGCGGGGTTCACCGACTGCACCGGAGACTCCGCGCCCACCCCGAGCAACCATGCGCAAAAGAAAAGCAACACCCCGGAAAGCCCCATCCACCCAAGGATCGGCAGCGCCACCCCTGCCAACCACGGGTGCCTCCCTAGCCACGATCCCTTCGAAAGTTCGTGCGTCGCGTAAAGAGCCAGAACGTCCGGAACACCCAGAGCCGGCCGGGCCGCGCAGGGCACTCCTGCTTCCGCACGACAGCTCCTCCCTCCCGCACACAATCCTCCCGGACAGAACCCGCTCCGGATTTCAAAATTTCGCTGTTAACATTCGCCGCCCATGCGCGGCATACGGA
The DNA here is from genome assembly GCA_041159065.1 of Verrucomicrobiota bacterium. GTDB lineage: Bacteria > Verrucomicrobiota > Verrucomicrobiia > Chthoniobacterales > Chthoniobacteraceae > Chth-196. The sequence goes on along the minus strand of JBEBAG010000064.1, from coordinate 2,374 downwards.
CGTGAACCACGAATCTGAAATCGATGCACGCGAGCGACTCACCCGGCTCTGGCTGGAAGCCGAGCCCTCCGTTCAGGCGTTCGTGTTTGCCTCGGTCAGAGACGTCCACGACGCGGAGGATGTCGTGCAACAGGTGGCGCTCACTGCTGCCCGGCGCTTCGACGAGTACGACCGGACACGGCCATTTCTCGCGTGGGCACTCTGGCTCGCGAAATCGCGAATCGCAGACCATTACCGCAAGCAGGGCCGGGAGCGGGTGGTCTTCTCAGAGAACCTGATGGACCGACTCGCCGAGGTGCTTGCCCATCAGCAACCCGAGCGCACGGCGCGCCAGGAGGCGTTGGAACATTGTCTGGAGAAACTACCGGAAAAATCCCGCCAACTGTTGGCGCTCCGCTATGAGGAGGATGCCCCCATGGAGCGCGTGGCGGAGGCCGTAGAGTCCTCTGCCGGGGCGGTGCGGGTGATGCTTTTTCGCATCCGCAACTTGCTCGTGGACTGTGTGAAATACGAACTTACGAGGAACCACGCATGACCGATTCGGAACGCCAACTCGTGGATCTTTTCTTGGATGGAGGCCTCCCGGAATCCGAACACGCCATCCTTTTTGAACGCTTGGAAAGCGACCCCGAGGCCTTGGCCTATCTGGCCGAACGCAGCCAGCTCCATGTGGACCTGCGACGCTCCTTCACGCGCCGCAAGCTCCAACATCTCGCGGTAGCCACCGCAGCAATGCCCTCGCCCGGCAACTCACGCGCGCTCTCCCCGCTCTCCCGGATCTCCTGGCGCGGATTGGCCGCCGCCGCCGCCGTGCTCGCCGTGGGCTTTGCCACCCTGTGGCAAGGGAAGGGGACTTCGCCAGTGATCGCGCACATGCGCCAGGCCTTCGGCGCCCGCTGGGAAAATTGCACCTTACCCACCGAACCCGACAGCCCTTTGGGCCCAGGCAGGCTGCGTCTGGCAGAGGGGCTTGCAACCCTGCGCTTTGCACGCGGAGCCGAGGTCACCCTCGAAGGACCGGCAGAGCTCGAGTTAATCGGGGAACAAATCTGTCGCCTGCATCGCGGCTCGCTCGTGGCCCATGTACCGGAGCCTGCACGGGGCTTTTCGGTACTCACTCCGAGTGCCACGCTCATCGATCACGGCACCGACTTTGGCATCCGCACGGATGCACGCGGCAATGCCAACGTCCACGTGATGCAGGGTGCAGTGGAGCTGCGTCATGCCAACGGAAAGGCTCCCGTCCGACTCATCACGCAGGAGATGACAGCCATTACCCCGCAGCAGGTGTTGCCCGTGAAGCGGATGGAGGCGGAGCCCCGCCTCCCCCTCCAAGCGGGGGATTCCCCAGCGTTCACCTCCGAGGTCTCCACCCGTTCGGGGGGCGGAACGGCCTTCGTATCGGAAGTGCGCGGGGAAGGTGGCGACCGTGCGCCGATCCTCTTTCTGAAGAACAGCCGCACCCAAACGGGGTATGGCCGGAAAGTGCTTTTCCGTTTTGATTTAAGCACCCTCCCACAGATTCCTAACCTCACCGAGGCACAGCTCACCTTCACGCTCGTGCCCACCGGCTCCGGCTACGCCGCCCGGGCCAATGACGCGCACTTGGTGGCGTACGCACTGACGGACGCTGCAGAGCGCTGGTGGAACGATCGGAATTTCCGATGGGATCAGCATCCCGCATTCGATCCCGATCCCGGTCGAGTGGATGGTTCCCGCGCGGTACGTGTCGGCGAAATCACCGTGCCCCGAGGCGTCCAGAGCGGCTCTTTTTCGATTCGCGACGCCCGCCTCACGGAATTCCTCCGGTCGGCCGGCCCGCGTTCCTTGACCTTCATTGTCGTGCGGGAAAACCCCATCGAGGAGGACACGGGGCTGGTGCTGGGAATCGCCGGCAATCACCACCCGACCCTTCCCGCGCCGACTTTGAGCGTTCGCTGATTCCCAAGAACGCATCCCCCATCCCCCCATCCCCCCATCCACTTCTCCCCAAACCACATGAGATACCCCATTACATCCCTCGCCCCCTTGCTCTTCGCCTCCTTCGTGTCCCTCGCTTCGCTCCATGCCCAGGACGCCCCCTTGCCTCAATCGCCCGCCGCACACGCCGTCGTCTATGCGCCACACCCGCATTTCCGCTGGCGCCGCGAAGCCGATGTGAAGATCGACGAGGTCCATCGCATCCAGATCGCCCGGGACGAGGCGTTCACCGACGTGGTGTGCGAGGATCGGCTGGAGGTCGTGTCCCGGTTCGTGCCGGTCAAGGCGCTGCCTCCGGCGAGGTACTGGTGGCGGGTTCGGCGCGGAGAGGGAGCCTGGTCGCAGGGGGTGGACTTTGAAGTGCGCGCGCCCGAGAGGACCTTCACGATCCGTA
>JBEBAG010000063.1:0-4185 GCA_041159065.1 Verrucomicrobiota bacterium | reverse complement strand
GGGGGGTGGAGCGGTTGCTGTGGGGGGAGGGGGAGCGGTTGCAATGTTGGACGTGTTCGCGCCGGTTTGGGGGACGTGGTGGGGGTGGGGGTGGGGGTGGGGGGAGCGGGCCGGAGCCGGCGCGGGAGGGACTGGGGACCCCCGGGGGGCGGGCACCATGTGCGCAGTGCCCGCGGTGTGTGGAGAATCCGCCGGCGTTTGAATGTGCGGTGGCGGTGTGTCGCACGGTGGGGGTGGTGCGCCGGATGATTCACGGGTTGAAGTACGAGGGGCGTGAGTATTTGGCGCCGAGCCTGGGGCGTTGTCTTGCGGAGGGCTTGGGGGATGGGCGCCTCCGGGCACCCCTGGTGGAGGTGCTGGTGCCGGTGCCCCTGCATTGGCGGCGGCTTTGGGGGCGGGGGTTCAATCAGGCGTTGGTTCTGGCGCGCGAACTGGGACGGGCTCGCGGGCTGCCCGTGGTGGAGGCGCTGAGGCGGGTGCGGGACACGGGCACGCAGACCCGGTTGGGGCGGAGTGAGCGGTGGGAGAATTTGCGGGGGGCATTCGGCCTGCGGCGTGGAGGGGGCGCGCGGGTGGGGGGGCGGCACGTGCTGCTGGTGGATGACGTGCTGACGACGGGGGCGACCTTGGATGCGTGTGCGCGGGTGTTGCGGAGGGCGGGGGCGGCCTCGGTGCGTGCACTTGCTGTGGCGCGCGGTTAGGAAGCCGTATAGGGTGGCGGAGCCATGGGTATCTTTAGCCGTCCCTCGTTCTACTCTGACAAGAAGCGTGATTTGCCCAGCGGGCTTTGGCAGAAGTGCGTGTCCTGCGCGGAGTTAATCCATAATCTGGAGGTGAAGCAGAACCAGCGGGTGTGCCCCCGGTGCGACCACCACATGACCCAGCCTGCCTATGAGCGGCTCGAGCACCTTTTGGATCCCGAAAGCTTTGTGGAGCACGATGCGGCGCTCGTTTCGGTGGATACGCTCAAATTCACCGGTCAGGCGAGCTACACGGACCGTCTGAAGACGTACCAGAAGAAAACGGGGCTCAAGGACGCGGTGATCACCGGGTTTGGCGCGATCGAGGGGCTGCGTCTGGGCGTGGCGGTGATGGATTTTCACTTCATTGCGGCCACGATGGGTTCTGTGGTGGGCGAAAAGCTGGCGCGCTTGATTGAACGCAGCACGGCGGCCCGCATTCCGGTGGTCATTTTTTCCGCTTCCGGAGGAGCCAGGATGTATGAGGGCGCCATTTCGCTCATGCAAATGGCCAAGACCTGCGGTGCTCTGGCCAGGCATGCGGCGGCGCGGTTGCCCTACATCTCGGTCATGACTCACCCGACCACTGGCGGTGTCAGCGCCAGTTTCGCCACGGTGGGGGACATCAACATTGCCGAGCCGAACGCCATGGTGGGCTTTGCCGGTCCGCGCGTGATCCGGGAAACGACGCATCAGGATTTGCCCGCCGGTTTTCAGACCGCTGAATTCCTCCAGGAGCACGGGCTGGTGGATCTGATTGTGCACCGCAAAAAAATGCGGGAAACCCTCTTTCAGCTGCTCTCGCATCTGGCTCCCCAGCGCTGAGTCTGGGGTGCTGCGCCCTCAACGGATGGCGCTTTCCCATCGCCGTGGATCTGACCTGTGAACTCGCTCTCTTCCGCCTCTCCCTACCGAAGGGCCTTGGACTGGCTCTACCAGACCCAGGTGTTTGGCGTGAAACTCGGTCTGGATTCCATGTTCCGACTCAGCGAGGCGTTGGGCTTGGATTTGCGGCGTCCCGGTTTTCTCCATGTGGCGGGAACCAATGGAAAGGGGTCGACCTGCGCTTTTCTGGATTCGATCGGGCGCGAGGCGGGTCTGAATTGCGGTCTCTACACCTCGCCGCATCTGGTTTCTTTTCGGGAGAGGATCCGGGTGGGAGGAGGGTGCATTCCCGAAGACGCGGTGACGGAGGGTTTGGAGCGCATCCGGCGGATGGTGGAGTGGTGGAATCCGCACCCGACTTTTTTTGAGATCACGACGGCGCTGGCTTTGTGGTGGTTTCAGGAGCGGGGAACGGAGTGGGCGATTTTGGAGACGGGCTTGGGGGGGCGCTTGGATGCTACGAACGTGGTGCATCCGATGGTCAGTGTGCTGACGGCGATTGGGATGGATCACCAGCAGGTGCTTGGGGAGAAGCTCGGGCAGATCGCGCGGGAGAAGGCGGGGATTCTGAAGCGGGGGGTGGGGGCGGTGAGTGTGCAGCAGGATCCTGAGGCGGCGCAGGTTTTGGTGGAGGAGGCGGAGCGGAGGGGGACGTTGATTCGCTGGGTGGAGCGGCCCTGGGAGGGGGGAGTGCTGGGGCTTCGCGGGAGGGTCCAGCGCTGGAACGCGGCTTTGGCGGTTGCAGCCTTGGAAGCGGCGGGGGTGCGGGTGGCTCCGGACGTTTTGGATCGGGGGTTGGCCGAGGCACGCTGGCCCGGGCGTTTCGAGGTCTTTTCGACGGATTTGATCCTGGATGGTGCGCACAATGCCCCAGCGGCCAGTGTTTTAGCGCAGACATGGGGGGAGGTTTTCCCGGGAGAAAAGGCCTCCCTGATCTTCGGGGTGCTTGCCGATAAGGATGTGTCGGCGGTTTTTGAAGCCCTGCGGCCGATTGCGGCGGAGGTGATCTTGGTGCCGGTGCGGAGTCCGCGTGCCTTACCCGTTGAAAGGGTTCGGGCCCTGCTTTTGGAGAAAGACCCGCAGATCCCGTGTCGCATTGCGGCAAGCCTCGAGGAGGCGCTCGGGAAGGGGGGCTCGAACCGCCGTCTCGTGTGCGGATCCTTGTACCTCGTGGGCGAGGCGCTGGGATTGCTCCGAGGCGAGCTTCCCGAGTGGAGCGCCCAGTAGCTTTCCTCCGGTTTTGGGCACGGTTGGTTGCCTTGGGGCACGAGTTGGGCGAAGATTTCTCCAACGCCCCATTGCATGAGCAAAGTTCTCCTCTCTCTCCTGCTTTCCCTCGTTTCAGCCTCCGCGCTTCGAGCCCAAACGCCCGGCTCCCCGGTTCCGTCGTCCCCGGTCTCCGCGGATCCCGCCCAGGTCCCGGCGGCAGCGGGGAATGCTGTCCCTGCGGGGTCGGGGGGGGATTCGGCGGCAACCCCACCAGCAAAACCCCTTGCGGCGGCCAAGATTTCCTACTCCTCGTGCAATGTGGAGGGGCCCTATGTGGCGATGACTTTTGACGACGGCCCGCATGCGCAGAACACGCCGCGTCTGCTGGATATCCTCAAGCAGCGGGGAATTCGCGCCACCTTCTTTGTCGTGGGACAGAACGCCGCCGAGTACCCGGAAATTCTCAAGCGCACCGCGGCGGAGGGGCACGAACTGGCCAGTCACTCCTATACCCACCCCCAACTGACGGGGCTGGGGGAGGGCGGGTTGAGCGATCAGATGGAGAAGACCCATCAGGCGGTCCTTCGCAATGCCGGCGTCACGATGAAGGTGATGCGTCCGCCTTACGGCGCGCTGAGCGAAAATCAGCGCCGATGGGTTTTTGCCCACTACGGGTACCGCGTCATTCTGTGGGACGTGGATCCCTTGGACTGGAAGTACCGGGATGCGGCGCGGGTGGAGAAGGAGATCCTCCAGCACACGCGGGCGGGTTCGATCATTCTTGCGCATGACATTCACAAGTCCACCGTGGACGCCATGGCGTCCACGTTGGATGCGTTGCTGGCCAAAGGGTTTAAGTTCGTAACGGTGTCCGAGTTGCTGGCGATGGATCGTCCGGCCGCTCCGAAGGCGGGCGCGGTGCCGGCGAAGACGGGGGCGACAGAGGGTGCGCGGGAGTCTTCGGGGAATTCGGGGGGGAATTCGGCGGGGAAGGAATCGCGGGCGGCGGCCGTATCGAAGAAGGCGCTGCCGGAGGGGCAGAAGTCGCCTTTGAAAAAAACGACCGCCAGCCCGGAGGAAGTTCGACAAAAATGGATGGAAATCAAGAGTCAGCGTTAGCGCGCGATTTGCGCGGATTGCTGGGTGAGGGGAAGGTGGCGTGGGATGAGGCGGCGCGGGAGGCGTATGCGGGGGACCGGTGGTTTGCGAGCCACAAGCCGGAGGTCGTGGTGCACGCGGGGAGCACTCGGGAGGTGGCGCTGGTGTTGGAGTATGCGCAGGAGCGGGGCATTCCGGTGACTCCGCGCGGAGCGGGGGTGGGGTATGTGGGGGGGTGTGTGCCGCTGCACGG
>JBEBAG010000062.1:0-6160 GCA_041159065.1 Verrucomicrobiota bacterium | reverse complement strand
CATGCGCACCGACGACTTGGTCGGCACCTACTCCCACGGGGAACCGGTGCACGCCGTGTACTACCGTCGCAAGGAACTCTGAGCCCCCGCCCAGCCGTTCCAAGGGGGCCCCCTTTCAAAGGCGTCCCCTACTTCCGAGCCTCCGGGGTCACGCTCAATTCCACCGGACTCCCCCCCCGCAGCACGATCACCTTCACCGTCTGTCCGATTTTCACCGCATCGAGCGCGAACGTGTAGTCGTAGATGTTTTTCACCTTCTGCCCCCCAAACTCCACAATCACGTCTCCCCCCTTGAGACCCCCTTTCTCCGCAGGACTCCCCCCACGCACCCCGGAGAGCTTCACCCCGCTCACCTCCGTCGCGTAGTCCGGAATGGAACCAATGTAGGCGCGCAACGTTTCCCGCGAACCGGCCTCCTGCTGTTTGCTACGTTCCACGCGTGCAAACTCCGGCCGATCGCCGCCCTCCGCCAGATCCCGGACCAGCGCCGTGGCAAACTGCGTGATCCGTTCCATCCCCGGGTAATCTAACTTTTCCGCCGTGTCCGTGGGCCGATGGTAATCGTCGTGCGCCCCGGTGAAGAAACTCAGCACCGGCACCCGCTTGGGGTAGAAGCTGGTCGTGTCCGTGGGCAGATAGGGATCGTCCTGCAACACCAACTGAAAGCCCGCCGCCACATTGCGCCGCTCAATCATGCGCCTCCAGTGCTTGGCCGAGGCCACCCCCTGCAGGGTGAGCTTGTTCTCCCGCAAGCGCCCCACCATGTCGAAGTTGAAGTACCCCACCACCTTGCTCATCTCCACCGGAGGCCTCTCGCTGAAGCCCGCCGATCCAATCAACCCCATCTCCTCCCCAGACCAGAACCCCAGGATCACCCCGCGCCGGAACTTTTCCGGGTGCTCCCGGCGTTCCTGGGCCAAGGCCGCCCCCAGTTCCATCACCAACGCCGTTCCCGACGCATTGTCATCCGCGCCGTGGTGGACCCCCTGCTCCTCCCCGGAGCGCGCCAGCGAGTTGCCCCCCACTCCCTTCCCCAGGTGATCGTAGTGCGCCCCCACCACCACCCACTCGTCCAGCCCCCCCTCGGCAGAGGCAATCGGAGGAATCACCCCGACCACATTCCGGTCCCTCCCCTTGCGGTGCTCAACCCCCGCCTCCAAGCGCACCCGGACCCCGGGAAGCGCAAATCCCCCGGGGACGTGCGGGTTCTCGTCATCCAATGCCGACTGCACCTCCTTCAAGCGCTTGCCCGAACCCGCCAGCAAGCCCTCCGCCACCTCCAGACTCACCGAATGCGCCACAATCCCAGAGCCCGCCAGCGAGTTGTCCGACCCCAGCGCAATCAACTCCCCCGCTTGCGCGGAATTCGGCCCCGCCACCACCAGTACCGCCTTCGCCCCACGCTCCCGCGCCATCATCACCTTGTACCGTAATCCGGCGTAATGATTGAGCTGCGCCCGCCGCGCGGGATCCACCCCCTCAGGCACATAGCGCAGCAGCAAAACCACCTTATCCTTCACATCCAACCCATCATACGAATTGTAACGCCGCGTCCCGTTGGCTTCCGCCACCGAGAGTCCGTACCCCGCAAACACCACCTCCCCCTCCACCTCCCCGGAATCGCTAAAAGGCAGCGGCCGGAAATGCTTCTCCAGCTCGTACCCCTGCCGCTCCGTTCCCCGCGTCCACTCCAACCGGTTCTTCCCAGGCAGCAACGCCACTCCCTCAGGAAACTCAAACTCCTGAAAATACCCTCCCTCGCCCCCCCCGACTCCCTTCATCCCCTCAATCCCCGCCTCCCGCAAATACCCCGCCAACCAATCCGCAGCCGCACGCACCCCCGCACTCCCCGTCCGGCGCCCCTCCCGTTCCGGCGCACTCAGCCACTCCACCTGCCGACGCAAATCCCCCTCCCGAATCTCCGCCGCAAAACCCGCCCCCCCCTTGCCCAACACCGCCGCCTTCTCCCCGGTTCCTCCCCCCGCCTGACGCAGCGCACTCTTCCCAAGCGCCTCCCTCGCCGCCGCGTCATTCCACTGCGCCAAAAACAGCTGGGAACGCTTCTCCCCACCCCGATTCGACGTCCAACACAGCTTGCCCCCATCCGGCGAAAACACCGGCAGCCCGTCAAAGCCCTCCGTAAAGGTCACCCGGACCGGTTCCTTCCGCCCCTCAGCGTCCACGATGAACAACTCGAAATTCTCAAACCCCAGCTTGTTGGCCGTGAAAATCACATACTCCCCGCTCGGATGAAAATACGGCGCCCATGCCATGCACCCAAAATCCGTAATTCGCCGAACCTCGCTCCCATCCACGCGCGCACTGTAAAGGTCGGCGTTCATGCCCTGCGAATCAAAGCGACGCCACAGCACCCGCTGTCCATCCGGGGAAAAAAACGGCCCCCCATCGTACCCGGGCGCATGGGTGATCCGGCGCACGTTGCTGCCGTCGGCATCCATCACGTACAGGTCCGCAAAATACGCCGGGTCCCGCTCAAACCGCTTCCGGTCCTCCTCCGAGAGTTGCTCTAGCGGATAGGCGCCCCGAGTGGAGGTGAAGACAATCTGCTTTCCATCGGGAGAAAACGAAGCCTCCGCGTCGTAGCCCGGCGAATGCGTGAGCCTGCGGAGGGCGCTCCCATCCTCGTTGGCCGAGTAAACTTCGTACTCCGGATCGTAATCCCAGCTGTAGCGCCGCGTCTTGCCCGAGGCACGAAACTCCAATTCCGCCTTCTGCTTCGCAAGGGCCTGCGGATCCTCATGCGTGGACGAAAACAGGATGCGCCCGGCGTGATTCTGGAAAAAGGCGCACGTGGTCTTCCCCTGCCCGGGAGAAACGCGCCGCGTGTCCCCCGTGGCCAGGTCCATCCAGAAAATCTGGTAGAATGGATTGGCCGGATCCCGCTCGCTCTGGAAAAGCAACGCCTTCCCATCCGACCGGAAATAGCCCTCCCCGCTGCGCGCCCCCTCCAGGGTGAGCTGGCGGCTCTGGCTGAGAAACCGCGCCTCCTCGGACGCCCGGAGCGTCGGACCTGCAAGAAACCACGCCAGCCCAAGGCCAGCCAAAGCGGACATTCGCAAACAGTGGGGTGCTTTCATGAACGGGAGGGGTTGGAAGATCAAAACACGGTCAAGTCGCGGGACTCCGCACCCGCGTACTGGGGCTGTATTGTCACGCCCCCCACGGGAGACAACCCAGAAAAGTCCGCCGCCCCAGTCCAATTCGTCTCTGGAATCCCCCGCCTTCCCATTGTAGGGGCATGGCGACGCGCATGCGACTTCCGCCCTTCCTCTTCCGATCCGCCCCGTGGGGCGGCGCCGCCCTGAGCGGACTGCTCTTGGCGCTTTGCTTCGCCCCTTGGGAAAACGCGCACCTCGTCTGGTTCGCGCTCCTTCCCCTGCTCGCAGCCCTCTGGACTCTCCCCCCGGACGCCCCCCGGTGGAAGGCCCCCTTGCTCGGGTACACCTTCGGATTGGTTTTCTTCACCACCTCCTTCCACTGGCTTGCCAGCCTCGCCAACCTCTTCGCGAACCCCGCCCTCCTCGGTCTCCCCCTCCTCCTCGCCCTCTACCTCGCTCTCTATCCCGCACTCTGGTGCCGACTCGTTGCCTTCCCGCCGATGCCCGCACGCACCCCCGTCGGCACCTCCTTCGTCCACATCCGCTTCGCCCTCCTCGGCGCCGCCGCATGGGTCGCCTTGGACTGGCTCCGCGGTTACCTCCTCACCGGCTTCGGCTGGAACCCCCCGGGCGTCGCCCTCCACCAAAACCTGGTTCTCATCCAGATCGCCGACCTGTTCGGCGTCCATGGCGTCTCCCTGCTGGTCGTGTTCGCCAACCTTTCCTTCGCCTTGGTCGCCCGCAGGCTCCTGCGCGAACGCTCCCTGCGCGCCATTCCCGCGGCCCGCATCGAGATCATGGCCGTGCTCCTGCTCGTGTGCGCCTCCATCAGCTACGGCGCCCGCGCCCTGCTCAACCCCAAGCCCGCGCCCCTCGAGATCCGCGCCGCGCTCCTCCAGCCCAACCAACCCCAGGACGTTCTCTTCGAAAACGCCGACGAGAGCCGCGTCTTTTCCGTTCTCGACCGGCTCATGACCCGTCTCACGTCCGAAACGGCTCCCCCCGACTTGGTCCTCTGGCCCGAATCAGCCACCCCGCGCGGCATCTTCGCCGACGAAACCAACCACCGCTTCGTCCTCGACCAAGCCAAACGCACCCCCGCCGCCCTGCTCGTTGGCTCGGTTGAACCCAGTCCCCTCCCGGGCTCCCAGGACTTTCAAATCCACAACTCCGCCATCCTGCTCTCCAACCAAGCCCAACCGCTCCAGAGCTACCGCAAACGCCACCTCGTCCCCTTCGGCGAATTCCTCCCCTTCCGCTCCTGGTTCCCCTACCCGCGACCCGTGCTCGACCTGGTCCCGGGAGATATCGCCCCGGGCTCCGAGGCCAATCTCCTCACGCTCGAAAAACCCGGACTCCGCATCGGCGCCCTCGTTTGCTTCGAGGACAGTCTCGCCCGGGAGGCCCGCTCCCTCGCCCGTGCCGGGGCCAATCTGCTCGTCAACCTCACCAACGACGCCTGGTTTGGTACCAGCGCCGGCGCCGCCCAGCACCTCGCCAATGCCCGCTTCCGTGCGATCGAATCCCGGCTCCCCCTGCTGCGCTGCGCCAACACGGGAATCAGCGCATGGATCGCCCCCTCCGGCCGCATCGTCCAAAGCCTGCCCCCCTTCACCGAAGACTTCCTCATCGCAGATCCCATCCGAATCCACCCCAACCCGCCCCTCTCCCCCCACACCCTCTGGGGCGAATCCTGGATCTGGATCTGCGCCCTCGCCGCCCTCCGACTCGCCCTCACTCCCCCGCGCCGCGTTCCAACCCCGCCCGCGCCCTAGCCCTCCATCGCCGCCAAAATCGCCGACCGCAGCGGGATCGCCCCCTGCGCCCCCGGCCGCAACGTGGCAAGGGCCCCCGCGGTGTTGGCAAACGCGAGACTCCACTCGCCCATCCCCCGCTCCAAACAGGCCACCGTCAGCGCTCCCGCAAACGCATCCCCCGCCCCCACCGTGTCCACCGGACGCACCTCCGGCGGGACCACCTCCCACCGCTCCCCCTCCCGCCCAAAGGCCAGCGTCGAGGCCCCTCCCCGCGTGAGCACCAACCACCGGCATCGCGCCGCCGCGCACGCCGCCCTCCCATCGCCACACACCTCCTCCACCCCAAGCCCCGTCGCCGCCTCCACCTCATGCGCGTTCACCACGCACACATCCACCGGAGCCAACCCCTCCCGCAGAAGCCTCCATTCCTCACGCCAAGGAGAGGGATTCACCACCACCCAGCCACCCGCGCACTGCGCCAACTCCACCGCCCTCCCCACCGTTTCCATCGGACACTCAAACTGCACAAGGAGCGCCCCGAAGCGCCCCACACGGCTCCACACCCCCTCCAACCGCTCCACACTCATCGCCCCGTTCGCCCCCGCATAAACCACAATGCTGTTCTCCCCTCGCCCATCCACCGCAATAAACGCACACCCCGTCGCCTCCTCCACCGCCAGGATCCCCTCCGTACCAACCCCCTCTGACGCCAGCGCACGCACATAGGCCGCCCCCGCCTCCTCCCTCCCCACGCACCCAAGCAAAACCACCTCGCCCCCCGCACGGACCGCCGCCACCGCCTGGTTCGCCCCCTTCCCCCCGTAGCCCATCGCCGCCCGCAACGCGCTCACCGTTTCCCCCGGCCCCGGAATCCGCTCCACCTGCAGCGTGTGGTCAATATTGAGGGATCCCAGCACCGCAATCCGTCGAACGCTCATACGGTCACTCTACGGACGCCATCCGCACCGCGCCAGCGCCGCCCCCTCGCCGTTTGACGCCCTGCCGCTCCCACGCACAGTAGTAAAAAGGAGCGCGGGCCGCCTCCTCCGCGGCCCGCGCTGCCTCCCGGCGGGTCCCTGAAACCAAGAACGCCAGTTTCTCCCCAAGGGATTGCGCTGCAGGTCCCGTTCATCCGAGGACGGATCCGCGTGACCCACCGTCTCGACTCCGAGGCGCAGCGCACGCCCATCCTTGTACGTCCTTTCCGCTACGCCGCCTACCTAGCCACTGGTCTAGGTCCCGAGCCGCCTTTGGATCGACGCCTCACCGAAAACTCGCTATCCC
>JBEBAG010000061.1:0-6261 GCA_041159065.1 Verrucomicrobiota bacterium | reverse complement strand
CGCCACCCGCGCCAAGGCGCCCCACCCGAATCCCCTCCGCAACCCTCTCGGGCACCCTCCATATCCCCCCCCGCCCGCAGCGCCCTCCCCGATCGGACCTCCTCGTTCTTTCCACTCCCCTTCGTCTCGCATTCCTCCCCGCCTCCTAAGGACGCGCACCCGCCGTAAATCGCCCCATCGAAATATCGCCCATCGGCTCCAGATACTCCGGTACACCCACCCCGCCGCGCGGCCCCACAGGACCCTCCGACCCCGCCGGACCAGGCGGCCCCGGGGGACCACTGGGGCCCCTCAACGAAAAGCCCGGCCCCCAGCCCCAGGCCGTCTTCGGCCCATAATACGTCCCGCTAAATCGGTTGAGGTAAAAATCCCCCTCCTGCCCAAGAGACTCCGGAGGACTCCCCCCGCCGCTCAGCCATCCCCTTCCCGGAGGCCCCGGAGCCCCCTCGCGCCCAGGAACACCGGGGATACCCATCGGCCCGGCGCTTCCCCGGAATCCGAGCGGATCCCCCCAGCCCCCAGCGGACTTGGGCCCGTACAAGGCCCGCTCCTCGGTGTCCCAAAACCAGTCTCCCTCCGCTCCGAACGCCGAATCCGGGCGCCCCCTGCCCTTGTACCAGAGGGGCGATGCCGTCACCGCATTTCCAATCATAAGCTCGAGCGTGGCCGCATGCCCTCGGGCCACACATTCCTTCGAGTCAAAGGCAATCCGGACCGATTCATCCCCCGGAACCAGCACGAGCCCATGGTTGGGCAAGGCGCCCCCCAACCAGTCCCGGACCAACTCGGTCACGTCCAGGCTCACAAAACGCCCCACGGCAAAACCCGCCGCGCCCGCGAACACTCGCCCCGCCCCATCCCGAATCGTGGGCGGTGCCGAGAGCTGACTGAGTTCGCGCTCCTCCCACGGTCCACTCGCCGCCTCCACCTGCACAACTCCGGGAGCGGAGAGCGTCTGCACAAAAAGAATCAGGGTCGCCCGCCGAACCTCCGTCCAGTGGATGCCCACGGGAAGCACGGCCGCCAAATCAAACTGCAACCACGCGCGACACTCCCCGCCCGGCCGCCCATCCACCCAAAGAGCCTGGTTTCCAGGAGGACCCTGGAAGTTCGCCCCCTGCTGAGATGCGGCGTTGCTGGTGAACCCGTCCTGCAGAAGGACGGCCTGCACGGCCAGAAGCCGCGCGGGAGCAACCATCCCCCACCCCACGCACCACCCCACGCACCACCCCAGGCACAGCGCCATGCGGCACACGCCCCAGCGCGTCCCCCATCCCGTCTTCCTCCGCTCCGTGATCCGACTTCCCTCGCGCTCGATTGCCATGTCTCGCATCCTTCCCTTTTGTCCATCGCTCCTCGGCCCCACGGCCCCCCTCTCTTGGATCGGGCGCGGGCAGCTAGGCGGATGCGCTGAGAGTGCCGTTGCGCGAAATGCCTCTGCGGGGCCAAGGTGGAGGAATGGCATCTGCAACTGAAAGGCCCTCCTTTCTCCTTCGGCTCGGAACCTTCGTCCGTTTTTCCCACACCGTTTTCGCGCTCCCCTTCGCACTCACCGCCATGCTGGTCGCCGGACAGGGAAGGGTGGCCCTCCCCGTGTTTGGCTGGATTCTGGGCTGCATGGTGTGCGCACGCACGGCAGCCATGTGCTTCAACCGGATCGCGGACTGGGAGTTCGACAAGCTCAACCCCCGCACGGCCGACCGGCACACGCTCGTCACCAAACCCCAAGCCTGGGTCGTTCTCCTCGCGGGCTCCCTAGGCGCCATTGCCTGCAGCGCCCGCCTCAACCCCCTCTGCTTCCGGCTCAGCCCGCTGATGCTCGCCATCATTTTCTTCTACTCCCTCACCAAGCGCTTCACCCCCTACTCCCATCTCTTCCTCGGTCTCGCCCTCTCCGTGGCTCCCATGGGAGCCTGGGCGGCCGTCACCGGCTCCCTGTTCGCCTCCCCCGTCCCATCCGCACTCGCCTTCGCCGTCCTCTGCTGGACCTTCGGCTTCGATCTCATCTACTCCACCCTCGACGCGGATTTCGACCGGTCCAAAAACCTCTTCAGCTTCCCCTCCCGGTTCGGAATCCCCGCCACCCTTCGTCTCGCCAAAGGGCTTCACCTCGCAGCGTCCCTCGGATTCGCCGCCTTCGGCGCACTCTCCGGAATGGGGCCCGCCTTCTGGGGAGCCTTCGCCATCACCCTGATCGCCCTCGTCTGGGAACACCGCCTCGCGGCATCGGCGGACCCCGGACAAATCAACCGCGCCTTTTTCCAGATCAATGCCCTCGTCAGCCTGACCCTCCTCGCCGGAGTCTGCGTCCATTTCCGTCTCTGGACGCTCCTCGCCTGAGGCGCCCCGCCTCCGGGCACCAGCCTGCCCTCACCGCCCCCCGCCCCGCACTGCACCACCTCCGGCAACCGCCCTCTTGCCAGCCGACGCGGCGGCCTGGCGGTACAACGCGGCCAGTTGCGAGGGCGTCACGAACACCACGTCCGGCCCGGCGTTTCGAACGATGGATTCCAGCTGATCCGGTCCAAAGGTCCAACAGTGGACGAACCCGTTCACAAAGGCGGGTCGCGTATTTCCCACCTGCTCGCGGATCTCCCCCATGAAGCCGCTGCCGTAATTCCGCCAGGTCGTCACGGCCCGAAAAACCGGCATTCCCTCGGGCAGCGTGTAAGTCAGGTTGGGGTACCCTCGGTGCCCCGAGTAGCAGCCCATATCGGCAAAGAGACTGTGACAAAAGGGCAGCGCCTTCGCGTATTCGGAGAGGATGCCGTCCTCTCCGTGCACCGTGCGCACGCTGCGCAGGCCGAGCGGAGGCAGGAGCGCGGCTGTCCAGCGAAGAAAACCTGAAAGCACCTGAGCTTGATTTACATACGCTTCACCCCAGTGGTCGGGCTGCATGTAACCCGCGCCGCTCACGTCGGCAATGAACTCGGTCGTGGGGGTCGCCCGTTGAAAATACCACTGCGCCAAAGCCGGTTGCAGTTCCCGAATCGCAGGACCGATCCCGTACGCCAGCGGGAATTTGCCGTGGCTCGGACTTTCGAAGTACTTGCGGAAGAACAGGTGCCATGCGTTCTGGTTGTCCCCATCGGACATCACGAGGGCTACGTAGATCTTATCCCGGTCCAGCGCGGGGACCGGCGGTTGTTCGGGCTGCTTCAACTCGGCCACGCGCACCCCGCTCATGACCCCGGCGTTGAGCATGTGGTCCGTGCAGACCAATCCCTTTCCATACCGGCTTGCCAGCGCGACCCCCGGAGGCTCCCCGATTCCCACCCCCTCACCGGCCGCGGGAAATCCCATGATCGGGATATTCACGGGCATTTCGGAAAACACCTTCGCCACGACGCGCCGCTCGGCGCATCGATCCGCCCCCTGCGCATTTTCGTCCTCGCTCCCTGAAATCCACACCATGGGGGCTTTCCACTGATAGGCGTAGGCGAAGTTGCCGTTCTGGAGCCGGCCGGGCTGCATGTAATCGCACAAATGCCGATTAAACCGGCCTTTGTACGTTTCCCACAGCCATTCCAGCCCCTCCGCATACGTTTGGAAGCGCCCCCTCAGATCCATCCGCACCTCCAGGCCCAGCTCCTCGGCGAGCGCCGGAGACGCCACAATCCAGTCCTCGCAGGCAGCCACGTTCACCGCCAGCAGATCGCCCCGATAGAGGTCGGGATCGGCCACCACCACTCCCTTGATCCGGTCCTTGTGCTTTGAAAAGAGACGCTTCCAGTCCGGCTCCTCCACAAACCCATCGATGTGCCCCTGCTTTTGATGCCACTCCAGCCAGAAACGGTCCGCCGGAGTGTGGATCAGCCAAACACTCGGCGTGCTCCTCGAGGTCAGGCCCTGCAGGCAAGTCAGCGCAACCCGAACCTCGGCACTGAGCCGGTTCAAGACAACCGCATCCAGTTGACGCGCAGGCGGATGGGACTTGGGAAGAAACGTGTCGCCCCAAGGACGCGCGGACTCCTCCGCCACCAGTCCCCCGGGAAGCGGCGCCGGGAACGCCTTTTGGTTGAGCGCCGCCAGGCACGCCTCGAAATCCTCCGCGCCCAACTCCCCCTTTTCGCGAAGGCACCAGAGAACCCCTCGCACCATGAGCTGGGTCCCCAGGAAAACATCCTTTTCTTCCTCCCCGCCAGCCTGATGGCCCAGCCACACGTCGCACGCTCCCGAAAACCCTTCACAACGATGGCGCACCAGCGCCGCGGCCAGTTTCGCCTCCTGCGGGTTGCGTCCGGTGAGAAGCAAGGGCAGGACCTCATCTTTCGGATCCAAAGAGCTGGGCTCGAGCCACTGCGTGCGTCCTTCCTTCCCATGAAACCAATCCTCCGGGAGGGCCAGGGGACTTTCCGGCACTCGAAGCGTCCAGCGGGCCTGGGGGTCTGCCGATCCAAAGCTCCCCGTCCCCATGCCTTGGTCGCCATGCCCCACATGGCTCTGATGTCCCAAATCCTTCCACTTTCCATCGATCCGCTCGCAGGGATGGGTGAAGGGAACACCACTCAGCACGAGGCTTCCTCCCCGCTTGTGAAACCGCTGCAGATTGGGGAGCGCGGCCTTGGGAAAAGCATTCCCGCAGGGCAGCACCAGCACCGACGCCTCGGACTCCTCCAGCCAGGCCGACTGCTCCAGCGCCGCCTCATCCACCACCGACGCCTCCACCCCGTGCTCTCGCAACACCGCCACGATCCGAAGCGGCGCCAGCGCGAGCGCACCGCCCGCCTTGGGAAACGAACGCTCCCCGAACACGTAAACCCGACCACGCCCCAAAGCGGGCTCTGCGCAAAACGTGAGTCCGAGTGCCGTGAGCGCAACGGACAGAAGGGAGCGAAGGGAAACAGCCATGCCCGACGCTCTCACAAACCGCCCTCCGAGAAATGTCGGTTATTTTACCGACACGCCCGCAACTCAACGCCCGCGGGGATTCTTCAAGTAGTACAAATGTCCATCCTCCGCCCCGCACAGAAAGTCGGGGATTCCGTCCTGATTCCAATCCACCACGGTCGGGCTCACATCGTGTCCGGTGAGTTTTTGGGAAGAAACCGGGCCCAAGTCCTTGAAAAACCATTTTCCATCCCGGCAATCCACCTGACGGAGGAAATTCGCGTTCGTGGAATCCAAGAGGATGTCGAGTTTCCCATCCCCATCCCAGTCCACGATACAGAGTTTGCGTCGCCCGCTGGCACCCCCGGATCCCTTTGCCAATCGGAGCGGAACCCCTTTTTCATCACAGAAGACATGTTTGGGCGGCAGCAGAACGCGCTTCCCGTTGTGCTGCGCGCGCTCAAAAAGGGAAAGCGTGCCGGTCGGATCCAACATCACCAGATCCGGAAGACCGTCCCCATTCCAATCACAGACCACCGGGGTGGTTCTCCATTGCGTGAGCAACGCTTTGCCCTCGGGACGTAACCATCCGTAGCTCAGGCGGGGGGGTTCCCCCTCCCATTCCACCTCGATCGGCTGAGCCGCCGCCAGGCTCGGTTTCGAACGCGTGCCCACGTTCCGATACCAGACCACCTTTCCCCAAATGGAATTGACGATCAAATCCGCCAGCCCATCCCCATCCCAATCCGCGACACTCAAAGTGGTGTATCCCCACTTTGCCTCCGCCGGCCCTTGGATACTCCCGTTCTGGCCCGCGAGAATCCGCAACACTTCCCCATTCGCTTCCAGTCGGACGGGCGCGGCCCACTTTGGGAACTCCACTCCGGGAGGGCTCAGGTTTCTAAAAAACAAAATATAGCCTGCGGAATTCCCACATAGAATATCCTGAGCACCGTCCCCATCCCAATCATAACCCACAGGCGTCACAAGGGCCCCCCCCTTCACAAAATCGGCCTCCTGCTGGAAATAGCGGGGGGAATCAAACGCCGGGCTGCCATCCGAATAGACTTTTCCCTTGTTCAGCAAGAGCGCAACCCGACCATCCTCGTCTCCCACCACAAGGTCCGGATATCCATCCCGGTTCCAATCGATCACGACGGGCCGGATCATCTGGAGATCCATCCGAATCGGAGAACCTTCCGTATCGTGCAGCTTGATGCCCTCGGAGTACACGGGATTCTCCCGGGTCCCCTTGTTTTCAAAAAACGTAAATCCATCCAGAAATTCCCCGCAAAGCATGTCCAGTTTTCCGGATCGCTTAAAATCAGCCATGCAAGGCGATGGCCATCCAAACGTCTCCAAGGGCCTTCCGTTTGCCAGAATCTGCCGGGGCGGATCATAGACGGGAGCCTCGGTTGTCCCGGTGTTTTT
>JBEBAG010000060.1:0-18904 GCA_041159065.1 Verrucomicrobiota bacterium | reverse complement strand
AGGGGGTGGGGGTCGTGTTTCTCATAGTCATGTTCGTTCAGTGGCAACCGGCATTGCCCAGGAAAATCCGGCTCTCAATCAAACCCAGCAGAAGGTCGCGAACCCGGTACCCAGCCGGCTCACACGCATCGAGGATCGCCTCGATCTCGGGCCGGTCCGAAAACCGCACGGGTGTCCCCGTCGCGTAGATGGTGAACTGATGCAGCAGGTTGCATCCCAGCTGACGGGGCCTGGAGGCCAGAACTTTCTTCAAGTCCCGTATGTTGGAGAACGCCGTTCCGTCGAGCAGTTTGCCGTTCGGTTCGACTCGGGCGGCCACGGTGTATGCGTACTCGTGTCCGGCCCGGTCGATCCCCTTCACCTGCGCCCCCTCGCCGAGGCTCCGGTAGTTCTCACGCCACCCTCCCAGCACATCAAAACTCTCCAGCGCGAGACCCACCGGGTCGAATCTGGCGTGGCAGGAAGCACACGATTCGTCCCGCGTGTGCAGCGCCAGTAGATCCCGAATGGTCTTCGCTCCGCGAATGTCCGGCTCCACCGCCGGTACGCTAGGCGGGGGCGGCGGCGGCGGCTCTCCCAGCAGACGCTCCATCACCCAGGCGCCGCGCACCACCGGCGACGTCGTCGTGCCATTCGCGGTGACCTTCAAAATCGCCCCCTGCGTCAGGAGGCCTCCGTAGGGACTCCCCTCCGGCAGGGACACCTTCCGAAGGTTCGATCCCGTGAGGGGCTCCAGTCCGTAATGCCGCGCAAGGCGGTCGTTGGCGTAGGCAAAGTCGGCATCGACCAGCACCGTGGCCGGGAGATTCTCCCGAATCATCGCCGCCACGAAGGCGCGCGTTTCCCGCTCCAGACTCTCCACGAGGTAATCGTCAAAACGGTACTCCGGGAAGAGGCGGACATCGGGGTCATCTCGGCGCAGATGTCTCAGGTTCAGCCAGTAGTCTGTGAAGTTGTGGATGAACCTCTCGAAACCTTCGCCTGCGATCAGCCGCTCGCTTTCCGCACGCAGCACCCGGCGCTCCCGCAGCAGTCCCTCGCCCGCGCGGGCACTCAGGGCGTCGTCCGGTCCCCGGTTGGTCAGAAAATGCGAGAGCCGGGAGGCAACCGCGAAGTGGTCCCCCTCCTTCTCAGGCTCGCGCAGGGTGAGGAAGGGGCCCGAACACAGCACCGCCTGGTAGCCGGCCAGGAGCGCAGACTCGAAAGACTCGCCCTTTTCCAGACGCCCCAGAATGAGACGCTCGAAAATCTCTAGATCGGCCTCCGAAAAGGGCTCCCGGACCGCAAGGGAGGCAAAGCGCCGGAGCAGTCGGATCGCCTCCGACTTCGCATCCGCAGGCACCGCCCCCACGGGCAGGGAATCGAAGAGGACGCGATGCGATGCCGGCGGCCATTCGGCCGGGACCAGCGGGCCCTCCACCTCCAACGACCGGAACGCCACCCCGGGCTGGCCCCCCTCCGGAAAGGGAGGGAACCGATAAATCGGCGGGCCTCCCTGGACGTTGAACGCCAGCGGAATGGGAAGCCCAAGCAGGCTGTATTCAAACGTCTCCCCCTCGCGCAGGAGTACCGTGGTTTCGTAGAGCGCACCCTCCGGGGCGATGTCCAGAATGCCTCCCGTGGCTCTCGGATCCCCGGCAATGCACGGCCCCGAGGGTTTCCGCGCCCGAAAGGTCATCGGCTGCGGAGCCTCGGCCGGCACGAGCCGAAAGCCGTCCACCTGCCGGACGGCACGCGCCCAAAAGCGGACCCGATATTCCCCACCCACCTTGGCCACAAACCGCTTGGGATAACCGAAATACGGCCAACTGGCGGAACGAAACAGCGCCAGTTCCAACTCCTCGTCCGCAGCCCTTCGGAGTTCCTCCTCTTTCGAGGGCTTGGCTTCCAGATTCGCGGCGTGGTCGCCCTTCGCAAAAAACATCGCCTGCCGATTTCCGAACGTCCCCAGCCGGGGAAACAGATCCGTTCCGACCGCCCGATACGCATCCGGTTTCCTCGGCTGGGGGTCGGTGACCCTCGCCGCGCGCAGCGCCACCTCCGCCGCATCCAGGTAGGCCGTCAACTGCTCGCGGGACAGGTCCAGCGTGTCGCTGGCCTTGTTGAAATGGTGTCCTTCCCGGTCCTCCGGGAGCATGCCCCGAATCTCGAGGTTCGGCAGGTGCAACAGCTGACGCAGGTTGTTCTCGTATTCCTCCCGGTTCAAACGGCGCAACGGCCCCCGCCCCAAGCGCTCTACCTCCCGCCGATCCGCCTCCTGCAACGCCCCTCCCAGGATCCCCACCATCCGAGCCCGCTCCCCGTTCGAGAGCTCCCCTTTCTTCGGAGGCGGCATCTCCCCTTTTTGGATCCGGTCATGTACCCGCACCCAACGCTCCCGCAAGCCGCGATCCTCCAGGTCCTGGGCCAGGCGGGCGAGTTCCAGCCCTCCCTTCGCCTTGGAGCCCTCATGGCACTCCACGCAATGCTCTTCCAACAGAGGGGCCAGTTCCCGAAACGCGTCCGCGGCCGCAGCACGGCCCGCCGCCGGCGTCCGTCCAAGCAAGAGGACGAGTGCCCCCAGCACGGCGGACAAAATCTGAAAGGACCCCGCTGTACCCGGTGCAAAGGACGAAGGAAGCGCGCGCATACAAGAATCTATATTCCGATACACACTGCATTCTTAGACTGCAGCGCAAAAATCCGCCTCCCGCCTCCAGGGGGACCCAGGCCACAGGCAGGCCGGTCGTCCTAAGAGCACGCCGCATTCCAGCGCCTCCAAGGCGCGCGGACACGGCGATGCGCACGTCCGTCCGCAAGTGCTCTCACGAAGGCCTTCCCCGACCGGGGCGCCCTCCCTCCCTCATCCCAGCCTCACGCCCCACGCATCCCGTGGGGAGCCCGCGCTCACTCGCGGGGAAAGACCAGCTCCATGTCCATCTGCAGCGGGATCGCGGCGGTGGAAAACGGACGCTGCGCAGTGGTCAGTAGAATGAGCCTGGAACAGCGCATCAGGGGCGTGGCCTTTTCCTGGGCAGCCAGAGCCGGTACCAGCGCGTGGTATTCCACCGCGTTGGAGCGGAAGGTAAACCGGGATTTACCCTCGTCCTCCAGCGCCGCCAGATGGCGGATCTGAATCTTCTGTTCGAGCGGGTTCAGATCCGGCTCCCCTTGGTCGGCGGAGGCGATGCCCTTGAGCATCTGATCCGCAATCGGCGAAAGTTCGGCGACCTTGGAACGGGTCTGGCTCAACTTCGTATTCCGGAGCGTATTGCGCTTTTCGAGGGCATCTGCCCTGGCCTCCGTATTCTGGTTGATCCGGCGCGACTCCATGCACGCCTGCAAGGCCACGAGCACCAACAAAAACCCGGCCACGGCCACGAGGGTGAAATGCAGCCAGGGATTGGCGTTCTTCAGTTTGGAAAGCAACTGGTCCATGAAAATCGCTTCAGTTCGGGATTACTTCTCTTTCTTCAAGGGCACCGGCTGCTGGATCACAAAGGAAAAGGGAAGGAGCGGCTCACGGTCCTCGGAGGCATCCGCATTTTTCTCAGCAACCGGTTCCGCGCCGGACCGTACCGAGAGCACACGCCATCCGGGAAAGGCCGACTGGAGTGCGGTCTGCCAGCCCGCCGCGCCGGGAGGCTTCGCCACGCCATCCAGCTCAATCTCGAGCCGGTCCGGGGCCTTGAGGTTCGCGAAATGGTTCTGCACCGAAACGCGGGTCAGACAGAGCGTTGCGGGAATGGCTCGCTCGATCCGAAACAACACATCCGCCAGCCAAACGCGGTCGGTCAACGACTCCGACCAAGCCCGGGCCCGCTGGATTTTTTGAATCGAGGGCGTGAGTTTCTCCTCCTCCGACTGCACCACCTTTTCCTCCCGCTCCGCCTCGAGCAAGCGCTGGGAGAGGAAGAATCCGGCCGCCTTGATGTTACTCAGCACGACCCCCATCGTCACCAACACGGCGCACCATCCGAGAAGCAGGAAGAAAATGGCCCGATACGCCTTGTGCGTCCGGTACAGGGTCCGTCGCTGGTGCTCGGGAGATACAAACAAGGCATTCATAGGGAGACCTCCAGCAGGGTGTTGAGCACCGCGGCGGCCACGGGATAATCGGCGGGACAGGGATGGCCTACGTGCGGGGCCAGGATCATCACGGGTTCCCGGAAGCGCCCCACCAGCGGCTCCAGTTGGGCCGCCGATGCCGTGCGGTGATAGATCCCCAAGGGGCTGGGCTCGATGCGTAACTCCATCCGGATTTCCTCGATCATCGGCTCCAGCAGCACCCCGGACAAACCCGCCTCTCCCGGCAGCCGGGCGAGCAAATGCAGCCGCCCCTTTTGGTACACCGCCAAATGACTCTGCGTGCTGCCTACCAGCACCACGAAGGGAAGCATCCGGTCCCGGCACCACACCAGTTCCGCAAGCAAGGAGGGAACCAGGTTCAAAAGCATGCACTCCAAGGTCTCCACCCACTTCTCCGCCCACCAGCACACCTTGTTTGGCAACCCCACCAGGATCAACGACTCCGGCACGGGCCCGCTCGAGCCCAGCTTCTCAAAGTCGGTGCCCAGCATTTCCCACAAATACGAGTCTGCGGGCGCCGTCAGGGGAATGAGCGTATCCACCGGAGTGGCCCGCAAATCCGCAACGCTTTTCAGGGACAGCTTCCGCGTCTGCACCAACGCCACGATCGCCTCCGCGTGCTCGACGACGAAAAGCATCCGCCCGTCCCGGGCGACCCGTTTCTGCGCCAACACCTCGCGGCGGAACGGCGTCTTCACCGCCGGCGGGGCCAGCAGCGTGGGCGCCCCGGCACGGCGCTCCAAATTCGCATCGAAACTCACGTTCTTCCCGTCCCGGAAGAGCCCGAAGGCCTTCTCCGCACCGTGCACCCAGAACGCCACGGAAGGAGGCTCGGAAAACCTCAGGGCCGTGCGGGCAAAATAGCCAAACGGAAAGTTGGAAATGACATGAAACAAATTCATCCGCAGTAAATCCTCCTCAAACCTCGTCGGTTTCCTCGCGCAGCGTGTTGGCGTCGATCCAGCCCGCCTGAACCAACCGCCGCAACGAGTTGTTGTAATCGATCATCCCCTGGCCCTGCCCCGTGGACATCACGTTCACCAACTGCCGCTCCTTCGACTCTCGGATCAGGGTCGCGCTCGCCGGCGTGTGCACCAAAATTTCGCGCGCCGCCGCCACGCCCTTCCCATCCGGACGCCGCAACAGCCGCTGGCAGATCACGGCAATCAGGTTGTTGGCCAGAATCTGCCGGACTTCCGTCTGCTCGTGCGGGGGAGCAAACCCGATCAGGCGCGAGACGGTGTTGTACACCCGCTTCGTGTGCAAGGTCGCAAAAATCAGGTGCCCCGTCTCCGCCGCCTGCAAAGCCGCCCGCATCGTTTCCGCATCCCGCACCTCCCCCACCACAATCACATCCGGATTCTGCCGCATCGCCGAGCGAATCGCCTCCCCGAAGGATCCCACGTGCCGGCCCACCTCCCGCTGCTGAATCGTGCAATGCCGGGGCGTGTACACAAATTCAATCGGATCCTCGATCGTGATGATGTTGGCGTGCCGCATCTGGTTGATCCGCTCCACCAGCGCCGTCACCGTCGTCGATTTCCCAGATCCCGTGGGCCCCGTCACCAGCACCAACCCCTGCCGCTTGGAAAGCACCGTCTGGGTCGCCTTCGGATCCAAGTCAATCTGCTCCGGCGTCATCACCTTGTCCGCAATCAGACGCAACGCCGCACACAGGCCCTCCGCCGAGCGATACACGTTCGCCCGCAGACGCACCCCGCCCGCGATTACCGCAAAATCGGCCGCCCCCGCATTCCCATCCAAGGCTTGGTGCGCCCTTTCCAACTCCTCCCGCTCCAACCCGGCAAACAGGCACTCGGGAAAATCCTTTGGTTCGGCAAACCCGCTGTTCTGGATCTCCATGGCGCACCGGAAATGCACCGCCCCGCGCGAAATCAGCACGTCCGAAGCGTTCTGCCGCGAGGCCTCCGCAATCAACTCTTCCAGCCCCAAACTCGGAGGCGTCGGTGTAAAACTCATGATCCCATCCTTTCCCGTTCGCGCCCCGGCTACAGCCCCGAATCGTGAATCCCATCCCGATTGCTCACCTGATTGGGAGGCGTTCCCACCAGCGTGTCCAAACTGCACGCGCACCGTTTGGTCCGGTCCAATTGGTTGGAGTAGGCACCGCCCTCGGGACACCTCGGCAACACCCGCTTGGTGGGATCCATCGGATCGTAGAAAACCGCCGTGATGTACGGAACCAACTGCTCCTCCGAGAGGATCTCCTGCCCCGGATGATCAATCCAAAAGGAATCCTTCGCGTGCTCAATCATCAGCAAATAGCTCCCGCACTGCTTGCCCCGCGACTTGGCCAAGGTCTGCAAAAACGAGGGCACCGCCAGCCCCGAAAGCAGCCCCAAAAGCACGATCACCGTCACCAACTCGATCAGGGTAAAACCCCGTTCCCCCTTCCCTGCCCCCCCCCCCGCAGATGGCCCCCGCTCGATTTCAGGATTCCTATTCAAAGCCGTTTCCATTTCTTTGCCCCTACGGGGCCTCCGACTGCAAAGTTCCAAAGCGCAGCGCCACCGCCGTGGGCGCAAGGGGCGGAATCCAATCCCCCTTTGCATACCTCCCGTCCGGACTGAACGGCATAGGGACCCACGAGGGAGGCGGCGGCACCCAGCCAGGCACTCCGGCACCCGCTCCCCCTCCCAAGGCCACCACCCCTCCCTGAAGCAAAAAACTCACCGTCCCACTCTGGCAGAGGATCGCATCCGCAGGCACCTCCGCACCGGAAAACACCACGGCGTTCACCCGCACAGTCGCCGAGGTGGGAGCCGGCCTGGGAAGCAGACGCACCACATGGTGAAGGATCCCATCAGGTTGCACCGAGCTGCTCGACAGAAGCTTCACATCAACCACCGCGTTCGCATTCGAAGCCGACAAGGACGGGATGGGCAAACTCAGGTTCGCCGTCCATGCCCCCGCGGGAATCGTCACACTCTGCGTCCCGTTCAACGCCGCGACGCTGGAGCTGTACTCGACGGGCACCGTCAGCGGGGACGCGTTGGAGGGCCCCAGACGACGCAGCGCAATCTTCACCGTTCCCGCGCCGGTTCCCGCGGAGGATCCGTTCGTGAACGATTGCTCAAAGGAAACCGTTTCCGCCCACGCATCCGCTCCGTTGAAACCCAGCCCTCCCAAACCCAGCGCGACCAACGCAACTCCACGAAACCCCGCAGGACGGGACCCGCAAGGCCTCCCGGCCGGGATCCCCCTTGGAACATCCAAAGGCTTCATTGGAGATAAAAAAGAAATCACAGGGTGTAGGGTCGGCAATGCGTCACCGAGGACGACCTAAGTTCGGTAAACTCTACCACAAGGGCCCCTCAGAAACGAAACGCCCTTTTGAAAGAGGCTTTTGAAGCGCCCTCGCGCCCGCCCCCTCCCCAATCCGAACAACCGGCGCCGGACCCTATAACCATCAGCCAACCAAACCCTAGTCGCACAAAGATGCGACACCCCCCCTCCGGAAATGCGGCTTTCCCACCCACCCGAAAAGCATTTCAATAGGAACTTCCCGATCGCGATAGTCTCCACCCCCGATTCTTCGCCGGTCTCCGAGAACCGAATCGCGTTTATGCACCCCTCACCCACCTCCGGCTTCCGCCCGGCCGCGCCGAGACCGGCCCGACCGCGCCTCGCCAGCCTCCTACCCGCCGCGCTGCTTTTCGCCCAGAACGCCCTCGCCTCGGTGTCCCCGCTGCCCGATCTCGGAGAGATCCGTTTTCCCCAAACCCCCGAGTACAAGCGCTCCCCACGGGACCCCTTCGTGGATGCCTCGGTGAAAAAAACCCTCCTGACACCGGGAGCCACCAACGCCACGACGGGCAAACGCGAACCCGAAATCACCGCCTACGCGAGGGAGTTCAACCAGATCTTGGGCCAACTCTACGCCATCCAAGGACTCGTCTGCTCCCCGAAGGGCGGCAGCGCACTGATCGGACGGCGCATCCTGCGCATCGGAGACTCCCTTGAAATCCACCTGAACGAAGCCATCCTCAAACGGCTCGAGCAAACCAACCGCATCTACAACCTCGGACTGGACGAAATCCTCAAGTCCGGGGTCATCCCGGCCAAACTCGCCAAGGTGGAACCCACCGGAATCAAACTGTCCGTGGCCGGAATGAACGCGCCTCTCGAGCTCCCGTTCGTCCGGAAAAAGACCACCGCCCCTCTGCCGCTCCAGGCCCCCTCGGAAAAACCGGGGTCCGCAACCGACGACGACGCCCGCCCCTGACTCCTTTTCCTCACCCTGCCCCATGCCCCGGCTGCCCCACCTCTTTTCCTCGCTCGGCGTTCTCTCGATCGTCTCCGCGCAGTGTGCCTTGCTTTCCCCCACCGCCGCACACGCCCAATCTCCCGCGCTCGGCGCGGCCCCCAAACTGCCCGTTCCCAGCCCCCAACCCCCGCGCGGCCTCCCCGAACCCAAACCGGTGCCCCCAACGGTCCCTGCCACGCCCCTGGTAACCTCGGGTTCCTCTCCCTCGGCCATCATTGAATTCGATGAAGGCTCCCCCCTGGGCCGGGTCCTGCGCATGCTCGCCCTCGAGGCCGGCATCAACTACATTGAGCCCACCATCGACCCAGCGGAAACCGTCGCGTTCACCCTCCACGGCATGACGGCGAAGGACGCCTTCTATCTCGTCGCCAAATCCCGGGGTTTTCAGATCTCCGACAGGGACGGCGCGCTGGAGCTCGTCCGCAGCTCGGCCAAGACCAGCGACACCCTCGTCACCCGAAGCTACGCATTCAAACACGTGGATGCCCGCCTCGCCATTGTGAGCGTCGCCAACCTCCTCGGGATCGACCAGATCAAGCCGGCAAACCGCACCTCCCCCGCCTTTCCGGAACCGGCCTCCTCCGGGATGGCCACCACCACTTCCAACGGCTCGGGAGGGGGGGGCTCCGGCGGATCCTCCTCCTTCAACGCCTCCTCCTCGGGCGCCGTCTCCTCCACCTCCTCCGATGGGACCGGTTCGGGAGGGGGAGGAGGAGGATCCGGGAACGGCAACATGTCGTCCGACGGACGTTTTATCCCGGGCTTGCCCATGGATACGCCCCTCTGGAAAGGCGGATTCGACCCCAAACAGAAAAATTACATCTACCTCGACCGCATCACCAACGCCTTGGTCGTGCGCACCACCGAGAAACAACACGAGGAGGTGGAGCGCTACATTCGCGTCCTCGACGTGAGCGAACCCCAGATCGAGATCACGGCGCGCGTCATTGAAATCGATGTCGATAAACTCCACGAACTCGGCCTCGACTGGAGCCTCGGCTACTCGAACCGGAAAGGCAAACTCCTCAACGGCGCGTCCTTCATCGATGGGGAGCTGCGCTCCCGCAATGTCTACCGTGAGGACACCAGCGGCGGCTCGATCGGCATGCCCAACACCAGCCGCACCATCCTCCCCGGATGGCAGGTCGACCTCCTCCTCAAGGCCACTCAATCCCGCGACCGCAGCTCCCTCGTCACCGACACCCGCGTTGTCACCCGTTCCGGAATCCCCGCCGTAGTGAATAACATCGTCCAGGAGTTCATTGAGACATTCTCGACGGCGGCATCGACCACCGTGAACGGCTCCAGTGCCACCTCGCCCTACAACTACTCGATGCAATCGGGCACCCAATCCTTCCAAACCGGGGTTGTCCTCGATGTCCTCCCCCGCGTCCTCGAGGACGGGCGCATCGACCTGAATATCAATCCCACCGTGCTCACCCGAATCGGACAAACCACGGGCGCTTCCGGCCAGAAACTCCCCATCATCGTCCGACGCTCCACCACCACCTCCGTCATGGTCCGCGACGGCTTCACGGTGGGCATCGGCGGCCTCATGCAACTCGGAGAGCAACGCGGCACAAAACAGGTCCCCATCCTCGGCAGCGTCCCCCTCCTCGGCCCCCTCCTCGGGTCCAACTCGGACTCCGCCAAAAAACGCAACCTTGTCATCCTCGTGACCCCACGGCTCATCCAGGAAGAACAGTTCCTTTCGGCTCCCACCCTGCCGGAGGCCCGGGAAGCCGCGCTCGAGGCCGGAAACCAGGTCATCAATCCCCGACCATGGGTCGCCCCAAAAAACAGAAAATAGGCGGCTTCACCTTCCTCGAAGTCACCGTCGCCCTCGGAATCGCCTGCGCCGGAGCGGTAACTGCCATGGCCTTGGTTGCCGCGGGCGATTACCAGTCCGCCAAGGGCCGCGCCGAGTCCGGCATCTCCCGCGTCCTGCAGTCCGAGGTGGAGCGCTATGGCTCCCTTCCCTACGCAACGCTGAGTTCCCTGGCCGCGGCCAACCCCGCCGGAGTCACCACCTCCGGCTTTCTCTGGGAGCGGATCAGCCCGGGACAGCCCCCCTACCAGCAACTCCCCTGGTCCTCGCGGGCCTCCTTCACCACGGTCCCCGGCGGCATTCAGGTCCGGCTCCGCTTGGAGTGGGCGGATCCCCGCCCCGGATTCCCGCGTGCCCAGCCCTCCACCCAGACACTCCAACTGGAGCCCCCGCCCCTCCTGCGGCTCCAACAACTATGAGAGCCCGCACCCCCGGCGCAGCCCGACATGCCCTCAGGGGAATGACCCTGCTCGAGCTGCTTTTCACCGTGGCCATGCTCTCCGTAGCCACCGTCGCGAGCATCGACCTCTTCCTCGCCATCTCCTCCCGCATCAACGTCCACCTCCGCCGCGAACGCGTCCTCCTCGGTTCGGAACGCTTCGTCTCCGACTTCCAATCCGCCCTGCGCCGCGCCTCCCGGATCACCGTGTACGCCAGCCGCTCCGCCCCCAAAATCCCCTGCCAGTCGGGGAACTTCTGCGTCTTCAGCCTCCCCAATGGAAAGGATCTGGAGCTCGAATGGACCCCGAACCCCGCCCCTTCCCATGAGCAGGGTACCCTCAAAATCTGCGAGCGTTTCCCTTCCGACCCAGTCAATTCCCTCCCCTGCGCCCGCGCCGTCGCGCCCCTCAACGGCACCCCCACCCCCACCCTCTTCACCCACCAGGATGGCGTCCTCAAACTCGAATTCCTCGCTTCGATCGGCAACGAAACATTCAGCACCAACGGGGTCAAGCAGGGGGACCACCGCGAGACCGTCCGCTTCGTCGCCTCCGGAAGAACCCTGAAACTCCCGTGAAAAACGGTTCCCCAACCCGGCAACGCTCCCGCGGCATCGCGCTCATCGAGGCCGCCGCATTCCTTTTCATCGCCTTGGTGCTCCTCGGCGCCGCCCTTGCCCTCACCCAATCCCGCCGGACCCGCACCCGCAAGACCCTCTACCGCACCTTCGCCGAGACGGAGCACCGGGCGCTCGAACTCCACCTCGCCCAATCTCTCGCCTCCAACCTGCGAAACAGCAACGCCTTCCCCCTCTCCTCCTGGGACCCCTCCGCCGCCGTGCCCCCCCTCACCTGGGATCTTCCCTCCGCGGGCACCCTCTCCGCTTGGGCTCCCCGCACCACCACCCTGTCCTCCACCCCCTCGCTGGCCAGGATCTCCGCGACACCCCGCACGAGCTCGATTTTCGGATTCACCCCCACCTTGGATTCGAAGTCCTGCCTCGACGCCTACTGGAATCGCATCTCACTCCGCCTCGAATCCGAGTGGAACCTCCCGCAACCCGTCTCGGGGGGCAGCCAGTGGCATTGCGCCACGCCCATCACCCTGGATGAAATCCCCCTCTCCCTCTTCACGTTCTACTCCCAGAGCAGCACCATCCTCTTCCCGCCCCAAGGCGTCCAACTCGGACGCGCCCGCTTCGAGAAGGCCACCACACTCAACGCCTATCTTGAATCGGACTACCCCGTCACCTCGGGTGAAACCCTCACCATCGGCCCCCTCGGCGCCCTCGCCGTGCGCCGCCAACCCACCGCCGCCCATCCCTGGTTCTGCTTCGGCCCCCAATCCTCCCCCTTCCACTTCAGCACCCAGGGCACCGGCGGGCTCGTCGTCGACCGGGATTCCGGAGGCTTCGCCCTCGTCCGCCCCATTCCGACCCCGTGGCTCTTCGCCACATCGGACGCCCCCTCCCCTGACATGCGCCCCCACCAGTTGCGCAACCAAGTCGACGCCGCAGGCACGATCCTCCATGAGCCTCTCGCCCCCCCCGCCACCGGGGGAACCTTCTCTGGAAGCCCCCTGGTGAGAGCGGCCCTCTCCGAGAATCCTCCCAACGAGATCCAGCTCGACCTCAGCAGCCACAGCGCCGCTTGGCCCAAACAGCTCTGGGTGGTTTCCAACGTCCCCGCGCTCGTCGGAGGCAGCCTGCGCATCGTCCACGCCGGAACACTCCAGACGGATCTCTCGATCGCCACCAATCTGGACATCGTGATCGTGGGCCCCTTCAACGCCGGTTCCCTGGGAATCCCGGTGAAGAGCGCCTCCCTCCTGACCCCGAAGCGGGTCTGGGTGACCAGATAGCAGGGTGACCCAAAGGGCTTCGCCCTACCCCCCAAAAAACGCTCTCCCCGGAGCGTCCGGAGGCTTACTTGCTGAACACCTTCACCATGTCGAACATGGGAAGCATCGCGGCGATCACAATCGTGCCCACCACCACGGCGATCACGAGCGTGATCATCGTCTCAATCGCGGGCTTCATCTTCTCCACCTGCAGCGAAAGATCATGCTCCAAGCGCTGCACCAGCGGCCCAAGCATATCCGAAATCGACCCCGTCTTCTCCCCGAACGCCAACATCGCGGTCAGATCGTCCCCAAGCACCGGACGCATCGGCTCAATCGCCGAACTGATCGAGCGCCCCACGCTGATCAGCACGCAGGTTTGCGCCACACATTTGCGATAGTAGGCGTTCCACGTGATGTCCCGACACAGGTTGAGTGCCTGTAGGATCGACACGTTCGCCGACAGCAGCTGCGCGAATGTCCGGCAGAACGTACACGCAATCGACTTCCGAAGCACCGGCCCGAACGCGGGAATCCGGAGCAGGATCCGATGCAGAATCAGCGCCCGGCGGACCAGGGCGGGAAGCGATAGAATGATCCACACCCCCACCACAATGGCCGCGGCCGTGCCCAGGGGATGCTTGCCCAAAAACCGCGAAACCGTCAGCAGTCCCTGCGTCAGCGCAGGCAATTCCACGTTGGAGGCGAGAAAGATCCCCTCGAAACGGGGCAGCGTGAATCCAAGCAGAACCCCCAGCACGATCACCATCACCATCGAAAGGATCTTCGGATACAACAACAGCGAGTTGATCTTCTTCCGGATCTCCACCGCACGCCGGAGCGAAATGTTAATCTGCCGGAGCGCCTCCGACATGATCCCCGCTTGGTCCCCAGCCAAAATCAGCGCCCGCTCCAGCCCCGAAAACACTCCGGGCCACCGTGCCAAAGCCGTCGAAAACGGCAGGCCCGAATCGATATCCTCCCGGATGGACTGCATCACCTTCCGAAAAAAAGGCTGTTTCACCGAGGAAAGCCCCATTTCCAATGCCCGCGTCAACGGCATCCCCACCAAAAATGCCGTCTCCAGCTGCTCCAAAAGCAACAGCTTCTCCTCGTCCGGCACCCCGCGGCTGGACCCCCTCGCCACCGGCGCGTTCACCTCCCGAATCTCCAACACCGGGATCTCCGCACTCAAGAGCTCCCGCTCCAAAGCCACCTGACTCGTCGCAACCGAAGTCTTCCACACATACCCCCCGCCCGCGTCGCTCGAAAGATAACGAAACTCCGGCATATCCCCCCCTACGTCATCGCACTACTGCCCAACGCCAGTGCCACCGACAACGGAATCTTCCCAGCCGCCGCCGCACGCACCCCCTGCTGGAGCAACGTCAACCCCCCCTGCGCCACCTGCGCCTCCCGGATCTCCCCCAGCGGACGCCGTTTCAAAATCAGCTCGTGGATCGTGGAATCCGCGTAAAATCCCTCCGCTACCAGCATCCGCCCCATCGCCCCGCGCCCACGACAGTGCGGACAGCCTCGTCCCTCCTTGAACACCGGCGCACTCCCACACCAGGCCGGATCAATCCCCAGCGAACGCAGAGTCTCATCCGGCGGAGCCGGGGCCGCCTCCTCACAGTGCGGACAAATCTTGGGAAGAAGCTGCTGCGCCACCACCCCCATCAGCGCGTCCGCCAAAATGTAGGGCTCCACCCCTAGTCCGAACATCCGCGCCGGCGCCGCACAGGCCTGGTGCGTGTGCAGCGTCGTCAGCACGATGTGCCCCGTCTCCGCCGCCTTCATCACCTGCTCCGCCGTCTCCGGCGTGCGCGTCTCCCCAATGTGAATGTAGTCCGGATCCGCCCGCAACGCCCCCGCAAGGTACTGCGCATAGCTCAACCCCTTGTGAATCAGGGTCTGCTTCGTCCCCGGCAAATACCGCTCCACCGGATCCTCCGCGCTCAGCACCTCGTACCGGTCCGCCGGAATGGATCCCAGAAGCGAATACAACGTCGTCGATTTCCCGGATCCCGTCGGCCCCACCACCAACCCCAACCCGTACGATCCATCCACAATCCGCTTCAAAATCTGCGCCTCGTGCACCCCCATCCCCAGCTCCACCAACGAAGGCAGCCGCTCGTTGCGCCGTGCAAAACGCAGCGTCGCAGAATCCCCATACACCGTCGGCATCATCGTCACCCGCACCTCCACCTCCCCCACATTGGTCACATCCATCACAAAACGCCCGAACTGCGGGGTGTTCTGCTTCTGCAAATCCATGTCCGACAAAACCTTGATCCGAGCAAGGATCGGCTCCGAAAACGAAATCGGGATCGTCTCCGGATAGGGATACTTCCAGTCATCCAAGCGGTACTCCACGTACAACGCCGTCTCCCCTCGCGCGATGTGCAGGTCACTCGCGTCGTTCCGCACCGCATGCAGCAAAAGCGTCTGCAGCAGCGTCACCGCCGGGGCCGTGTCCGAGGTCGCCGAGCGCTGCTGGATCGCCCGGAAATCAATCCGCTCCACATTCTGCGACGCCGTCTCCACCGCTCCCTGCGCTTTTAATTGCGAGGCCAGCTGGCTCATGTCCACGTCCGAGGTCGTCGCCGCTGAAATCACCGAAACGATTTCCGCCGCATCCGCCAGGGCATACCGCACCGTGTACCCCCCGGGCAGCATTCCCGCGATCTCCGTGCGCGTCATCAAATCCGGCACCTGCGCCACCGCCAAAGTCACCGTCACCCCCTCCACCGAATACACCGGCACCATCTCAAACCGCCGCTGGAACCGGCTCGGCACCAACTCCCGCAGCTTCAAGGGAAGCTCAAACCCCTTCAACGCCAGCCGCGCATGCGTCGCCCGCTTGACCGGCGCCGCCCCCTCCCCGCCAGCGGAAACCGCCCGGATCGAATGCCGCTTCATCAGCGCCGAATAGTACAGCTTGAAGCTCCACGGAAGACAGTACACCACACTCACCGACTCCACCTGGGCGAGCGAGGCCAGCACCCGCAACGCCGCATCCGAGGGCACCAAAAGCGGGGTGTGACACACGCACGTCAACACCCCGTCCCGCACCCACAACGGAAGAAAATACGCCCCCACCAGCCCCGGATGCGGCACCTGACCGCGCGCCTCGAAAATCGCCGGATCCAACGCCACCGGCGGAAACCCCAGAGCCGCCTCCGCCTCGCGATCCACAATCAACCGGGCGAAAAACGCCTCCGTTGTCATCCCCGTTTTGTCCGCCGCCCACTCCAAAAATCGGGACGGCGACTCGCTCCAAAGCGGAAACCAAGGGATGTCCCCCAAGATCCGCTCCAGGGCCGCCGATAAAACGCTGTGGGAATACCAATCCGATGCACTCATGCGCTTTGTTCTCTCAATACCATCGCCTGTTTCACCCTACACCCTTTCGCCCCCTTGCCCCTCCCAATTTCAGAAAACCTCTGGCCAAACAAAATGGGCTCCGATCCCACGGGGAACGGAGCCCATTTGCCAACCGGACCGAGCCCTTGCGCAGGCGCAGTCCTTTCGGGGAATAGTACCCTTCCTTACAGGAGCGTCGCCACCACCCGGACCGTCGCGGTCGTCGTGGTCCCAATCGCGGTACTCTGCTGCACCGTGCCGAAGTTGATCGTGGTTTTGCCCGTGCCCTTGACGATGTTCTCCTTGGTCAGGGTTTGGGTCCCCAGGCTCTGGGACAGGTACGGAGCCAACTTGGTCAACTTCGCGTCATCGGTATCCGTATTGAACGCGTCCGTCGCAGGAATCGCCGCGCCATCGGGCACCCGGGCGAGAATGTAGGCATCCTTGGCCTTCTCAATGGCCGAGATCACCGCAGCCGCCTTGGTCGTCTGAGCCTTGGCGATCGAGGCCAAATAGGAGGGCGTTGCAATCGCCGCCAGAAGACCAATCACCACCACAACCACCACGAGTTCCACCAACGTGAAACCAGACCGCTTCGAAACGTTATCTTTGGAAATTTTCATATATCTATTTTTCTGTATTTAAAGAGTTTACGCGCTTTCAGTCATCCGTCCTACCTTAAGGTGACCGCCTCCGCACTGACCGCAGTGCCTCCGTTCAACGCAGCCGGGATCGCCACTTTGCCTGGCAAAATCTGGGTCATGCCCGTGCCCGTAAGCAGGGTTGTGGCAGCGGGGTTAGCCGCACCGTTCAGCCGGATGTAACCCTGGATCGTCGTATACTTCACCGCATCCGTAGCGCCGTTGTAGGTGTTCAGTTGCGCCACGGTCCGGGCTTCGTCCGCCACATAGAGGTCCTTCGCCTTTTCCACGATACTCACGACGGAATTCTGCTTGGCCACCCTCGCATCCAGCACGACCGTCGAATAACGGTTCACCGCGACGGCTGCGATAATCCCGATAATGGCGATCACGGCGATCAACTCCACCAAGGTGAATCCAGCCTGGAGGAAGCGATTGTTGTTCTTACTCAGTTTCATTTTGTTTGGTTTATGGTTGTTGTTGGGAAAATCGAAGGGCTTTCCCGCCCGTTGGTTTTTGGTTCTATCAGCTCACTCAAATTGGGAAGACCCGTATAAGGCTTTCGAAGGTTCTTAAGAACCCGCGAGCTTTCTCGCGGAGGAACGGATCCGCTGGTTTACCAGCGCATGGAGCGCCGCGTTAAACTGGGGATAAAAGGCCCGCAAACTGCGGAAATCCTTTATCGACATCCGCAACACCCCGCAGTGCTCCACCGCCCGAACCGTCGCCGCCCGCGGGTTGCCTGTGACCAAGGCCATCTCCCCGAAAATGTCCCCCCGTGAGAGCGTCTCCAGCACCAGCCCCCCGGACAGCACCTCCACCGAGCCATCCATCAGAAAATACATGCTGTCCCCAAATTCCCCCTCCAGAATGATCTCGGTCCCCGGAAGGAAAGCCATCGGACGCACCACACGCGCCACCTCCAAAAGCATCTCGTCCTCCACCCCCTCAAACAACCCCACGGCACGCAGCTCCTGCATGAGGCGATTCTCCATCGGCGTCGGAATGATCGTGGCGGAAGTCATGGGTTGGGTCCTTGGGTTTCTAGAGCAGGATCCCTGCCGCACCGTGCCGCGTCATTCGGCGGCGGCCGGCGAGCAGTTTCTCGCTCAACGGTGCCCAGAATACCCGCGCCCCGAAATTCGCCTAGTCGCACGAATGTGCGACACGGATGCGACGCCCCCAGTCCGCCACGCCCCCCACGCCCTCCAAACGCATCACGGTTGCCGCTCGCCCCACAATCGCGTTTGCTCCTTCCATGCCCGTGGCCAAATCCAAATCCTCCCTCGCCATTCATGCGGTCCTCGGGTCGGAGGAATGGGAGGTGCAGCGCGTCGCCAAGGCGCTCGCCGAACAGCTGATGCCCGCGCAGGGCGGAGAATTCGCCTGCGATCTCATCGACGGACATGCCGCCCACGCGGACGATGCCGCCTCCCGCATCCGCCAGACCATCGACGCCCTCCTCACCTTCCCCTTCTTCGGAGGTGAAAAGCTGGTCTGGCTCAAGCAGGCGAGCTTTCTGGGAGACAACGTCCTTGGACGCTCTGCCGCCGTCTTGGAGGCGCTCGAATCGCTCGCCGAAACCCTCACCGCGGGACTGGCGCCCGGGATCCGCTTCCTCCTGAGTGCCAACGAGGTGGACAAGCGCCGCTCCTTCTACAAAACCCTCTCCAAACTCGGCCAGGTTCAGGTTTTTGACAAAGTCGACACCTCCAAGTCCGGATGGGAGGAGGGCGCCATGGATCTCGCCAGGGAACTCGCCGCCCCCTTGGGACTTGCGCTCACCGAGGGCGCCCTCGAGCTGCTCGCCGTGCGCACCGGGGGCAACCGACGCACCCTCGTCTCCGAAATCGAGAAGCTCTCCCTCTACTCGGCCGGTTCGGCCGAGCCCCTCGGGGAGGAGACCCTCCGCGAACTCGTGCCCATGAGCGGTTCGGCCATCATCTTTGAACTCGGGAACGCGCTCGCCGCACGCAACCCCCAGCACGCACTCGAATTGCTCGAACAACTCCTGGTCCAGGAGGAGTCGCCCATCGGGATCCTGCTCGTGGCAATCATCCCCACCTTCCGCAACCTGCTCGCCGTGAGGGATCTCATGGATACCCACAAGCTTTCGCGCCCCGCACAGCCCTTCTTCTTCGGTAAATCCCTCGAGCGCCTTCCCCCCGCCGCCCTCGAGTCCCTCCCCCGCAAAAAGGACGGCTCCCTCAACTCCTACGCCCTCGGCATCGCCGCCCAGCACGCCCACCGCTACCAACCCCGCGAACTGCGCGCCGCCCAAAAAGCCATGCTCGAAGCCAACGTCGCCCTCGTCAGTTCCAGCTCCGAAGACCCCGCCGGACTCCTGCGCCAGCTCGTGATCCGGCTGACCGCCGCCTAAACCAAGCGGGGGGGGGGGGGGGGGGGGGGGGGGGGGGGGGGGGGGGGGGGGGG
>JBEBAG010000059.1:0-4460 GCA_041159065.1 Verrucomicrobiota bacterium | reverse complement strand
TCCTCCAGCATCGTGAAGTGGGCTTCGAGCTCCGTTTTGTTTTTGAAGGCCGTCCCGTAAATGCGCTGGAGCTGCGGGTTCTTCTCGTTGCCCTTGTAGTAGGCGCTGGCGACGTGCGTCAGTTTGAAGGCCCCGATGTTGCCGGTGCGCATCACGTGGGGGCCGGCGCACAAATCCACGAAGTCGCCGTTGCGGAACAGCGAGATCTCCTCGTGGTCGGGAATGTTCTGGATGATGTCCAACTTGAACCGATTCGGGCTCGGGCGCTCCGAAAGCGCCGCGAGGCGTCCCTT
This sequence comes from Verrucomicrobiota bacterium, assembly GCA_041159065.1. Lineage (GTDB taxonomy): Bacteria > Verrucomicrobiota > Verrucomicrobiia > Chthoniobacterales > Chthoniobacteraceae > Chth-196. Next base: position 4,167 of record JBEBAG010000059.1, on the reverse strand, counting down.
TTGAGCCAGATCCATCGCTTCCGTGCGGCTGACCACCTGCCGCTCGAAGACATGGTTCGCCTTGATCTCCTTGCGCATCTCCTCCTCGATCCGGGGGAAGTCCTCGGGCGAGATGCGGTGCGGCAAATCCACGTCGTAGTAAAATCCGTTCTCCACGGGCGGACCGGCGGCGAATTCGGCCTCCGGCCAGATGCGGAGGATGGCGGTGGCCAGCACGTGGGCGGCGGAGTGGCGCAGCCGCTCGAGGTCGGTCATCTGCTGGCGTTGTTCAAGGGATTTGCGTTCTTCAGCCATGGGAAACCGCAGAGTGTAGGGGTGCCGGGCGGTACGGGAAAGGGCGAAGCGGGTGGGGGGAGTCCTTGCCTTGGGGGAGGGGGGGGCGCTACGGTGAGGAAACCTTTCCCATGCTTCATCCTGTCTCTCTGACCTCCTCTGATTCCGAAAGAACCGTCGAATTCGAGTTCGTTCGGGCCACCGAAAATGCCGCGCTCAATTCCCTCGCCTGGCTTGGCCGCGGCGAAAAGGAACTCGCCGACGCCGCCGCCTGCGATGCCATCTACGGCGTTTTCGATCTGGTCGACATCTGCGGCGAGGTCGTCATCGGTGAGGGCATCAAGGATAATGCGCCCGGCATCTTCCTGGGCGAACACCTGGGCACCTGGAAACCCGGGGCGCCCAGTTTCGATATCGCCCTCGACCCCATCGACGGCACCTCCAACATCGCCAGCGGACTCCCCAACTCCATTTCCGTCATCGCCGCGAGCCAGACCCACGCCGGGCAGCCGCGCTCCATGAAGCATCTGCCCGCATTCTATTCCCGAAAACTCGCCTACGGGCCCGAGGTCGTCCGCGCCATCCATTCCGGCATGGAGCCCATCGACATCGATGCCCCCTTGGAGCGCACCCTCGGGCTCGTCGCCGAGGCCCTCGGTAAACGCGTCCCGGAACTCGTCGTCATGACCATGAACCGGCCCCGCCATGCCGAAATCATCTCCACCGTGCGCCGTGCCGGAGCCGCGCTGCGCCTCATTTCCGATGGCGACATCACCGCGGCGGTTTCGCCCTCCTTCCCCGATTCCGGCGTGGACCTCTATTACGGCATCGGCGGTTCGCCCGAGGGAATCCTCACCGCCGCGGCACTCAAGGCGCTCGGGGGCGAAATGTTGCTCCAAATGTGGCCCCGCGATGAGGAGGAGGCCAAAGCCGTCGCGGCCGAGGTCGGTCGCGCCGCGCTGGAATGCGTTTACCGCGTGGATGACCTCGTCGCCGGCGATAGCTCCGTCTTCTGCGCAACCGGCATCAGCGACAGCCCGCTGCTCCCGGGGGTCAAGGTCACGGGCAAGAAGGCGACGACCACCTCCATCCTCATGCGCGCCCGGAGCCGGACCGTGCGTTACATCAAGGCAGTGCACGATTTGGAGCACAAAACGATCCATCTGCGGAGCACCCACGCGGATCGCAAACTCTGATCGGCTTGTTCCGGGAAACCTCCGGAACGGATCAACCACGCGCCCCGGGCTCCCGGCTCGGGGCGGCGTTTGGCGTCGCGCTTTGCAGTTGAACTCCCGCGGCGCCCGGGTGAGGACTGCCGCGCCCGCCTATGAAAAAAATCGTTGTCCTCGACGCCCATACCGCCAACCCCGGGGACCTTTCCTGGGCCGCCCTCGAGACCCTGGGCGCGTGCGAAATCCATCCGAGAACGCCCCGCGAGGAGACGGTTGCGCGCTGCGCAGGGGCCCAGGTCGTCCTCACCAACAAGGCGCCCCTCACCCGCGAGATGATCGACGCCCTGCCCGACCTGCGGTACGTCGGCGTCATGGCGACCGGCTACAACATCGTGGACGTCGCCGCCGCCGAGGCGCGCGGCATTGTGGTGACGAATGTGCCCGGCTACAGCACGCCCGGCGTCGCCCAACTGGTCTTCGCTCTCATCCTCGAAATGACCAACCACGTCGGCCACGCCGCCCAGACCGTCCGCGATGGCGCCTGGGTGCGGTGTCCCGACTTCTCCTACTGGGATCATCCCATCCAGGAACTCTCGGGCCGGACGCTGGGCGTCATCGGCTTTGGCGAGATCGGCAGCGCGGTGGCCCGGATCGGGCTTGCCTTTGGAATGCGCGTGCTGGCCTCCAAGCGGACATGGAACCCCGCGCCCCCGCCCGGAGTGGAGCCGGCCACGGTCGAGGAGGTGTTCCGGCAGGCGGATTTTATCAGTCTGCATTGTCCGCTCACCGAGGACACCCGCCACCTGGTGAGTGACCGCACCCTCGCCCTGATGAAGCCCGAGGGGCGCATCGTGAACACGGGACGCGGCCCCTTGGTGGACGAGGCGGCGCTGGCCCGGGCGCTCAACGCCGGACGCATCGCCGGCGCCGCATTGGACGTTCTCTCGCTCGAACCCCCCTCCGCCGACAACCCGCTGTTACAGGCGCGCAACTGCCTGATCACCCCGCATGTCGGGTGGGCGGGATACGAATCGCGGGCCCGGCTCATTGCGCAGGTGGTCTCCAACCTGCGGGCGTTTCTGGAGGGGCACCCGGTGAACGTGGTCAGGAGCGGGGCTTGATGGGGGGCTGAGCGGGCCGCAGGGACGTGGCTCCGCGTTCCCCGGCCCTTACCCCCGGGGTTTTCCTGACGCGCGCGCCTCCCCGGCTTTCGAAGCATAGAGGGGGGGGAGGCGGCGTTATGGTTGAAGCAATTTCGGATGACGGAGAGCGGGCAGAGTGGGCAGGGGAGCGGGCAGGCGTCGGGATGGGGCCAAAAGGGTGGGGAAACGGCGGCGCGGGGGAGCGAGGGTCCTGTCCGGGATCGGCGGGGCTTGGACCGGCGGGTTCTGGGGGGACGCAGGCTTCCCCGGGTGGGGCACCCCGGCTCCTTCAGCGGGTGCGCATGGCGCTGAGGGTCCGGCATTACAGTCTGAGAACCGAGCAGGCTTATGTCTTCTGGATCCGGAGCTTTATTTTGTACCACCAAAAACGGCATCCCGACGAAATGGGCGGCCAGGAGATTGGGCAATACCTGGGGCATCTGGCCGTGGAAAAGGAAGTCGCGCCCTCCACGCAGAATCAGGCGCTCAATGCCTTGGTATTTCTTTACAAACAGGTCCTGCAAAAGGAACCCGGCCGGTTCGACTCCTTTACGCGGGCCAAAACCAGGGAGCGACTCCCGGTGGTGCTTACCCCGGGAGAGGCCACGCAAATCATTCAACAAATGGCGCCTCCCTGGCGGCTGATGGCACTGCTTCTTTATGGGTCCGGATTACGCGTGATGGAGTGTCTTCGCTTACGGATTAAGGATATCGACTTTGGCTATCGGCAAATGGTGGTGCGATGCGGGAAAGGGGCAAAGGACCGCATTACGGTTCTCCCGGAGAACGCCATCGAGTCGCTCAAGAAACAGTTCGCGGCGAGTCGAGGGCTGCATGAAGCCGACCGTTGCGGCGGGATTCCCGGGGTGGAACTGCCTTATGCGTTGGAGCGCAAATATCCGGCGGCGGGCTCGGAATGGGGCTGGTTTTGGGTATTCCCGGCCCCGGGATTGTCCACGGATCCGCGAAGCGGGTGGTGCGCCGGCATCATGTGCATCCGACGCTGCTTCAGAGGGCTGTACGCAGGGCGGCCCGGGAGGCCGCCATCGCCAAGCCGGCGACGCCTCACACCTTTCGGCATTCCTTTGCCACGCATCTCCTCGAACGGGGTTACGACATCCGGACAGTGCAGGAACTGTTGGGGCACCAGGACGTTTCGACGACGATGATCTATACGCATGTTCTGAACCGTCCGGGAATGGCGGTACGCAGTCCGGCCGACACCCTCTGAGCAGGGGCACAGTCCGCAGTAGGCGGCTGGGAACCGTGCATCCGGTTCCCCGGTGGAACGCGTGGAAACGGGCAAAAGCCCGACGGAACAAACCCTGGCAGCGGGCAAAACGCTCGTCCGAGACAAGGGAGGATACCCAAGAGCGCCTCGTTTTTCGGATCGCGGCGTTACGGCTCCCCGCTGTACAAATTGGCCCCTATTCCCCAAATGGCAGCCGCCGCAGAATTCTGCAGCCGCTGCCTAATACATGTTCGCGCTAAACTGAAGGGATCCACAACATGACATTCAAGTCGCTGATCTTTCTGACTGCCATGATCGCCAGTTCTTTCTCCTTCGTGGGCGCCTCTGG
>JBEBAG010000058.1:0-5745 GCA_041159065.1 Verrucomicrobiota bacterium | reverse complement strand
GAAACATGCGGGGGTCGCCCAAGACTCGCGCTCAAACTCTGCAGGCGAAATTTCGACCCCCAACTCCCTTCCAAGCGCCACGATCAGCTCCACCGTTTTCATGGAATCCAGAATCTGAAGGTCGTAAAGCCTTAGCTCCGGTTGGGAACGGACCTCCTCGGTTTCCGCGACGGAGACCAACACATCCAGGATTTTGTCTTTCATAGAGGGGAAGGCACGCAGGCAGCCGGGACTCGGTGCGAAACAGCGAAGAAAAGCCCGGACATGCGGTTGGATCGATTGCTACAGCCTCGAAAGGCCCTACTTCCGGAGGATTGTTTGAGAGGCCATGGGTTGCGACATCACCCGGCCATGGAAGAAATCATCCATCGCCTTGTTGTAAAACCACCATCCCTTGGATCCGATGTGATCCGCTTGGTCCACGAAGAAAACCGGATCCCGCTCGTGCTCCTCCAGATAAACGAGAGGCGTGCCATACCTCGCCGTGAAGGACTTCAATCGGCGCCCGTACTCCATCCACCCTCGTTTGGAAATCCCCTGAGCCTCCAAGACATCCGCGTGCACGGGCATCGAGATAACCAACGGTTGCGCGCCAGCCTCCCGCAGCAACCGCAGCACCAACTCAAAATCATGCCACTCCTGGGCGTTCTGCACCCGGTTCACAAACTGCAAATCCCCCTCGCCCAGCCTGCGAGTGACCTTCAGAGCCTTCCGCTTCGCGCGCGCCGCAAATTTCTTGGAGCTCTGCTCCGCCAGAGCAAAGAGCTCATCCCAGTTGGGCAGCTTGCGCATCCCGATGCTCCGAACCTCCTTCGCCGCCACAGCCTCCGGCGACTCCAGAAGCACCGCGGTGGCCTCGGCATGATCCTGAAACCGATTCACCGCCCGGTCCACAAACGCATAGGGCTCCATCAGCGCCAACGCAATCCGGTCCATCCAGCCCCCCCGGGCAATGCGCTGAAGGGTGAACTCGAGCATCCAGTCCCCCTCATAAGCCTTCGGATATTTTAGAATTTGGAGCGCCGCTGCCTGCTTCAGCGATTCACTGAACACCGAACTCCAGAGCATCTCCTTCGTCTGCAACTTCGAAGAATTTCCCTCAAAATACTTCGGATCGACGCTTTCCGACTGGAAAAAGCTGGGGGAGAGCGAAAGCACCACCTTCTTCCCTGAGAGCGCCTCGCCTGCGCCACCCAATTTCTGGAGGACCGAGAGAGCGGTCGTCCCCGCCTTCCCCACCGGAAAAACCGAAAATCCGGTCGGCGAATTCGCGAAAAAATCCACCCCCTTCATCGGGACATCCGGAATCAGCTCGGAACTTCCAAAGAGCAGAAGCGTATCCGGACGGGACAATGCTTCTCGGATGAGAGCCACTCCGTGCAGCTTGGCATCGCAAAATTCCGGAGCCACCGAGTGCAAAAGCCGCTCTTGCACCCCGCGCGCCCACCCAAAGCCAATACCCAAGGCAAACACCGCAAGCAAAACCGCGCCAAGGAACGCCAAGAGGTGCGTCCTCCGGGGAGAGGGAACCGTATTCATATCCGGGGAGATCGTTGTGGGGGGGAGGAGGGACCCCCCCTCTCTTCGCAGAAAGAGAGGCGGTCCACTTTGGAAAGTAGCGCAAAAAGCGCCGCGTGCCAGCTTGGATTACAAGCCCAACATCAAACGCATCGGATTCTCCAAGCAATCCTTCACCCGCACCAAGAAAGTGACCGCCTCCTTGCCGTCCACCACCCGGTGATCATACGAAAGCGCCAAGTACATCATCGGTCGCACCACCACCTGCCCCTTGATCGCCACCGGACGCTCCTGAATCTTGTGCATCCCCAAAATTCCACTCTGAGGCGGATTTAAAATCGGCGTGGAGAGGAGGGACCCATACACGCCTCCGTTCGAGATCGTGAAAACACCCCCTTGCAGATCCTGCAGCCCGATCTTCCCTTCCCGAGCCTTGATCGCATAGTCCGCCAACTCCTTCTCCAGCTGCGCAAATCCCTTTTGGTCCGCATCCCGAACCACCGGCACCATCAGCCCCTTCTCCGTACCGACCGCAACCCCGATGTCAAAATAGTGATTCTGGATCAGGTCTTCCCCCTCAATCCGCGCATTGATCGAGGGCACCGCCTGCAACGCGCTCACCACCGCTTTGATGAAAAAACTCATGAACCCCAGTTTCACCCCAAACTCCTTGGTGAAGGCCTCCTGCATCTCCGAACGCAACCGCATCACCGCACTCAAATCACACTCGTTGAAAGTCGTGAGAATGGCCGCTTGATGCTGAGCCATCACCAACTGCGCCGCGATCTTCCTGCGCAGCGGGGTCATCTTCTTCCGAGTCATCCTCCCTTCCACCACCGGTTGAATTCCGCTCCCCCCCGACTTCAAGATTCCCAGAGAGTCATTCGCCGCCGCCACCGCCTCCCGCAAGCTGGTCCCCCCTCCACTCGAAGCGGGAGCCGCCGCGACTTCCCCCCCCTTTGGAGGCGCCACCGGCGGAGGCAACGTCTCAGCAGAAGGTGCGGCGGTTGGAGGCGCCACCGCAGCAGCAACCGGAGCCGCGGAGGGGGCTGCAGCCACCCCGGCCCCCTCGATGACCGCCACCACCTGCCCAATTTGAACCTCCTCGCCCGCCTGTGCCTTGATCCTCAAGATCCCCGCCGCCTCCGCAGTCAGTTCCGTCGATACCTTGTCCGTATCCAGAGTCAGAAGGGCATCGCCCACCGCCACACTCTCACCGTCCGCCTTGTGCCAGACCGACAGTTGTCCGCTGGAAATCGACTCGCCGACCGAGGGAATTTTGACTTCGTGGCTCATGGGTAATGGGTTCGTTCAGTTCCTTTTCGTTGATTGGTTTACCGCCGTCGTCTTCTCAGGCGAGTGTGAATGCATCCTCCACCAGTTTTCGCTGCTCGACCTTGTGAGTCGAAAGCGCTCCCACCGCAGGGCTCGAGCTGGCGTCGCGCCCCGCGTAGAGCACCTTCCTGCCGACAATTTCCGAAAGATCCCACCGCAGAAAACTCCATGCCCCCATGTTCTCTGACTCCTCCTGGCACCACACGAAGGTCTTCGCCTTCTTGTACTTCTTGACCACGGAGGACAGCTTCTCCCGGTGCAGCGGATAAATCTGCTCAATCCGCACCAGCGCGGTGTCAGCCAACTGGTTGGCGTCACGATGCTTGAGCAGGTCATAGTAAACTTTCCCCGAACACAGAATCACCCGGGTCACCTTGTCCGCCGAACCCAGCAAAGGCCCGGGAAGAATCTCCTCAAACTGGCCCGTGAGGAAATCCTCCGCCAGAGACACACACTCCGGAGCGCGCAGCAAACTCTTCGGCGTCATCACCACGAGCGGCTTGCGAAACTCCCGCTTCACCTGGCGACGGAGCGCATGGAAGTACTGGGCAGGCGTGGTGAAATTGCAGACCTGCAGGTTGTTCTCCGCGCAAAGCTGGAGGAAGCGCTCGAGCCGGGCACTGGAGTGCTCAGGCCCCTGGCCCTCGTAGCCGTGGGGCAGCAGCATCACCAATCCGCTGGGCCTCTGCCATTTTGATTCCCCCGCAGCGAGGAACTGGTCGATGATGATCTGCGCCCCGTTGCTGAAATCCCCGAACTGGGCCTCCCACAGGCAGAGGATCTCGGGGAAATGCAGCGTGTACCCATAGTCAAATCCGAGCACCGCCGCTTCACTCAGCAACGAATTGTACACGTTAAAACGCGCCTGATCCGGCGAAAGATTCTGCAACGGAACATACCGCGTCCGGGAGCGCTCATCGTAAAGCACCGCATGCCGATGCGAGAACGTTCCCCGGCGACAATCCTGCCCCGAGAGACGCACCGGCGTTCCCTCAAGCAAAAGCGAACCGAAGGCGAGCGCCTCCCCGTAGGCCCAGTCGTAGGGCCCCCCCTCCTCCCAAACCTGGCGCCGCTTGTCCAAAAAGAACTTTTTGAGCCTCGCCAGCATCTGGAAATTCTCCGGAAGCGTCGTCAGCGCTTCGCAAACCCGATCCAAGGTCTCTTTGGAAATGGCCGTCGGGCATGGATCGAATGAGAACGCCTTCTGAAACACCGCGCTGGAGTGGGAAAACTTGTCCAACTCCTTGTTCTGCTCGGCAGCCTTCACTTCCGCGAACGCAGACTCGTAGCGCGACTCAAACTCCCGATCCAACGCCACCGCCTCCTCCGTCGATAAAACACCGGCCTTGAGCAGGTTCTGGCGATACAACGTACCCAGCGAAGGATGCGCACTGATCTCCCGGTACATGACCGGCTGGGTGAAAAGCGGCTCGTCCCCTTCGTTGTGCCCATGCCGGCGGTAACACACGATGTCCAACACCACATCGCTCTTGAAAGTCTGCCGATACTCCAGCGCCAGCTCCGCACAAAGCCGCACCGCCACCGGGTCGTCCCCGTTGATGTGAAACACGGGGGCCTCGATCATCTTCGCCACGTCCGTGCAATAACGGGAGGAACGCGCATCGGCCGGGGACGTCGTGAATCCAATCTGGTTGTTCACCACCATGTGAATCGTCCCGCCCGTCCGATATCCCTCCAACTGAGACATGTTGAGCGTCTCCGCCACCACGCCTTGGCCGGCAAACGCCGCATCGCCATGGATTAAAATCGGAATCACCCCGCGGCGCGTCTCGCTGTCCCCAGTCTGCGCCTGGCGCGCGCGCGCGATCCCCTCAACCACCGAGTTCACCGCCTCCAAGTGACTCGGATTGGAAGAAAGCAGCACCTCCACCTGATGCCCCCCGGGAAGCTCCCGTGTGGTCCGGTAACCCAAGTGATACTTCACGTCCCCATCGCCTGCCACCGTGTCTGGCATGTAGTTCTCTGAAAACTGCGCAAACATCACGGAAATAGGCTTTTGGAGAAAATCATTAATGACGCTCAAACGCCCCCGGTGGGCCATCCCCATCACGATTTCCTTGGCGCCCTGCGCAGGGCAGCTTTCAAGAACCCCGTAGAGGGCCACCATCAAAGCCTCCCCCCCCTCGATCGAAAATCGCTTTTGTCCCACAAAACGCGTGTGCAAAAATTTCTCAAAGCTCTCGACCGAAAGGATTTGTTTGAGCATCCGCTTCTCGGTGTCCGCCGGGACGGACGGAGACGCCGCAAACCCCTCGTACTTATCCTGCACCCACTCGCGCACCTTGGGGTTCTGGATGTGCATGAACTCGGCGCCGATGTGGCGGCAGTAAATCTGCTCCAGAGCGGCAATTAATGCCCTCAACGTCATGGACTTGCCCCCCAAGAAGAGAGGCGTTCCGGCTTGGCGGTCCAAGTCCTTTTCCCCAAACCCCAGTGCCGACAGCGTCAGCAGGGGAGCCTCAGGCGCCTCCTTGGACAGGGGATCGAGATGGGCCTTGGTATGTCCAAGCGAGCGATACGCTTGCACCAACCTGTCTACCCGACTTTGCCATGCTCCGTCTCCGCTGTCGGCCACCGCTCCCGTCCCGTTGCCCGGCACGAGGCTGCCCAGCTCGAAGCCCTCGAAAAACGCCTGCCAGTTCGCATCCACTCCGGAGGGATCTTTCCTCCAGATTTCGTAGTTGGTCTCGAGGAGATCCGCATTGGATCTGTGCGGAAGATGGGTCGCCATACGGAATGAGAGAGTTAAAGGGGACGGTCACGATAGATCAGATCCATCGGGTTGCGGAACCTTTTTCCTAGGAAACCCGGTCCCCCAGCAATCGCAAAACCGCTGCAACCACCTCTTCCACAGTCACTCCCCTCATGCAG
>JBEBAG010000057.1:0-2690 GCA_041159065.1 Verrucomicrobiota bacterium | reverse complement strand
GCTGATTTTGCGGGAATACCTCGAGGTGGAATCGGAATTGGGGGGAGGCCTGCGCATCCGGGCCAAGGTGGGGCATCCCGAGGCGCGGCACCTGCACCCGGTGGAAAAGCGGGTGTTTGATTTTTGCGCGGGCGGGGTGGCTTGGCCGGGATCCCCTCGGGCGCTGAATCCCGCGCTCCACGCCTCGGATTGCGCTCCTTTGGAAGCCGTGCTGGTCCAGATGCAGGCGTTGCGTCCCTTGGAGCAGTCCCGGAGGGAGGCCAAGGCGCTGCTGTTGCCGAGTTGGTGCCTTTTCTGGGTGGGCCCCTACAAGATGGGGGTGGCCTTGATGAAAGGTCACACCAATGTGATTTTCCTCGTGCTCTTGTGCATGGTGGGTTCGGCGGCCTTGAAGAGCTTGTCGAACTCGTGGAGACGGCCCCGCTTCGGGGATCGGATGCTGGGGGAGATGCGCACGACGTTCCGTTCCTTTTTGAACCGTTTGGAGGCGCTTCTGGCGGAGGGAAGCCCCCTCATTCCGACGCTTGTCGCCTTGTATGGGAGATCGATTTTGCGGATCTCCGAGCATCCCTCGCTTCGCAATCTCGCCTTTCAGGGCCAGTTCCGATCGGGGTTCGTCTCCGGGGACGGAGGGGGTGGGTGTGGTTCGGTGGGGGGCGGTGGGGGGGACAGTGGATGCGGCGGGGGGAGTGGATGTGGAGGATGTGGAGGTGGCGATTGAGCGGAAGGGGTGCGGGCCTTGGGGTGGGGGTGGGGTTTCGTCCGGAGTGGCTTGGGGAGCTGATGCTCCAGCGAGGGGAAGTCGATTTTTTGGAGGTGACCATTGAGCACTTCGTGGGAGGCGTTCCCGAGCGGCAGGGGGAACTGGATCTCCTGGGGCGTCATTTTCCGCTGATTCCGCACGGGTTGAATCTTTCGCTTGGGAGTGCGGAGGGGGTCGATGAGGGGCATCTGGAGAGGGTGGCGGAGGTGGTGCAACGGGTGGGGCCGTGGTGGTGGAGTGAGCACGTGGCTTGGACGCGGGCCGGGGGAGTGGAGATGGGGCATCTCAGCCCGCTGCCGTGGACGGGCGAGGCCCTCCGGGTTTTGGTTCGCAATATTCGCCGGGTGGGGGAGCGGATTCCCTTTCCTTTAATTCTGGAAAACATCACCGCGAACTGGGTGTTGCCGGGGGCGGAGATGAGCGAGCCCGAGTTTTTGCGCAGGCTCGTGGAGGAGACCGGATGCGGGCTTTTGTTGGACATCACCAACCTGCACATCAACGCGTGCAATCACGGCTTTGATGCGCGCCGTTTTGTGGATGCCTTGCCGCTCGAGCGCGTGGTGCAGCTCCATTTTGTCGGGTGCGAGGAACGCGACGGGCGTCTCCACGACGCGCACGCGACCGACATGAGCCCGCCGCTTTGGGAGTTACTGGACCATGTGCTCGCTGCGGCTCCGGTGCGTGGCGCCATTCTCGAGCGGGATGAGCGGATTCCACCGCTTGGGGAGGTGCTGGGCGATCTTCGAAGGGCGAGGGAAATGGGAAGGAAGTACGGACGATGGAGCTAGAGCGCTTCCAGTGCGCGCTGGCGCGGTTGTACACGGATGCCTCGGCGAGGCGGGAGCTGGCGGAAAATCCGGAGCGTTTTGCGGAGGCCTTCCAGCTGGGTTCCAGGCAGGTGGCGCAGTTGCGCACCGCGCTCCGGGGGGGCATTGAGGAGTTCGCGCAACTGCTCCTCGCCAAGAAGGAGCATGAGATGGGGCGTTGGATTCCCAAGACGCGCGGCCTGCTTGGGAAGCGCTACCGCACCCTTGCGAGGGAGTACTTGGGGCGGCAGGAGGGCCGGGCGAGTCCGATCGAGAACGCCCTTGGGTTTCTGGAATGGTGGTTGGGTGCGGGTGCGGCGGATGGCGGAAGAGCCGCACGCGCTTGGGCCCGCTATGAGGCGAGGGAGCTTGATTTGCGTATCCGGGGCAAGCGCTTTGGCGCGGGGCTGTTCTGGATCCCCTTGGAGCATCCACCGAAGCCGCGGCGGGCTGGTGGATGGCGGCTGGTTGTCTGGTGGCGGTCTGCCGCCTGGGGAGGGCGCCTGCGGCGGTGGAGCATGGCGCTCTCGCTGCGGGGAATGGTCCGGCTCAAGCCTTGCGGCCGAATTTCTTCTCCAGCTCCAGGTAGCTGATTTGGATCATCGTCGGGCGACCATGTGGGCAGCAGTAGGGAAGGTCGCAGGCGAGCAGGTCCTCGATCAGGCGGATCAGCTCCGGCTCGCGCAGGGAGTCGTTGGCTTTGACCGCATGGCGGCAGACGGTTTTGGCGATCATCTCTTCGCCGAGACGGAGTCGCGCGCCTTGCGCGGTGGTTTCGCGAAGATCATCGATGATGTCATGCAGGAGTTGGGCCGGGTCGTCGGCCTTGAGGAAGGTGGGCAGTGAATCGATTTTAAACGTGGCTGCACCAAAGGGCTCCAGTCCGATTCCCGCCCGCTCGAGCAGTGCGAGGTTGCGGGTCACCCAGTCGGCATCGCGAGGCCCGAGCGGGAAGGTGATTGGCAACAACAGGCGCTGGGAAGGGACGCCTTGTTCGCTCATGCGTTTGTGCATCTGCTCGAAGAGGATGCGCTCGTGGGCGGCGTGTTGATCCACCAGCACCAGGCCGGAGGCGTTTTCCATCAGGACGTAGAGTTTCCCGAGGACCCCGAGGAAGCGGA
>JBEBAG010000056.1:0-16726 GCA_041159065.1 Verrucomicrobiota bacterium | reverse complement strand
CGCCCCCCCCGGCCGCAAGCGCACCCGCCTACGGCTGATGCCGCCCGCCTACGGCTTGTAGTAGGGCCCCAACACCTCCAACACCTTCGCGCGCAGCGCCTCGCCTTCCACTTCCCCGTTATGACGCCAGAGGATGCGCCCATCCGGAGCCACCAGTACGGAGTGCGGAATGGCCCCGGGCCACTCCGGATCCAGCTCCTTCATCAACTCGCTCACGTTGGCCCCCTTGAACACGTAGCTGTTGGTCGTGCGCCCCTCCGCGTTCACCGATTTTTTGAGCCGCGCCGACATCCCCGCCCCCCGCTTTTCCAAGAAGGCCTTCACCTTCGCCGCATCCTCCGGCTCATCCGCGCTGATCGTAATCAGCTCAAAATCGCGCAAGTCGTACTTCCGCGCGGTCTTCACCAACTCGGGGAACTCGGCCACACAGGGGCCGCACCAGGTGGCCCACACATTGAAAAGACGGAGCTTCGCCGTGCCGTTTTTGCGGAGCGCGCAGGCGCCTTCCGCATCCAACAACTCCACATCCACCGGCGTGCGGTCCCACTTCTCGGTCTGCTCCGCCACCGCCCCCTTCTTTTCCAGCCATTTGGTGGAACACCCATGCGGTTTGGTGACCTCCACCTCCACCTTGGCCCCGGACAGCAAGGCCTCCACCGCACGACGCGCATCCGCGCTCTTCACCGTCGCCGGATCCGCATAACGGGAATCATCGAAGTATCCCTTGTAACGCAGCTTGCGCTCCCCATCGAAAACGAACACGTGCGGCGTTGCGAGGCACCCGTACGCCTTGGCCGTGGACTGCGTTTCCCCATCGTACAGGTAGGGAAAGTCGAAACCGGAATCGGCGGCGTACCGCTTCATGTCCTCGAAGCCATCGTTGTACTTCGAGTAGCCCAACTCGTTGATGCTCAACCCCTCCGGATGATTCGGATTGATGGCGACAAACGCAAATCCACGCCCCTGGAAGTCGCGAAGGAGCTGCTTCATTCGGCCCTCCGCCGCGTGCGAACTCGGACAGTGATTCGAGATAAAGGCCACCATCAGCACCTTCGCCCCCGCGTACTCGGAAAGCGCATGGGTCTTTCCATCAATCCCGGGCAACCGGAAATCGGGCGCCGGATCCCCCAAGGCCAATTCCCGGAAACCTTCAGGATGCCCCCCGCTCTTGGCAGCCCCCGCGGGGGCCTTGGACTCCTGCCCCCACGCCCCCACACCGCCCCCCAGCCAAAGCCCGAGTGCGCACGTCAAAATCAGCATCATTCGCATAGTAACGTCTTGTATCAGTGGTGTCTCGACCCAAACCGGAACGCCCAGAATCTCGCGGGGAGCCCCGGCCTTCCTTACCCAAGGAAAAGTCCCCATCCCGCCGTTCGTTAGGACTCAATCGGACGGCCTTCCGATTCCGCCTCGCGCCCGCCCGCTCCCAGCTCCCTCCGATACACGGTCGGGCTCCGGCCCGTGCTCTCCCGAAACACCCGGTTGAAGTGGGTGATCGACTGAAAACCCGCCTGAAAGGCGACTTCCGAGATCCGCGTGTGGGGATTGAGCAGTAGGTTCTTGGCTTTGGCCACGCGCACCGCCGCCAGATACGCGGTGAACGTCATGCCCGTCGCCTTCTTGAACACCTTGCAAAAGTAAAAAACACTGATGTTCAGCGCTTTGGCCACGCTCTCAATCCGCAGGTCCTCGTGCTGGCGAGAGGCAATCACCTCCCGCGCCCTTCGGATCAAGGGAGACTCGTGTTCGGCAGCCACGGTGGCCATTTCCTCGGCGGCCACGCTCAGGTGCTTGGCGAAAACCTGGAGCAGCCCCACAAACGCCTCGTATTGGGCTGGCTCCAAGACTCTCGAGTGGAACCACGCCTCCTCCAGCCGCTTCAGGTCCGTATTCAGCCCCCACTCCAATAAAATCCGGGCAACCCGCTTGAACCCGCTCCGCTTGAGCCCCCCCGTCGCCACTTGTCCCGTACGCAGGTAACCAAGCACGCGCTCCCCCATTTTCACCGGCACCGAGGTGTCCACCAACCCCGCCAAACACACCTCGGTCCGGGCGCCGGCCCCCTCCCGCCCAGCCTCCTCCTCTTTTTTGAGCCGGGCATCCACCTCCAGACACATGCGGCATCCCGCCTGCGACTGGGAAAGCAGCACGCAAAAAGGGTTCTCTCCGCCGCGGCTTCTCGCTCCCGACGCTTGCGCCCCGACGGGATCAAAACGCAGGGGCATTCCCGCAGCCGCCCGAAACGCCGCTTCGTATTCCTGAAAAATACGGGTCTGACTCATCCGCTCCGCAACGAAATGAAACGCAGATTCCTGCATGGCTGCGATTCTCAGAGGAGGCGATCCGGCTCGCAAGGGCGCGCTTCCCCAAAAAGCGCAAGATTGGGAGAGGCTATGCCAACCCCTGGTGAGACAGCCGGCGCCATTCCCGAAACCATTCATCCGTTCCATTTCCCAACTGCCCTCTCCGCCTCCGGCCATGAACGCCCTGCCCATCACCATCTTCGTAAGCCTCGGGCTGGCCCTTTTCTTCGTCTTTCTGTTCGTGCTGCAAACCCATGAAGGAGGCGGCTCCCCCCGCGACGCCCTCCTTCCCTTGGATTCCGATGAGTCGATCTCCCCCCGTCCGACTCCCTCGACGGATCGAGATTGACCCTATGACCCAACTCCCATCCTCGCCCCCCGCTGGCCCCGCCGCGGGGACCCTCCGCATTGTCTACAACGACACCGTGGTGCGCCAATTTCTGTTGGCCACCGTGCTCTGGGGAATCGTCGGCATGCTGGTCGGCGTGCTGCTGGCCACCCAACTGGCGTTCTGGCAGGCGAACGCAGGCACCTCCTGGCTCACCTTCGGACGCCTGCGCCCCCTGCACACCAATGCGGTCATCTTCGCCTTCGTGGGCAACATGCTCTTCGCCGGCGTGTACTACTCGACGCAGCGTCTCCTCAAAGCGCGCATGGCCAGCGACTGGCTTTCCCGGATCCACTTCTGGGGCTGGCAACTCATCATCCTCGCCGCGGCCATCACCCTGCCCCTCGGGCTTTCCCGCGGGAAGGAGTACGCCGAACTCATCTGGCCTCTGAACCTCGCCGTGGCGCTCGTGTGGGTTGTCTTCGGTTGGAACTTCTTCTGGACCCTGCTCCGTCGGCGCGAGCGCACCCTCTACGTGGGCATCTGGTTCTACATCGCCACCATCCTCACCGTCGCCGTCCTCTACATCGTTAACCACCTCCAGATCCCCACCAGTCTCACCCACGCCTATCCCCTCTTCGGCGGCGTACAGGACGCCCTCGTCCAGTGGTGGTATGGCCACAACGCCGTGGCCTTCTTCCTCACCACCCCGATCCTCGGAATCATGTACTACTTCGTTCCCAAAGCCGCGGAACGCCCCGTCTATTCCTACCGCCTCTCCATCGTCCACTTCTGGTCCATCGTCTTCCTCTACATCTGGGCCGGCCCCCATCACCTCCTCAACACCGCCCTGCCCCCCTGGCTCCAGTCCCTCGGCATGGTCTTCTCCCTCATGCTCTGGGCCCCCTCCTGGGGCGGCATGCTCAACGGACTCCTCACCCTGCGCGGAGCATGGAACAAGGTCCGCACCGAGCCCGTTCTGCAATTCTTCGCCGCGGGAGTCACCTTCTACGGCATGGCCACCTTCGAGGGGCCGCTCCTCTCCATCAAATCCGTCAACGCCCTCTCGCACTACACCGACTGGACCATCGGACACGTCCATTCCGGAGCCCTGGGTTGGAACGGCTTCATGGCGGCGGGCATGATCTACTGGCTCGTGCCCCGGCTCTGGAACCGGGAACTCCACTCCAAGAGCCTTGCCCAGATGCATTTCTGGCTCGGAATGACCGGCATCCTCCTCTACGTCGCCGCCATGTGGGTCTCGGGAATCACCCAGGGCCTCATGCTCTCCGCCACCCGCGAAGCCGGTTCCGTCCTCGCCTACCCCAACTTTCTGGACGCTGTCACCTCCACCCGCTGGCTGATGCACCTGCGCGCACTGGGCGGCGCGCTCTACCTGGCCGGATTCGTCCTCATGGGCTGGAACCTCCTGCGCTCCCTGCGCGGTGCCAGTCCCCGTGAAAACTACCTCGACCTGCCCGTTCACCCCGCCGCGGAGCATCCCGACCTCCTCCCGCTCGGACTGCGCAACGGCTTTCTCAACGCGCCCGTGCTCTACTCCCTCGGTTTCCTCCTGAGCGCCATCGGCTGGGGCGCCCTCAAGGGGTTTGCCGGCGGGATGTGCCTCTGGACCATGGTCGCCTTCCTACTCGGCGGCCTCCTCCACAAGGAATTCACCGGGGCCCGCTGGAGCCAGTGGTACGACCGCCTTCTGGCCAGTGCCCTGCCTTTCTCCGCGTTGACCACCGTCGCCATTCTGATCGGGGGCGTCATCCAAATCCTCCCGACCCTCTTTCTGGACAAACACCAGTATGCCGAGGGCGTCCTCACCGAGCCCTACTCGCCCCTCCAACTCCTGGGTCGCGACCTCTACGTCAAAGAGGGCTGTTACAACTGCCATTCCCAGATGATCCGCACCCTCGCCGGGGATGTCCTCCGCTACGGCCCCTACTCCAAAATCGGGGAAAGCCTCTATGACCACCCCTTCCAGTGGGGCTCCAAACGCACCGGACCCGACCTCGCTCGCATCGGGAAGAAATACCCCAACTCCTGGCACTTCCACCACATGCGGGACCCGCGCCAGATCTCTCCCGGGTCCACCATGCCCGCCTACCCCTGGCTCTTTACGAACCCCTGCGACCTCTCTGTGCTTCCCAAGCGCATCCAAGTCCAACGCACCCTCGGCGTGCCGTATCCTCCCCTCTCGGAAGACGCCATCCTGCAGGAAGCCCGCGCCGAGGCCTCCGCCATCGCAGCGGACCTCACCGCCACCGGGGCCCCGATCGCGCCGGACCGCGAAATCATCGCCCTCATCGCCTACCTGCAACGCGTCGGCAAAACCGAGGCCCATCCCCCCAGCCCTCCCGCCCCCACCGCAGCCGCCCCGCTCAACCCCTAGCCGCCACCCGTCATGTTCCGCCGAATCCTCCTCGAAGATTGGCAGCGCATCGCCGCGCTGTCCGCATGGGCCCTTTTCGCCTTCACCTTCTGCTTCAGCGTGTTCCGAGCGTTTCGGCTTCCCAGTGAAACCCTGCGCCATCTGGAGCGGCTCCCCCTGGACGAAACGCCCCACCCCGCTCCCCTCCCCCCCGCCTCCGCGCCAGCCTCCGCCGACTAATCCCATGAATGAGCGTCCGCCGAACCATTCTCCAGACTCCCCTCTCCCGCTCCCCCCTTCCTCCGAAGAATCCGCACTTCTGCGCCCCCACCAGTTCGACGGCATTCAGGAATTTGACAAACCCATGCCCAACTGGTGGCTCACCATCCTCTACCTCAGCATCGCCTTCGCCTTTGTCTACTGGGCCGCACTCCACGTCTACGGTCCGGAAGTCTCCCCCGGCCAGGCGCTCTCCCGCCAAATGGAGCTCGCCGCCCAGGAGGCAGCCAAAAAATCCGGCCAACTCAGCAACGCCATCCTCTGGGGAATGAGCCGTGACCCCAAGGTTCTCGAATCCGGAAAAGCCGTCTACCTCGCCTCCTGCGCGCCTTGTCACCTCCCCGATCTGGCGGGGGCCATTGGTCCCAACCTGAAGGATCAACTCTGGATCCATGGAGCCGAGCCCATGACCATCCTGCGCGTCATCACCGAAGGCGTGGGCGCCCGCGGCATGCCCACCTGGGGCCCCGTACTGGGACGCCAGAAAATCTCCGAAGTCACCGCCTACCTCCTCTCCTTCCACACCGAAGGCGAGCCCGTGACCCTCGTGCAGCCGCCCACCCCGGGAGCCCCGGCCCCGGCCCCGGCCCCCAACCGCTGACCCGCTCCCGCGCTTTTTCCATGTGCGACCCCGCGTCCTCCGCCCACGAGTCCTCGCCCCCCACGCGCTCCTGTTCGGGAACCTGCTCCGGAGCCTGCCCTAAAAAGACCCCCGCACGCTCTCCCGCCTCCGCATCCCGTTCCCCGCAGGGACGCATCCGGCCCTCCCTGGACTCGGTCACCACCTTCGGAACCACCGGCAAACGCACCACCCTCTACCCCTCCGTCTCACCCGGCCCCTTTCTCACCGCCCGCACCCTGGTCGGCTTGCTGCTGGTCGGCCTCTTCCTTTCCCTTCCGTGGATCCCCATCGGCGGCGCCCCTGCCGTGTTTCTGGATGTCGCCTCCCAGCGCTTCCATCTCTTCGGACTGACCTTCCTCCCGCAGGACCTCTGGCTCGCCTTTTTTATCATCACCGGATTGGGATTCACCCTCTTCGCCATCACCGCCCTCTGGGGACGCATCTGGTGCGGTTGGGCCTGTCCGCTCACCGTCTTTCTGGACCTCGTCCGTCGCATTGAACGCTGGCTCGAGGGCAACGGCCCGGAACGCAAACGCTTTGATACCGAGCCCTGGGGGGCCGGTAAAATCCTGCGCCGCCTCCTCAAACACGCCGCCATGGGCGGTCTCGCCCTTGTGCTCGCCCACGGAGTCCTAGCTTACTTTGTATCCCTTCCCAGCCTCGGAGACATGATGCGCCACTCTCCCAGTGCGCATTTCCGCGCCTTCTTGTTGGTGAGCGCCCTCACCCTGCTGCTCTGGTTCAACTTCGCATGGTTCCGGGAGCAGTTCTGCATTGTGCTGTGTCCCTACGGCCGCCTTCAAAGCGTGCTCACCGACGAACATTCGCTCGTGATCGGCTACGATTCCCGGCGGGGTGAACCCCGCTCCCCCGTGCGCTCCTCCCCATCCCACGAAACCCGCGGAGATTGCATCGACTGCCTTAAATGCGTCCAGGTCTGCCCCACAGGGATCGACATCCGGCAGGGTCTCCAACTCGAGTGCATCGGCTGCGCCGCCTGTCTGGATGCCTGCAACGGCGTCATGGAAAAACTGGACCGCCCCAAAGGACTTATCCGCTACGATTCCCTCGCGGGACTGCGCGGCCTGCCCAAAAAATTCTGGCGCCCCCGCATCGTCCTTTACTCCGCGCTGATCCTTCTGGGTTCCACCGCCTTCGGACTCGGACTCTCCACCTTGCGTCCCGCGGCGGTGAGCCTCACCCGCATCCCCGGTCCGCCTTACTTCCTGGAGGGGGACACGCTTCGCAACCAGTTCCTGCTTCGGATCATCAACAAACGCTCCGTCCCCGCCCAGTTGCGCTGGCACATCGAAGGCCCCGCTCCCGAGGGCCTCGCGATCCAAGGCGCCCTTGAGGAAACCATCAACCGCTGGGACGAGGCGCTCAGCCCCTTGGTAGTCACCCTGCCCCGCCGTGACTGGAAACCCCATGCGCCCCTTCAACTCGTCATCACGGACGCCGACGGAAAACCCATCGCCCGCAAACCCCTCGCACTCCTCGGGCCCGACCCCCTCTAAACCAACCCGCTTTCACGCCGCGCATGAAAAACCGTCCCTGGATCTGGATCGTCGTGGCGTGGGGGGTCCTGCTCCTCGCCACCGGATTCACCGTGCACCTCTGCCAAACACACGCCCCCCAATCGGTGCCCCTCCCCGCCCCTCCCGCCCCTCCCGCCCCTCCCGCCCATGCACGCTGACACCGCACTCGCCGCGCTTCTTTCCGGGTTGGGCACCAGCCTCCACTGCTCGGTCATGTGCGGGCCGCTCGCCTGCGCCTTTCGAACGCCCCCTCTCGCCTACCATGCCGGTCGGGTCCTCTCCTACACGACCTTGGGAGGACTCTTCGGCCTCCTCGGCGCGTGGATGCTCCCTCGTCCCACGTCCACTCCGCTCCCCTTCGCCCCCTGGATCCTCCTGGGGGCCCTCCTGTTGATGGCCTCGGGTTGGGAGCGGCGCCTCCCCGTTCCCGCGGCGCTCAGCCGCGCGCTCCTGCGCCTCAAGCTCCAGCGCAATCTGGGAGTCCTCTCCCCGCTGCTCCCCTGCGGCCCCCTCTGGCTTCTGTTCGCCACCGCCGGCGCCAGCGCCTCCGCGCGCGAGGGCGCCCTTCTGCTGCTCTGCTTCTCGCTCGGAACCATCCCCCTGTATGCTCTCGCGCAAAACGGGCTGTTCCTCCTCCAAAACCGACTCGCTCCCCGCCAGGGGCTTCTGCTCCAACGCGCCCTGCTCTGGGCCGCCACCGCGCTGCTGGCATGGAGAGTCTTCTCCCCCTCGCCCCATGGCTGTTGCGCTCTCTAGCCCCCAGCCCGCCGCATCCCGCCCCACGGGATCCCTCCCCGCTCCCTCCGCCTCCCCCCTTTGCGCCCACTGCCAGTCTCCCGTTCCGGAATCGCCCATTCCGCACCCCGAGACGGAGGACGCCGCAGCGCATCCGCACGTCTTCTGCTGCAATGGCTGCCGGTTCGTTTTTGAGCTCATCCACGCCCAGGGGCTCGAACGCTTCTACCAAATCCGCGACGCCCCCCTGCCGCCCGTCTCCTCGCGCGTCTTTCAACGCCGCAACTTCGATTGGTTGCCCCCCCTCCTCCTCGCCTCGAAAGGCTCCGTGCGACTCGAAATCCAAGGCCTCTCCTGCCTCGCGTGCGTCTGGCTCATCGAAAAACAATTCCTCGCTCAACCCGGCGCCCTCTCCATTCGCGTCGACCCCCTCGCAGCCACCGCCCACCTCACGGTAATCCCCGAGGTCTTCGACTCGGTTCACTTTGCGTCCGCCCTCCAAAACCTGGGTTACCTGCTCGGCCCCGTCTCCGCCTCCACCCCAGCCTCCCCCAACCGCTCGCTCGTGCTCCGTTTGGGCGTCTGCGCCGCGCTGGCCATGAACGCCATGCTCTTCTCCGTGCCGTTTTACGGAGGCCTCCCCGAGAGCGATCCCTACGCCCCGCTCTTTGCCAAGATCTCCTTCCTGTGCGGGTCCCTCTCCCTGCTGACAGGGGCCACCCTCTTCATCCAAAGAGCTTGGGGCGCCCTGCGGATGGGGGTGCTCCATGTGGATCTCCCCATTTCCCTCGGCCTGCTCGCTGCCTATGCCGGATCCCTCTACGCGTGGCTCCACCACCAGCGCAGCGCCATCTACTTCGACTTCGTCTCCATGTTCACCTTCCTCATGCTGCTCGGACGGTGGATCCGCCAGACCGCCATCGACCAGAATCGCAAGCGCCTGCTCCAAACCCCCCTTGCCGTTCTCCAGCCCGACGCCCACCAAACCTACTCCCTTCCCCAGGGACACGCCGTCCCCGTTCGCTCCCTGCTCCTCGAGGGGTCCGCCAACCTCGCCATGGAGTGGATCAACGGCGAACCCGATGCCAAGGTCGTCCACGCCGGCTGCCTCCTCCCCTCCGGCGCCCTCAACCTCGGCCCGGGCCCCCTCCCACTCCGAGCCGAGGAATCCTGGAAAGACTCGCTTCTCTGCCAACTCCTCCACCTCCCCCAGGCCTCCCCGGACCGGGATCCCCGCTCCGAGCGGTTCATTTTGGTCTACCTCGTCAGCGTCATTTCCCTCGCCCTGATCGGCTTCCTCGCATGGAAACTCCACGGCGCCCCCTTGGACTCCGCGCTGCAAGTCCTCCTTTCCGTCCTCGTGGTCTCCTGCCCCTGCGCCAGCGGCGTCGCCCTGCCTCTCGCCACCGAACTGGCCACCGCCCACCTCCGTCATCACGGCGTCTTTGTTCGCAACGCCAGTCTCTGGTCCAGACTCCGGGCCCTCCGACGCATTGCTTTTGACAAAACCGGCACCCTCACCACCGACACCCCGCCCCTCGCCAACCCGGAGGCCCTTCGCTCCCTTTCCCCGGACACGCGCTCAATCCTCGCCCACCTCCTCTCCCGCTCCCTGCACCCCCCCGCCACCAGCCTGCGCGAACACCTCCCGCCCCCCACCCACCCCGCCTCCCCCCCCCTTCCCCAACCCCGGGAGACCCCGGGCCAAGGCATCGCACTCGAAGACCCCTCCACCGGGGAACTCTGGCGGATCGGCCGCCCAGACTGGGCCCTCCTCGGCCACCCAGTCCCCCCAGATTCCACGCATTCCACGGTTTTCTCCCGTAACGGAGAGCTCCTTGCCGCCTTCCGCTTTGAGGAGTCCCTCCGCGAGGACGCCCCCCGCGAAATTGACGCGCTTCAACGCCAAGGCCTCCGGATCCAGATCCTCAGCGGCGACCCCTCCGATCGGGTCCCCCAGATCGCCACACGACTTGCACTCCCCGCGCACGCGGCCCTCAGCGGGCTTTCCCCCCTGCAAAAGGCACAATGGCTCACCGCGCATCACGCGCAGACCGACACCCTGATGGTCGGCGATGGGGCCAACGACTCGCTCGCCTTCGAGGCAAGCCTGTGTTGCGGCACCCCGGCCGTCGACCGGGGCCTGCTCGAGCACAAGGCCGATTTCTTCTACCTGGGACGCGGCCTTCGCGGCGTGCGACTCCTGCTCGAAACCGCACGCGCCAAGGAGCGCGTCACCCGCGCAGTGCTCGCCTTCACCACCCTCTACAACGTGAGCGCCGTCGCGCTCTCGCTGGCCGGGAAAATGCACCCCCTGCTCGCGGCCATCCTCATGCCGCTCTCCTCCCTCGTGAGCATCGGATTGGTTCTCCTGCTCCAACGTCCTCGCCGTCCGTTGCCCCCGTCCTGACCCAGAAAGTTCCCCAACGTCGCTGGAGGTTCCATGCACGCCTCCATCCCCCAGCCCATCCAAGAGGGAAAACTGCGGATGCCAACGCTCCGCCGACCGCGCCTTTTTTCCTGAGGAGGACTTCCTTGATGCGCCCCCATTCTTTGCGATTCTTCCCTTTTGCGCCGACCCGGTGCCACTCACCCATCCCATGCAATCTTCACCCGTAGAGCAGTCTGGAAATTCCAAGAAAAAGGGAGGCCCCAAGGCGACCCCGAGCGCCGGATCCCCCGGAATGCTTCCGAGCTTCGCGCCCCGCACCGGCACGCAAAACAAGGACGCCTTTCTTTTCCCGCTCGCACTCGCGCTGTTCGCCCTCGTGCTCGGGGTTTTCCTCCAGAGCTCCCGCTTCGGTTTCCTAAACTTCGACGACAACCAGTACATCCAGGAAGTCCCCGCCGTGATCTCCGGCCTCAACTGGAAAAGCGTCCAATGGGCCTGGATGCACAGTCATGTGGGGCAATGGCACCCCCTCACCTCGATGTCATTCATGTTTGACTCGGAAATGGGCGGACTGGGCTCCAGCAACCCGGAAATCGCGAAGAAATCCGCTGCCTTCTTCCACATTCACAACGTCCTGCTTCAGGCCATCGCTTCCGTGCTGCTTCTGTTTGCCCTGCGCTCGCTGACCGGTTCGGTTTGGCGGAGCGCGATTGCGGCGGCGATTTTCGCGATCCACCCCCTGCGCGCGGAATCCGTGGCCTGGGTCACCGAGCGCAAGGACGTGCTCAGCGGCGTATTTCTGATGGCAACCCTTTGGGCCTACGCGCACTACGTCAAACGCCCCATTCAGAAGGGCAGTTACCTGGGCGTGTGCCTCTGCTTTCTCGCCGGCCTCGGACTCACCATCGCCATGCAGCGGGGCTTCACCCCGCACCCGCTCCTCTTCGCCATCTGTTTCCTCCTCGGAATGGGCCTCCTCTTCGCCCAATTGGGCGTCCGCTACGGAATCGTCTGCGGGCTCTTCGCGCTCGGGTTGCTCTCCAAACCGATGCTCGTCACCCTCCCCTTCGTCTTTCTGCTCCTCGACTTCTGGCCGCTCAACCGGGTCAACTGGGACAAGGTGCCCGCCACCGGTGAGGAATGGCGCGCGCTCGGCGCCCAACTGTTCCCGCTCATCACGGAAAAACTCCCCCTCATTCTCATGGCGCTCGCCTCCGCCGTGGGCGCCGTCATCGCGGTCGGCGAACCCTTCCGTCCCATCCCCATTCTCCCTCTGCTGCCGCGCCTGGCCTATGTGCCCGTCTCTTGCATGGAGTACCTGGTCCAGTTCTTCTATCCCCTCAACCTCGCCGCCCATTATCCCTTCGTCGTCACGGGCCCCGAAGCGTTCAAAGTGGTGCTGAGCGTCCTGCTTTTAGTCGCGCTCACGCTCTTGGCCTGGTTCACCCGCAAACGTTACCCGTATTTCTTGGTGGGTTGGCTCTGGTTCTTGGGAACCCTGCTGCCGGTGATCGGAATCGTCCCCGGGGGCATTCAAATCCGGGCCGATCGCTACACCTATCTCACCCAAATCGGCCTCTCCGTGGCCCTCATCTGGGCCGTCTATTCATGGATCCGTCCCCAACCCGAGGGCCCTTGGAAAGTGCCCCTGCCTGCGGTCGTGGTCTTCACCCTAGGCCTGATCTTCACGCTGGGCGCAGCCGCCTACGAACAAACCTCCCACTGGAAGGACGACAAGTCCCTCTGGACCCATGCGGTCGCGGTCACCCGGAACAACGATTACGGCATGGAAAAGCTGGCCACCACCCTGCAGGGCGAAGGCAATCAGGACGAGGCGGAGAAGCTCTATCGCGAGGCCATCCGCCTGAACCCGCGTCTGGTCGGATCCCTGAACAACCTGAGCATCATCCTGCGCCAGAAGGGTGCACGCACCGAGACCGCCGCTGCACAGGGCCAGATTGACCCCGCCTCGAAACCCGAGGTGCTCGTTCAAAGCATCTTCGCGGAAGCCACGGAACTGCAGCAAAGGGCCGTTCAGGAGCACCCGAAATGGCCCCTCATGCACCGCAACCTTGCCAGCGCGCTTCTCCAACAACGCCGTCCCCAGGAGGCCCTGGCCTCGCTGCGTGAGGCCATGCGGCTTGCCCCGGAAGATCTCGACGCGGCCATGCAAATGGCCCTCGTCCTGAGCGATGCCCTCGGAGGCGAGGAAAACCTGCGCGCAGCCAACGAGGTGCTCGAGCGCGTCATCGCCAAGGCTCCCAAAGCGGCGGAACCCCTCTACCTTCTCGGGAATAATTTCTTCCGCCTCAACAATCTGGACGCCGCCATCACCTCCTATCAACGCTCCCTCGGGCTCTCCCCCGCAAATCCCCGAGCCCTGCACAACATGGGCAGCGCCCTCAACCAAAAGGGCCGCGCTCCCGAGGCGGTGGAGCTTTACAAAAAAGCCATCGCTCTCGACCCCAACTATTTCGATGCCTACCGCAACCTTGCCGACCTGCTTTCCAGGGTGGGCAACATCGAGGAATCCATCCAAGTCCTCCGTCTGCTCATTCAGAAAAAAGGCGACGAACTCCAGCCCCTGCTCCGCCTCTCCTGGCTGTTAGCCACGCGCCCCGAGGGCACCCTGCGGCGCCCCTTCGAAGCGCGCGACCTCGCCAAGCGGGGCATCGAACTCACCGGAGGCCGGGAACCCGCCTTCTACGACGCCCTCGGCGCGGCTTTTGCCCGCCTCGGCCAGTTCTCCGAGGCGGCGGACTCCGCCAAAAAGGCCATCGCCCTCGTCGGAGGCACGTCCGACAGCGCCGCTCCCCTCCAGCAGCGCCTCCAACTCTACCTCGAAGGCAAACCCTACGAAGAGCCCCCGGCGACCCCGACCCCCTAAACGCGACTCCGTCACCATCCTCCTCCCGCCTCCCCTCGGGCCGCGGCCTTCCCTTCCCATGAAACTCCTCCTCACCGGTATCTGCGGTTTCGCGGGCAATGCCCTCGCCAGATCCCTGCTCGAGCACCGCGAAAATCTCGAAATCCTCGGCATCGACAACCTCTCCAGGCCCGGTTCCGAAACAAATCTCGAGCCCCTCCGCTCCCTGGGCTGCAAAATCCAGGTCGCAGACCTCCGTTCCCCCCAAACCCTCCGGGAGATGCCTCGGGTCGACTGGCTGCTGGATGCCGCGGCCAACCCCTCCGTCCTCGCCGGAGTCCTTCCGGATTCGGCCCCGGCCGACCTCCTAGAAACCAACCTCACCAGCACCATCCCCATGCTGGAGCTCTGCCGCAAACAGCGCATCCCCTTCACCCTCCTCTCCACCAGCCGCGTCTACGGCCTCCAAGCCCTCCAGCAAATCCCTCTCGAACTCCACCAGGACGCCTTCCGCCCCGCCCCGGGGCACTCCCCCGACTTCTCCTCGGGCATTCCCGAAACCTTTCCCCAGGATCCCCCCCTCTCGCTCTACGGCACCTCCAAGCGCTGCTCGGAAATGCTCGCCCTCGAGTACGGTACCTCCTTCGAATTTCCCGTATGGATTAACCGGTGTGGCGTCCTCGCCGGTCCTGGTCAGTTCGGAAAGGCGGACCAAGGCATCTTTTCCTACTGGATCCACCGCTGGGAAAGACGCATGCCGCTCAAATACATCGGCTTCGGCGGCCAAGGCTGGCAGGTCCGCGACTGCCTCAACCCCGAGGACCTCACCCCCCTCCTGCTGCGTCAATTCGACGCCGGGCTCGCCCCGGAAAAAAGCCGTATCCTGAACCTGAGCGGTTCCATTGAGAGCGCCATCTCCTTGCGCCAGCTCAGCCAATGGTGCGAGGAACGCCTCGGCACCCACTCCGTGGATCCCTCTCCGGAAAGCCGCCCTTTCGATGTCCCTTGGATCGTCCTAGACCCCTCCCTGGCCCGAACCGAGTGGAACTGGATCCCAGCCACCCCCCCGCTCGCCCTTCTCGAACAGATCGCCCTCCACGCGGAGGCAAATCCCCACTGGCTCACCCTCTGCGGTGCCGCCTGATCCCGCCCAGCCTCGCCTCAGGCGCGCGGGTCCCTTTGCCCGCGCTCCGATTCTTCAGCGCTCTCCGAAACGCCCTCCGCCACCGGGACCTCCTCCCCGGGCTCCCCCTCTTCTCGCAACCGGCGGAAATGCAGCTCCTTGACCCGGCGTCCATCCGAGCCCTGGACCCGCACCTCCCAGTCTCCGATCAGAACCTTCTCGCCCACCGTGGGAATATGCCCGGTGAGATGGGTGACATACCCCCCCACCGTGCTCACGTCCTCACTCTCCAAGGTCAACTCGGCCAACTCGTTCAACTCATACAAAGCCATCCCGCCATCCACCACAAACTCGTCCGCATTCACCCGCTTGTACTCCTTCACCTCGGTGTCGAACTCGTCCTGAATATCCCCCACCAACTCCGCCAGCACATTGTCCAGGGTCACCACCCCAACCGTCCCACCGTACTCATCCACCACCAGCGCAATGTGCGCGTGCTTCGCCAGAAAAAAGGACAGCAACCGCTCGAGAGGCATCATCTCGGGCACCGGCAACAGATCCCGACGCACTTTCATCAAGTCCGGATGCGGAGCCCGCATCTGTGAAAGCAGATCCTTGATGTGAATCACCCCCACCGCGTGATCCAAATGCCCCTCGCAGATCGGAAAACGCGTATGCCGCGAATCAATCGCTCGCCGCAGGTTCTCCTCAAAACTGTCCTCGGTGTTGAGAAAGATCACCTCCTGCCGCGGAGTGGTAATGTCCCGGACCACCCGTTTGCGCATATCCAGGGCATTGATCAGGATCTCCTTCCCAATCGGAGTCACCTGCCGAGCCTCCTCGCTCTCGGTCAGAATCACCCGCAACTCCTCCTCAGAATGGGCCATCTCGTGTTCGCCCACCGCCTTCATCCGCAACACTTTCTCTAGAAAGAAAGCCGCGGATCGGTTCAAAAACCAAATCGCCGGACGAAACCCCTGGTAGAAAAATGCAAGCGCACCGCTCACTCGCAGAGTGGTCTCCACCGGCTTCGTGATGGCCAGAGTCTTCGGGACCAGTTCGCCCAGCACGATGTGCATAAACGTGATCAACCCAAACGCCACCCCCACGCTGACCATCCGCCGCACCCCCTCCGACAACCATCCACTCGCCGAAAGGAGCGGATCAATCAAATGCGCCACCACCGGCTCGCCCACCCACCCGAGCGCCAGCGACGCCAGCGTAATTCCCAGCTGGGTCGCAGAAAGGTAGGCGTCCAAATTCTCCGTCACCAAAAGCGCGCTCCGCACATTCTTGCCCCCCGAAGCCTCCAAGGCCTCCAGCTGAGAGGAACGCACCTTCACAATCGCGAACTCCGAGGCCACGAAAAATCCGTTCAGGGCCACCAGAGCGCCGACCAATACAACCTCGAACAAGGTCGGAAATGCGGTGGCTTCGCTACCTGCTTCGGGCACCATAACCTGATTCAAAAAGGGCAAAAAAAGAACCGAGTCGCAGGGGCTTCCCGCGACTCGGAAACTCGAAATCTGAAACTGAAGCGATTACCAACTCGCCTTGGTCACCCCGGGGATCAACCCGTTGGAGGCCATCTCGCGGAAGGAAATACGCGAGAGCTTGAAGCGCCCAATGAAACCCCGCTTCCGCCCCGTGTACTGGCAACGGCGCGAAAGACGCGTCGGGCTGGCGTCCCGAGGCAGCAGAGAAAGACCAATGTAGTCACCCTCTTTTCTCATCTTCTCACGCAGTTCCGCATACTTTGCAACCGTGGCTGCCTTGCGCTTTTCTCTCTCAATCCAACAGGTTTTCGCCATAAAAAATCGAACTAGTAGGCGGCGGAACATACGGCATGACGACCGTTTGCCAACCCTTTTTTCACTCCAAACTCCTTT
Organism: Verrucomicrobiota bacterium; assembly: GCA_041159065.1. Lineage (GTDB taxonomy): Bacteria > Verrucomicrobiota > Verrucomicrobiia > Chthoniobacterales > Chthoniobacteraceae > Chth-196. The sequence goes on along the minus strand of JBEBAG010000056.1, from coordinate 274 downwards.
TTTTCTTCCCTCCCAGCTTTCCCCTCCCCACCCCCCGTCTAAACCGGTGGCCATCCCCCAAAATCCCCCGGCCCCAGCCCTAAGACCTCCCCCTCGGCCGCGGTTACTCTTTGTCGTTCCTATCCGAAATTCTTTTCTGGAAAACCCCGCACTTTCCGAAACCCATGAGCCTTTCCCCGTCGCAAGCCGCCGCGCTCCCTCCCGTTTCCCGCAGGGCCTTCCTCGAACGCTGCGGCATGGGCTTCGGTTCCCTCGGCCTCGCCGGACTCCTCTC
>JBEBAG010000055.1:0-3317 GCA_041159065.1 Verrucomicrobiota bacterium | reverse complement strand
CGTACTCCTTGAACTGGAACATCCCGTACAGGTAACCGTCCTTCACCACCGGGGTGCTCCAATGGTTCGCCAGAGGATTGTTGCCCGGGGCCCGATAAATTTCGGACGCCTTCCATGCCTCTCCCTCCCTCGTGATTCGAACAGCTCCCGCGCCCACGCCGTACCCTGCCGAGCAGTACACGATATCCCCCCCCACCACCGGAGATGCTGCCGTAGACACCTTGTAAGGGAACGCGTAACGCCACACTTCCTTCCCCGTCTTCGGCTCCACCGAAATCAAGCCGGACTGCACAAAGAAGATCACCTGCCGCTGCCCCAAAATGGTCGCCGCCACCGGGCTCGCATGCGTCATTTTTTCATCAAAAGCCTTCCACACCACCTCCCCACTCGTGGGCTGAATCGCCATCAGCGACTGCCCGGCACCGCCCCCCGCCACGTACAAAAGCCCGCCCTCCAGCATCGGAGACGCGGCATTCTGCCACTGGATATTGCGCCCCTCGTGATCCGCCTTGATGTCCCGAGTCCACACGACCTTGCCCGTGGCCACATCGAATCCCCGAAGCGCAAGTTGGGAGCTCATCACCACCACGACGTTGCCCACCACCGTCGGCGTCGAGCGAGGACCGTCCCCGCCCACGTTGCTCTTCGCTTCGTCCTCCTTGTCCTTGTAGCCGTCATCCCCCCCCTTGTCGTACTTGGCCACGTTCAAAGCCGCACTCCACAACTCCCGACCGGTGCCCGCATCCATCGCAACGAGAACTTCTTGGCTCGCCCCATCGATCTCCTTCAAAGCAAGGGTGAAGGCACGTCCCCCCGCCACAGAAAACGAACTGAATCCCCCCACGCTCGGGACCGTCCAAACCTTCCTCAGCCCCCCCTCACGCCACTTCAACGTCTCCGTAGCCACTCCATCTCCAGCGCCCCCGCGGTACTGCGGCCAGTCCGCCGCCTGAATCAACCCGGGCACCATACACAGCAAAGAAAACACGGTCTTTTTCATAGAGTCTTTCAATCAGTCGTTTCACACCATCCTCAGCAGGACGCAGGCCCAGAGCAAAGCAGACGCCACCTTGGGTGCCCCTCCTCAACGGCTCACCCACTTCAGATCATCAAAGTAAATCGGCGTGCCCGCATATGGGCTGCCCCAGATTGCCGCCCGGCCTGCCGCGGGATCTCCGCTCAACTCCAGCTTCACCGAGGCTTCCTGCGGGGGCTTCTCGCCCTCCTTCCATACCCACCCTTCCACCAACCACCCGCTCCCCTGCGCCGCTTTGCGCAGCGACAACCTCAGCCAGGTCCAACTCCCAGACTCCCAGGCAAATGGAACTCCCACCAAGGGTTCATCCCCCTTGTAAATCTCCAACTGGCCCTTCCCCGGGCTCACCTGCAACCGATACCCCCCAGCGCCCCGAAGGCTGATCCCAAACGTCGGAAACTTACGTCCCTGCTTCGTCCCCCGAAACCGCCCCTCCACTACGCCCGAATCGCCATGACTCGGACCAAAAAGTGCGCCGTACGTGTCCAGCGGGCTGCCGGGCAGCTCCACCAAATGATTGCCACCCTCCACCATCACATGGAATTCCCCGGCAAGCGGCAGGAACTCTTTCGGAAGGGCTCCCGCCTCCACGGACTCAAAATTTTGCTCAAACAGCGTTGTATCCGCACCGCGGGCAATCCAGCCCCCGCCAAAGATCGCTAGCACCGCCAAAAAAAAGCTCTTCATCGTAAAAAGGGAACCTAATCGCACCAAACCCCGCAAGAACCACCGCACCCATCTCCCCTGCAGGAATTTCCCAAGATGCGCGCGACTCCGCCAGTTCAGTGCCTCTGGAGTAAACGACCTCCGACCCGATCGTTTCTTGGAATGGGATTTCGCGTCGGGAAATTTCCGGCCCAGGGCACCGGTCTTCCTCAGCGGCCAGCCCCACGGTTTCCCTCTCTCGGCCGGGTGATGTAGGCCTCACGCAGGTACAGTGGCTCGAGCGCGCCCCGGAAGAGGCTCTCCTCCCGCCCACTCTCGGCGATCTCCGAAAGAAAGCGGGCCTCCGGAAAACGGACCTCCACCGCCAACCCGGAAATCGAAACCGCCTCCGTCGCGTAAACCGGCAACCCACAATCCCGCACCCGCGCGACCACCTCCTCCTCGCCCCCAGCCAGCATGGGCCCGACCACACACCGCCCATCCCGCACCTCGGTAAAGTACCAACTGCCCCGACGCGCATCCCCAATGCCGCAGTAATTGGAACCGGGAGCCGCTACCCCCAACACGCTGGAAACCCCCAAAAGCTCGCATTCCCACGCCGCACGCATCCCCAACGCTGCGGCGATCGCAATCCGCACTCCCGCATAGGAACCGGGCCCCAGCCCGACGACGATCCGATCAAAACGCCCCACCTGGTCCCGAGCCGTCTCCAAGGCCGGAAACAGAGCCGAGGAGTGCGTGCGCTCGCAGGAGAGTTCCGTGCTCCAAATCAGCGCACCGTCGACATTCAAGGCCAGCGAGGCCCGAGGGGTGGAGGTATCAATCGCCAGTGTTCTCATGCAGGAATGTCCACCTTCCGTTGCCCCTCGGATTGGAGGCTCAAACGCACCCAGTGCGTCCCCACCGGAAGGGCCTCGGGGAATTTCTCCGCCCATTCCACCACCAGTACTCCCGATTCCTCCAAAAAATCCGGCCAGCCCATTTCGAGAAGCTCCGACGCCTCCTCCAGCCGGTACCAGTCAAAGTGAAACACCGGAAGATGCGCCCCGGCATACTCGTGCACCAAGGTGAAGGTGGGACTGCTCACCTCTTGGGGGTCGCCCCCGCAGGCCCGAACCAGCCCCTTTGTAAAATGCGTCTTCCCCGCCCCGAGATCGCCGCACAGCGCCACCACGTCCCCCGCACGAAGCCGGGACGCAAACCGGGCGCCGATCTCCACCGTTTCCTCAGGACTATTGGAAATGATCATATCCCTTTCCATAGTCCGGCACCGCCTCCGAGCCATCCACCAGCGAGCCCACCACACTCAGGGGAAGCTCGGGAAAGGCCTGCGCCCAAGCCGCGCACAGCGCAGGAACCCGCTCCGGTTCCATCGCCAGGAGCAGCTCAAAATCCTCCCCATCCCCCAAAGCTTCCTCCACCGAACACCCCGGCGTGCAGGGAATAGACTCCCAATCCAACCGAACCCCGCAGCCACTGGCGCGCGCAAGCCGCGGCGCGTCCGCCGCCAACCCATCCGAAAGATCCATCATCGCGCTGGGACGAAAGTGGTCCGCCAACCAAGCCGCCTCCCGCAACCGCGGAACAAAATCCAAATGCCTTCCCGACCGAAGCG
>JBEBAG010000054.1:0-2737 GCA_041159065.1 Verrucomicrobiota bacterium | reverse complement strand
GCCCAGCTTTATGGGGGCGACGAGGAGATGCGCATCCGGCAGGAGATTCTCCTCGGGGTGGGGGGCGTGCACGCGCTCAACGCCATGGGCATCACCCCTGCCGTGTACCACATGAACGAGGGGCACGCGGCCTTTCTCTCCCTCGAGTTGATCCGGCGCAGGGTGCAGGATCAGAAGCTGGATTTCTACTCTGCGCTGCAGGTCGTGGCCTCCGGGAATATTTTCACGACGCACACCCCCGTGCCTGCCGGGAACGATGCCTTCCCGCTTCCGCTGATGCGGAAATACTTTGGGGACTACCCGGCGAAGGTGGGAATCGATTTTGATACGCTCATGAGCTTCGGCCAGACCCGGAAGGACCCGGCGGAATCTTTTTCCATGACTATCCTAGCGCTGCGCACCAGCCGGCATGCCAACGGGGTGAGCGAGTTGCACGGAAGGGTTTCGCAAGGCTTGTGGAAGGACGTGTGGGCGGGAGTTCCCCAGCATGAGGTCCCCATCACGAGCATCACCAATGGAGTCCATACGCGGACGTGGATGGCGCCGGAGTTTGCGGAACTCTACGACCGGTACCTGCCCGGCTGGGAAGAGCGTCTGACGGAGGTCGAGTTCTGGAGGGGAGTCTACGACATCCCGGACGAGTCGATCTGGTCGGTGCATCAGGCGCTGAAGTTGCGGCTCATTGAGTTTGTCCGCGAACGGGTGCGTCTGCAGCGGCAGCGCCTCGGGGAGTCCCCTGAGAAGCAGCGTGCCGCCAGCCGCCTTCTCAATCCGGAGGTACTCACCATCGGTTTTGCTCGCCGGTTTGCGACGTACAAGCGGGCCACCCTGCTCTTCTCCGATCCGGAGCGCTTGATGCGTCTGATGGACAACCAAGAGCGGCCCGTTCAGTTCGTCTTCGCGGGCAAGGCGCATCCCAAAGACGAACCCGGCAAGCGCTTCATCCAGGAGGTGTACAAGTTCACGCGCATGCCTGAGTTTGAAAATCGCATCGTCTTTTTGGAGGACTACGACACGTACGTGGGACGCCGGATGTACCAAGGGGTCGATCTTTGGCTGAACAATCCGCTGCGTCCTCTGGAGGCCAGCGGCACCAGCGGCATGAAGCTTTCGCCGAACGGAGGGCTCAATCTGTCCGTGCTGGATGGATGGTGGTGCGAGGCGTTTGCCCAAAACCAGAAGTCGGGATGGGCGATCGGGCGCGAGATTGAGGAGGGATCGGTGGAGTTTCAGAACGAGGTGGATGTGGCGAGTCTGTTCCACATTTTGGAAACGCAGGTGGTGCCTCTTTACTATGCGAAGCCGGATGGACGTTTGCCGCTGGCCTGGTTGCAGTTGATGCGGGAGTCGATCCGCTCGATCACGCCGGTGTTCAACACGCATCGGATGGTGCGCGAGTACACGGAGCGCCTGTATGAACCGGCGGCCAAGGCGCTGAGCGTGCTCTCGGAAGCAGGGGGAAAGAAGGCGGTGTCCCTGGCTCAGTGGAAGGATGGGATCCGCCGGGACTGGCCCTCGGTGGAAGTTCGGGAGGTGCGTTCCTCGTTTGGCGGGGGAAGTTTGCGCGTGGGGGATGAGATCCAACTCAGCGCCACGGTGCACCTCGGATCGCTGGCTCCGGAGAATGTGACGGTTCAGGCGTATTACGGAGAAGAGCTGAATGGGACAATTCGGAACCCGATCACTCAGGATTTAAGGCTCACTCAGAAACTGGGAGGCGGGGCCTATGGGTACTCGGGCTCCATTTCGCCGCGGGAGAGTGGATCTTACGGGATGAGTGTGCGGGTCATTCCGACGCACCCAAATTTAACCCAAGGGCATGAGTTGAGATTGATTGCATGGGCACGATAGTGTGAAAGGGGGGGGTGCACCCCAGAGACAGGGCGTGCGTTGAACCCTCCCCCCCAGTCAAATCTGTCAGATCTATCGTTATGAAATACCATCGCATCTTCTGCGGTCTTGCCGCCGCAGTCTCCGCCGTTGCACTCACTCCCTCCGCTCAGGCTGACATCAAGGTGGGAACCATCGACATGAAGTCGGTGTTCGACAGCTACTACAAGACGAAGGAAGCCGAGGCCAAAATCAACGAGGCCCGCATGCAGGCCAAGAAGGAGCTGGATGAACGTCTCGATACCTTCAACAAGGCGCAGGAAGAGGCCCGCAAACTGAACGAGGAAGCGGGAAAACCGGAACTGGCGGAGAAGGCGAAGGCGGAAAAAGCCAAAGCGCTGAATGAGAAGCTTCAGGCCCTCGGCGGCTTGCAGCGGGAAATCCAAGAGTTCCAGCAAACCCGCGAAAAACAGCTCAACGAGCAGTCCTTGCGTTCCCGGAATTCCCTTCTCGAGGAGATCAATAAGGTGATCGACGTGAAGGTGAAGTCGGGCGGATACGACATCGTTCTCGATAAATCGGGACAGAGCCTCAACGCCGTGGGTGTGCTGATCTTCTCCAAGGACAGCTTCGATTTCACCAATGAGATCGTCGCGGAACTGAACAAGGGCAAGGACGCGAAGCCCAAGAAGTAAGGACTACCTCCAGCACGGTCGCGGGAAGTCTCGGAACTCGTCGCGCAATCTCAAAGCGCCGTCTCCCGAAAGGGGGGACGGCGCTTTGGCGTTTCCACCCGGCATCGCCCGTGCCGCCGGCGTCATTTGCTCGGGACCAGGGTCTCGCTCCGACGCACCGTCTTGACCCCTCGGAGGGCGTGGAGTGGACTAGGGATATGTCTGTTTCGAAA
>JBEBAG010000053.1:0-9664 GCA_041159065.1 Verrucomicrobiota bacterium | reverse complement strand
GAAAAACGGTGTACGACACGGTGGGATACGACGCTGCGGGCGTTGGGGTTGGCACTGGAGTGGCTTTCGGAGGAGGGGCTTTTGGTGGTGGTGGCCTATCCGGGACACGAGGCGGGGGCGCGGGAGGCGGAGGAGGTGCGGGAGTGGATGGGGGCGTTGGCTGGGGAATGGTGGGAGGTGCAGCGTTTGCAGGCGGTGAATCGGGGGCGTGCGGCGCCGGAGTTGTGGATGGTTCAGGGTCGAAGGGGGCGTCGGCGAGGGTGAGCGACTCGGGGGAGGGAGGGAGAATCCGAGTGCGGCGTGCATTTACGGCTTCCTCCGATGGGCGGTCTGGGTGTTCCCTCGGTGTCCGGCGATGAAAAACGAGAGACCGGACTACGTACAGTTGGGGTTTGCGCGCATGGAGCGCGACCTGAGTTTTCTGATGGAGTGCTTTTCTGAGGTGCTCTCCGAGATGGGGTTAGAGGCGGTTGCGGAGGGGCTTCCCTGGCGTACTCGGCCTGGGGGTGGAGTGAAGAATGCGCAGCATCTCGGAATGGCGTACTCGGTGGCGTTTCAGCTTCTGAACATGGTGGAGGAAAGTGCGGCGGCGCAGACGCGTGAGCTGCGCGAGGGGACGGAGGGTTTGGGGGCGGAGCCGGGCACTTGGGGGAGCCATTTGGCGAAGCTGCTCTCGGAGGGGGTGGGTGCGGAGGAGCTGGCGGAGGCGATGCGAGGGGTGAGGGTGGAGCCGGTATTGACTGCGCATCCTACGGAGGCCAAGCGACTTTCCGTTCTTGATCAGCACCGGGTACTGTACGCATTGCTCGGGCGTTTCACGAGCGGGGAACTCTCCCCGGTGGAATCGCGCACGCTGCGCGAGGCGGTGAAGGCGGCTTTGGAGCGGCTGTGGCGGACGGGGGAGATTCTGTTGGAAAAGCCCACACTCACCGATGAGCGGCGCAATGTGCTGCACTATTTGCGGGAGGTTTTTCCAAAAGTGCTCCCGGCTCTCGATGAGCGGCTTCGCCAAGCGTGGATGGACGCGGGGCTGGAGCCCGGGTTGTTGCGGCGCCGGGGAGGGATGCCGCGGATTCGGTTTGGCACGTGGGTGGGCGGCGATCGGGACGGGCATCCCGGGGTCACGGCGGCGGTGACGGCGGAGACCCTGGAGCGGTTGCGGGTCAATGCCTTGATTGTGTTGAAGGATCAGTTGCGCGAGTTGGGGGAGAAGCTTTCGCTTTCGGCGTGGATGCAGGCGTTGCCGGCGGGGTTGTCGGCGGGGATTGCCCGGCAGGAAAAGGCCTTGGGCGGGGGAGTTCCGGAGGTATCGCACAAGGATGAACCGTGGCGTCGTTTTGTGGAGTTGATGGTGGCGCGCTTGCCGCTGAAGCAGGAACCCGGTTCGCTGGCGCAGCTGCGGGATGAGGAGGGGTTGTACCGGTATTCTTCGGAGCTTTTGGGGGATTTGGATGCCTTGGGGCAGTCCTTGGAGGAGGTTGGGGCGGGGCGCTTGGTGGAGCGCGATGTGGCTCCGGTGCGGCGTGCGGTGGAGGTGTTTGGGTTTCACTTGGCTCAGCTGGACATCCGCCAGAATTCGGTGTTCCACGCCAAGGCGCTGACGCAACTGTTGGGGGCCGCGGGATTGAGTGCGGATGCGTGGGATGACTGGTCGGAGTCGGAGCGGCTGCGTTTTTTGGCGAAGGAATTGCGTTCGCCGCGTCCGTTTTTGCATCCGAGCGCGTCGGCGGGAGCGGAGGCGGATGCGGTGCTGGGGTGTTACCGGGTTTTGGCGGATCAGATCGGGCGGTATGGCGCGAACGGGGTCGGGGCGCTGATTGTGAGCATGACGCGGCGTCTATCGGACCTGTTGGCGGTGTACCTGCTGGCGCGGGAGGCCGGGCTGTTGCGGTCCTATCCGGAGGGCATTGTGTGTTTGCTGCCGGTGGTTCCTTTGTTTGAAACGATTGAGGATCTGGAGGGGTCGGCGGCGATGCTGCGTGCGTTTTTGAGCGAACCGGTGACGCGCAACAGCCTTGCGTTTTTTGCGCGCCGGGTCGGGCGGCCCGGGGAGCTGCTCCAGCAGGTGATGGTGGGCTACAGCGATAGCAATAAGGACGGGGGGATTCTGGCCAGTCAATGGGCGCTGCAGCGGGCGCAGCGCAGCCTGGCGGAGGTGGCGCGGGAGTTTGGCGTGGAGATCCGATTCTTCCATGGCCGGGGGGGCACGGTGAGCCGTGGGGCGGGGCCCACGCACCGCTTTTTGGAGGCGTTGCCTCACGGCTCGCTGGGTGGGCAGATGCGCCTGACCGAGCAGGGGGAGACGATTGCGCAGAAGTTCGCCAATCCCGCCACCGCCACCTACAATCTGGAGATGTGCCTGGCGGGGGTGACGGCGACCAGCGTGCGTCACCGGCGTTCGGAGCGGGAGGACCCGGAATTTGCGCCTCTGATGGAGAAACTCTCGGAGGCGAGTCGCCGGGCGTACCGGGAGTTGTTGGAGGCGGAGGGATTCCTGAGTTTCTACCGGCAGGCGACTCCGATTGACGCTTTGGAGCACAGCCGGATCGGGTCGCGCCCGTCGCGGCGGACGGGGCAGCCGAGTCTGGCGGATTTGCGGGCGATTCCGTGGGTGTTTTCGTGGAGTCAGGCCCGGTTTTACGTGCCCGGCTGGTACGGGGTGGGAAGCGGGTTGGAGGCGCTTTCGGAGGCGGAGCGTCGGCTGCTGGCGACGCGGTTCCGGGAGTGGCCGTTTGTGCGGTACGTGCTGACCAACGTGGAGAGTTCGCTTGCGAGCGCGGATCCCGATCTGATGCGGTTGTACGCGGGGTTGGTTTCGGAGGAGGGGCTTCGGGAGCGGTTTTTGCAGCGGGTGCTGGGGGAATGGGAGCGCACGCACCGGATGCTGGAGGAGTGGCGTGGAGGGTCCATCGGCGAGCATCGGCCGCGGATGCTCAAAACGCTGGAGCTGCGAAGCCAGGCGCTTCGGGTTTTGCACGAGCAGCAGGTGGGGTTGTTGGGACGATGGAGGGGAGCCTTGGCGCAGGGCGATTCCGGCGGTGCGGACGCGTTGCTGCCTGACCTGCTTCTCTCTATCAATGCGATTGCCAGCGGTTTGCGCACGACGGGCTAACTATTTCGAGCGCTGCTTTCCAAATCCCTAGCCGGGTGGGGCGGAGTGTGTACGTTGCGAAATGGAAAGACCCGCCCCCGATTTGCTGAACGACTATCTGGAAGGCTTGGAATTGCTGGAGGCGTTGCGTGAAAAGCGCCGCGCCTACGGGGACTTGTGTTCGGAAGAGCGCTGGAAGGGCTCAGGGGAGGGAGGGGAGGAAGGGCGCCGTTTGGAGGAGTTTGTGGAGGAGCAAATCCGGCGCGTCGAGATGCTGCTTGCCGAGTATGAGCGGGGCATGGAGTCGGTGTTGCACGCCCTGGCCGATCGGGAAGATGCCGGACGCGTGCTCTTCGAATCGGTCCGTGCGGCGATCGAGGAGGTTCGCCACTGGAGCGCGCAGGATTGGGCGGAGCTGCCCTCGGAGGCCGCGGAGGAATGGAACCGGCTGCTGCGGGATTTCGCGGCCATCCAGTGCGTTTGGAACCGGCGACTGCCCCGGCCCCGCGGCAGCTCGGGCCAGGGGGGGTGATTCCGAGGCCTGAGAAGAAAGTGCCGGGGAGGGGACTTGAACCCCTATGCCTTGCGGCGCCAGATCCTAAGTCTGGTGCGTCTGCCAATTTCGCCACCCCGGCGGGAAGGCCGAGCGGTCGGGACTGGGTCTCGGCGCTCGGGACAGGAAGGCTCCTACACCATGCGGGGGCGGCTGCCAACGCAATCCCCGCGGGCTTGCGCACTCCGGGTTGAAAAAGGGAGGGGCGTGCGCGGGGGAATGGAGGTTGTTCTCGGGAGGGGGGGCAGGATTGAATGCAGGTTCACTCCTGATTTTTGGCCCATGTTTCACCTTACCGTTTTAGGGAGCGGCAGCTCTGGAAATTGTTCCCTGGTGGAAACGCCCACGACGCGGCTGCTGGTGGATGCGGGGCTGAGCGCGCGACGGATCGGGCAGCGCCTGGGAGCGCTTGGGGTTTCTCCCGAGCAGATTGATGGCATTTTGCTCACCCACGAGCATTCGGATCATGCGGGGGGAATCGGGGTGTGGAGTCGGCGGTATGGCACTCCGGTTTATGCGAATTCCCTCACGGCGGAGGCCCTCCAGCGGGAGAGCGAGGGGGTGGTATGGAGGCGCTTTGTGACTGGGACCGAGTTTGAGCTCGGAGGGATTCGGGTTCAGAGTTTTCCGATTTCGCACGATGCGGCGGAGCCGGTCGGTTTTGTTCTCCGCCACGGGGAGGTGGGAGTCGGTTTTCTCACGGATCTTGGATTCGCTACGCGCCTCGTGGTGGAGCGGGTGCGTCCCGTGCACACGCTGGTGATTGAAACCAACCACGACGAAAAGCTGTTGCAGGAGGACACGAAGCGGCCGTGGTCGGTCAAACAGCGGATCTTTTCGCGGCATGGTCACTTGTCCAATGCGGCGGCGGCGGAGGTGCTTGCGGGGATGGTGGGGGGGAATCTGAGGCGTGCGGTGCTCGGGCACCTGAGCGGGGACTGCAACACGCCGGAGTTGGCGCTGAGCACGGTGAAGCGTCGCTTGGAGGCGTCTGGGGGCGGGCACATCGAGGTGGTTTGTGCGGTGCAGAACGAGGCCACGGGGCGGATGCTGGTGTGACGCGGGGCGGTCAGGTTTTGGGGCGGCCCTCCTTGGGCAGACCTTGCGTCTGAAGCCGAGCCCCGATGGCCCGCGTGCCAAGGGATTGCCGCGGGGCGCATCGGGGCCGGTTTTAAGTGGAGCGGTTGGCGGTCTGTCCTGGGAATCAGCCGTGGATGGGCCTACGGCGCTTCGTCCAAAAAGTGCACCTTGCCGGTGTCCACATCGTACATGCCGCCGACGATCAAGATCCGGCCCTCTTTCTCCATCTGGCGCAGGATCGGGCTCTGCCTCCGGATGGCTGCCATGGTGAGCCGCACGTTGGTCATGGCGACCCGATCGACGAAAGCGGGGTTTTTCGAGCTGCGATCTTCGTTGGGGAGCGAGGGGGCTGCCGCCACCGCGGGTTGAATTTTGTCGATGAGGCCGGTGAGGTTGCCGAGTTTGACGTGGTCGCAGGCGCCGTTCATGGCACCGCACCGGGTATGGCCGATGACGGCGATGAGTTTTGAGCCGACGGCTTTTGAGGCAAACTCGAGGCTTCCGAGGATGTCGGGGTTGACGATATTGCCGGCGATCCGGGCGTTGAAGACGTCGCCCAGGCCTTGGTCGAAGATGAGTTCGGTACTGGTGCGTGAGTCGATGCAACTGACGACGGAGGCGAAGGGGAATTGTCCTTTGGAGGTTTCCTTCACCTGCTGATGAAGATCTTTTTTCGTGGTGTTTCCGGAGACGAAGCGGGCATTGCCGGCTTTGAGTTTCTGGAGGGCCTGTTGGGGGGTGGTGCTCGCCTGGATTTGCATGGTCATAGTCGGCAGGGTTTTGCAACTCGTCAGGGAGAGGGCGGACAGGGCCATGGTGAGAGCAAGGAGGGAGATCCGAGGGGATGCCTTCGGGAGGGTCGGGTGGGTGGAGGTGGGCGAGAAGTGCATGGTGGGCTCAGGTGTGTGTTTCATGTTAGTTATTGTGGGATAGATGGTTAGCTGAGGACTTTTTGGGCGACGTAGGAGTAGGCGGGGATGCCCGCGAGGATGTTCAGAGGGAAGGTGATTCCGAGGGAGAGGCCGAAGTAGATGGAGGGATTTGCCTCGGGGATGGCGTACCGCAGGACGGCGGGAACGACGATGTACGAGGCGCTTGCGGAGAGGATCATCAGCAGTGCGGCGTCGGCCACGGGAAGGTGCAACAGAGCCGCCAGGCCCAGGGCGAGGCTTGCGTGAAGCACGGGACCGAGGACGGCGTAGGCGAGCAGAATGGGGGAGGAAGTCCTCGCCTGTGTGAAGTTCCGAGCGACCATCATGCCCATGTCGAGCAGGAAGAAAGAGAGCATGCCCTTGAAGAGGTCCCCCGAGAAGGGCTGCATCGTGGCCTTGCCTGTGTCACCGGTTAGGAAGCCAATGGCCATGGCGCCGAGCAGGAGGAGGTGGGCTCCGTCGGTGAAGGATTCGTGAAGGATCTTGCTTAACGGAAGGTTTTTAACGGGTTCGCCCGGTGCGGCTTTGGAAGTGGCGGCGTGGCGGATGGAATTCGCGAGTAGGACCGCCATGATGATGGCGGGGGATTCCATCACCACCATGGCAACCGCCATGTGGCCGCCGAATTTGAGACCGCTGTTTTCGAGAAACTGCATGGCGGTCACGAAGGTGACTGCGCTGACCGATCCGTAGGATGCCGCGACGGCGGCGGCATCGTATTTTGAGATGCGTTTTCTCAGGAAGAGGTAGCCGAGTGTTGGAACCAGGAAGGCCATCGCAATGGCTGCGGCGAGGCTCAAGAGGACAGCGGTGCTGAACCCGGACTTGGCGAGGGCGAACCCGCCTTTGAGGCCGAGGGCCATGAGGAGGTAGAGGGAAAGAAATTTGGAGATGGGAGAGGGGATCTCGAGGTTCGATTTCAGGGCGCCGGCGAGCACGCCGAAGACGAAGAACAAGATCGCGGGGTCGAGGAGTGTGTGCATGAGGATCGGGTTGTGGGCGCGATCCTACAAACGGGAATGCATCTTGAATAATCGATTGTTCAATCTAGAAGTATCGAGAAAAGTCTATGAATATTACGTTTCGGCAGATGCGGCTTTTTCTGGCTTTGGCTGATACGGGGAGCGTCAGCGCGGCAGCGCGAGCGATGCACGTGACGCAGCCCACGGCGTCGATGCAGTTGCGTGAGGTGACCCATGCGGTGGGACTTCCGCTCTACGACGTGATTTCACGCAAGGTGCATCTCACCGAGGCGGGGCGCGAACTGGCGGCGACGGTGCGTCGGATGGCCCAAGAGTGGGATGTCTTTCAGCAGCGGATGGATGCGATGAAAGGTCTGAAGCGAGGAAAACTGCGGGTGGCAGTGGTGAGCACCGCGAAGTATTTCGTGCCGCGGCTCATCGGGACGTTTTGCCGGAGGCATCCGGAGATTGATGTTTCGTTGGAGGTGCTCAATCGGGACGGAGTGGTCCGGCGATTGGAGGAGAATTTGGACGACCTCTACATCATGTCGATGCCGCCTGCGCATCTGGATTTGAAGGATGAGATTTTCATGAAGAATCCCCTGGTTGTGGTTGCGGCTTTGGGGGATGCGCTGACAAGGCAACCGAGTCTGCGGCTTGGGGACCTTGCGGGGCAGCGCTTCATTCTTCGGGAGGAGGGATCCGGGACGCGGATGGCGGTGGATCAGTTTTTTCGGAAGAAACGGTTTCGGGCGCAGGTGCGTCTGGAGCTGGGGAGCAATGAGGCGATCAAGGAGGCGGTTGCGGGAGGGCTGGGTTTGGGGGTGATCTCGGTGCATGCCTTGCATGGACACGCGAAGGAGCACGGGGTCAGGGTGTTGCACGTGGACGGATTTCCCATCGCCTCAAACTGGCACTTGGTTCACCCGATGGCGAAGCAGCTCTCCCCCACTGCACACGCTTTCAAACAGCATCTTTTGGAGAACGCGCTCGACGTGTTGGAGGGGAAATTGTGGCAGTCGTCAGGGAGGCGCTGAGTGCACGGGGGCGAGGGGTTTATCGGATGAGCACCGGTTTAGACCAGTGGCTGGTGCGTCCGGCATCGTCTTCGAAGCGCGCGCGGAGGCGGTAGGTGCGACCGGGTTGGAATGGCGTGGACGGCACCTCGAGTCTCAGGCGCTTCGGGCTCGTTTCGCGGAACGACCATCCTGGCTCGAGTTCATAGCGGGCGCGCCGGATTCCGTCCGAGGGATCGGTGAAAAAGCCGATTTCGGCCGCACGCCATTCGATGGCCCGGAATCCGGTTCCCGAGGGCGATTTAAAGTGGGAGGCCGTCACGTTTCGGCCGCCGGAGGGAGAGAGGGTTGGGCGGTCTGGAATTTCTGGATCGTGCGCCTCGTGCGCGAGGTATCCGAAACCGTAGCCAAGGGGATTGCCGTCGTTGGGTTGATAGTTCTTCTCCGGGCGGGAGTCGGTCGTGAACTCGAGGAGGTAGCGGCAAAAACCCGCGAAATCGGCGGTGGCGATGCGGCGCTCCCAGCGTCCACCAAAGTGTTCTGCCGTGGCATTTTGCCGAAAGAACAGACCGTGACCGTTCTTGCGCGGGTTGAAGTTCCAGTGGACGGCGTCGAGTTCGGTCCAGTTGCGCGGGAAACCGCGGGGTTGCAGGCGGCCAGAAAGTTCGTGGAGAAGTTGTCCGATTTGGCCGCCCTCGGGCGAGGGATCGGAGCAGAACAGATCGAGGATCTCCCTGGCGCGGTTGGTGTATTCGCGGCGGATGGCGGGCACGTTGAGGCAGCGGTGTGCGTCGATGAAACCGGGTTGGTGGTGGCGCGGAACGAACATCATGTCGAGGTCCCACGGGATGGGGGACCAGCGTCCTTCGGGATGCCGATAGTATCCGTGGTTTCCGTCGGGGCGCACGTCGACGTTGGCGAGCAGTCGGTTCATCGCGTGGAAGCCGAAGTAGGCGGGAAGGTTGAGGTGCTCGCGCCACCATTCCTCGGGGTGGTCTTGGCGGATTCCCTCGAGGAACGCGTTCCAATCGGACGGGTCGGCGGGGCCGCCGCGGGCGAGGTGTTTGCGTCCGCTTTGGATGGAGTAGACGTTCCCATCGGGGAGCCCCTGTTCTTTGAGCCAGTCCCCGTCCATGTCCTGCACGGCGAGGTAGAGGCCGCGCAGGTCGCCTGCGTAGGCGTTGTTTGGGTCGGATTCGGATGGCTCGGAGACGACGCGCCATTGGATCCAGTGGGTGTTGGCTGCGGGGGTTCCTGCGAGTTGGTAGGCGCGGAAGGAGAGGGCTTCGTCGAGGCCGCCAATGCCGCAGAGAATGGGGATGTAGGGAGTGGAGAGTCCCGGGTTGAGATTCAGGCTGTCCCAGGGTTCGCGGTAGGGGGAACCGTCGTTGCGTTTTGCGGCGAGGGGTTGGTGGCGGTTGAGTTTGAGTCCCCACTTGTTTTTACCGGAAATGTGGGCGCTCCCCTGGCCTCGATTGTGGAAGAGGATGTGGTCGTGGACGACGCCGTTGACGACGAGGGTTCCTTGGAAGCGTTTGCGGTGGAACGCGGCGTCCCACTGGCTTTTGGCGACATCCTCGCTTTGGGCGAGGAGGTGGTAGGCGGGAAGCGTCGCGAGAAAATCGGGCGGGAAGGTGAGGGGAGGGGTTTTTCCGGGATGGATGGAGCCGCGGGAGGGCGGTGGGCCATCGTAGACGAACCATGCGCGGTTGGGGCAGGAGTCATCTTCGCGGGGGAAGGTGCAGGGGAGTCCGTCTGCGGTGTGGGCGCGGATGCGGTATCGGACGAGGCGGCGGTGGGATTGGACGGTGGCGGGAACGGTGGCCGTGAAGGTGCCGTCGTGCGCGGATTGGTCCCCGTCGCGTCCTTCATCATTCATGGGCAGGGTGTTCCAGCCTTGCTCGAAGAGGGGGTCGGAGCGGCGGATGTAGGCGCCGGGTTCGACGGTTTGGTATTCGAGGGCGACGTGGGAGAGGCCGGGTTCTGCGAGGACGGTGAGGGTGACTGGCTGGTTGGAGCGGGGGGCTTGC
>JBEBAG010000052.1:0-6424 GCA_041159065.1 Verrucomicrobiota bacterium | reverse complement strand
CAAACTCGGCGCAGATACGCACCACTGGGCAGAGGTCCTCGAGCAAATCAATTCCGGGGAGATGCCCCCGAAAAAGGACCAAGACGCCAAACGCCCCTCTCAAAGCGACATCGCCGCTTTCGTCGCCGCCCTCGACTCACGGATCAAGGAGGGCCGAGCTGCCCGCATGGCCGCACGCCCCCCGGTCAGCCATTACCGGCTCAGCCGCAAGGAATACCAGAACACCGTCTACGACCTGCTCGGCGTCCGCTACGACCCCACCCAACCCGGCGAACTCAACGAGGACACCCTCTGGCACGGCTTCGAGCGCGTCGGTTCGGAATTGTCCCTCTCCCCCTCCCACGTGGACCGGTACTACCGCGCCGCAGGGATAGTCCTCGACCGGGCCTTTGGCACCGTCTCTAGCGAGGCCCGAAAGGTTCGGAAAACAGCTGCCGACCTCCGCTACGGAGGCGGCAAAGCGGCTCAGGAAGCGCTGGACCGATTCAGCATCCAGCGCCCTCTGCGCTCTCTTCTCTTTCCAGGAAACGCTTATTTTACCGCTCTCGCACCACAGTGGTTTGGAAAAACGGGCCCTGAACACAGTGGACTCTACAAGGTGCGGATCCAAGCCAGCGGGATCCGCCCTAAAGGGGGGCAACCCGCACATCTCAGTGTCGGAAAAAGAACCACGGAGGAAACGGTCGCCGCCCTTTTTGAGACCGACATCACCGCTCCCGAAGACAGGCCGGAAATTTATGAGTTCGAGGTTTCCCTCGAGATGCCAGCCTCTCTGGACTTCTGCGTCGTCGCAACAAACACCGTGGACCGCAGATCGGGTGCGGCCTACCGCAACGCGCTGAGCTCCCCGAGTTACCTGTTCACGCACAGCAGCGAGACCCGGCTCCTCAATCCCAACGCCCCCCAGATGTTTGATGACAAGGGCAACGGCCTGTTCTCCACCGTGCTTGTGGACTGGATCGAGTGGGAAGGCCCTCTGGTCTCGGAATCCGAAAAACACACTCGCGCGGGCGTTGTCCCTCCGGACGACGCCTCCCCTGAACAGGTCGCCGCACACCTCCTGCGCTTCGCCGAAAGAGCCTGGCGCCGGCCCGTGAAACCGGAGGAACTCGCCGACTATCTGGCCACCTACCACGCCGAACGCCACGCGGGCGAAAAACCCTTCGAGGCCTACCGCGTCGCCCTCCAGGGTGTTCTCACTTCCCGCAACTTCCTCTATCTTGTCGAAGGCGCCCCCACACCACGGGAACGCCTCACCGGGACAGAACTCGCCTCCCGACTCTCGTATTTCCTGTGGAGTTCCATGCCCGACGAAGCCCTCCTCGCTGAAGCCCAAGGCGGCACCCTCAGCGGCGATAGCCTCAAGGCCCAGATCGACCGCATGTTGAAAGATCCCAAAGCCAGTCGTTTTGTGGACGATTTTCCACGGCAATGGCTCCAACTGCATCGGGTCGGCATGTTTCCCCCAGAGAAAAAACTCTACCCGGCCTACGATGCATGGCTGGAGAACAGTCTCCGCTCAGAGCCCGTCGAGTATTTCCGCGCATTGTTCGCCCAAAACCTGCCACTCGACCGCTTCCTCGATTCCGACTGGACGATGGCCAATGCCCGGATCTGCGATTTCTATGGACTCCCGGAGCCCGAGGGCAGCGGGTTCCAGCGCGTGACCCTCAAGCCAGAGAATCACCGAGGCGGACTGCTCACGATGGGCGCACTGCTGGGCCTCACTTCCGATGGCACCCGTCACCGCCCCGTCCACCGCGGCGTCTGGCTCAGCGAGGCCATCTTCGCCAAAACGCCGCCGCCGCCCCCGGCCAACGTACCCGCCATTGAACCGCCCACCCCACAAAGCCCCAAGGCCACTCTGCGGGAAAAAATCGAAGCGCACCGCAACGATCCCAACTGCGCTGCCTGCCACGCGAAGATCGATCCGCTGGGCATCGCTTGGGACAACTACGACGCCATCGGCCAGTGGCGCACCCACGAGAAGATTGCTGCCGGAGTCGGCAAAGATCCCCTCATCAACTCGGCCGGCCTCATGCCCGATGGACGCGAGTTCGCAGATCCCACCCAATTCAAACAACGCCTCCTCGAGGACCGCGACAAGATCGCCCGCGCCTTCATCGAACACCTCTGCACCTACGCCCTGCGCCGGGTCCTAACCGTCGATGACGAGGAAGACCTCCAGGCCATCCAAGCCGACGCCAAAGCCCACCAGTACCACATCCGCGACATCGTCCGCGCCGTCGCGCTCTCCGACCTCCTTCGTAAGCGCTAATCAACCTCACGCCGGCAGCGACACCCAAACAAGCCTCTCCCACCCATGAACTACCTCTCCCAGTCCTGGCTCATCGACCGCCGCCATGCCCTCAAGGCACTCGGCAGCTTTATTTCCCTCCCACTCCTGGAGTGCATGATCCCACTCCGGGCCGCCGAAAACATCGTCACCAAGTCCCCGCGCCGCAGCGCCTTCATCTATCTCGCCAACGGCGTCCACTCGCTCAACTATCAGATCCTGACCCCGGGCCGGGACTACCAGTTCTCTCGGTCGCTCAAACCTCTTGAAAAACATCGGGAGTCGATCACCCCGATCAGCGGCCTGCACAATCCCGGCACCCTCAGCCATCATCACAACTGCATCAACTTCTGGCTCACCGGTGGGAAATACGGTCCCGCCACCCGCAACACGATCTCCGTGGACCAGAAAATCGCTGAACTCACCGCCCCCCACACCCGGTATCCTTCTCTGGAGATCGCCATCAATCAGGAGTCGCTGGCATGGAGCGCCGATGGCGTCCAACTCCCGGCCATGCGCCGCTGCAGCGAAATCTTTGCCTCGCTTTTTGAGGAACCCAAGGGGGGAAAAACTGCCCAACGCAGGGCCCTCCGCCACAAGGCCAGCATCCTCGACGCCAACCTCGCCGAGGTCCGCCGTCTGGAACAAAAGATGGGCTCCGAGGACAAAGGCCGCCTCGATCAATACCTCACCTCCGTCCGCGAGGCCGAGATCCGCACCAAACGGGCGGACACCTGGCTGGACACCCCCCTACCCGCTCTCTCGGACGCAGACCGCACCCGAACCAACCGCGACATCCCGCAGACCAAAGCCGGCGATTATTTCCGGACGGTGTACGACCTCATGGTGCTGGCCTTCCAGACCGATGTCACCCGCGTGGCCACCTTCAGCCTCGGCGGTGAAGGCCAGGCCATCGCCATCCCAGAAATCGGAGTCACCGAAACCCGACACCAGCTCAGCCATCATGGCGGGGATCCGGCGTTCATGGAAAAGCTCACCAACTACGACACCTTTGCCCTAGAGCAGTTCGGCTACTTCCTCACCCGGCTCTCCGAAACCAAGGACCTCAACGGGAAACCTCTGCTGGGCACCACGATGACCCTCTTCGGCAGCGGCATGTCCTACGGTCACAGCCACGGCAACGCCAACCTCCCCCTTGTTCTCGCGGGCGGTTCCGACCTCGGCCTCCGCCATGGCAGCCACTTGGATTTCAACCGCGAATCCAAGGACTTCAAAGGCTACGCGCTCGATGCCGAGGGCGCGCTGACCCCGGCCCACTACCAGATCTGCTCGCGCCCCGTGAACAGCGATGCGCGCATGAGTAATCTGCTCCTTCTCATGGCCCAACGCATGGGCGTCGAAATCGACATGTTCGCCGACAGCAACAAGGTCGTCGCACTATGAAGAAGTTCTTTGTTCCTCGTGCTTGGTTCTTGGTGGGGCCTTGGCTGGCGGTTCTCGCTTGTTCGTTCGTTGTCCAAGGAAATGCCGCCAACGAACAACCAAACACGAAGAACCAGGAACCAGGAACCGGTGTAGCCGAACCCTTCCGCCCCGAACCCGGCAAGTTCCCGCCGTTGGAAAAAGCTCACTCCTACCGCGGCGAACTCATCTTTGTGGATCATGCGAACCGCCGCGGCAGCATTCGCGTGCAGGGGTCGGGCAAGTTTCGGATGAACGACCCGCATCCGTTCGCCATGCTGCCCTATGGCATGGTGCGCTATCACGGGGCCCCCGCCGACTTGCGCGACATCCCGCTGGGCACCGTCGTGCACGTCCGCGCCTTTCTCCCGCCGGACCCGAAGTTCTCCGCCGTGCCGGTACTGCCGGTGGACAACAAGAGTAGGGACGCGAACCACAATCGTGGCGCGGGCATCTTTCCGGCCGAGAACCACGTTCTGCTGCTCGAGGACGAGCCGAGCCACTGCCAGCGCGAGAGACTCGTCTGGAAGCTCAAGGATTTGGAAATCAAGAATCGTGAAGGCACGATCATCGCCAGCCGCGAACCGAAGCAGGCTGGGGATGGCAGGGCCGTCGACGAGACGCTAAACTTCGATGCCGCCACCCGTGTCTGGCGCGGTCGCGAGTGCCTCCGCATCGAACACCTCATCGCCGGGGGCATCTGGCCCGCCGAGGGAAAAAAGGCGCTTGGCGGCCAGGTCGTGAGCCTCGGCATCACCTGGAAGCCCACGCCAGGCGGTGTATTCACCCGCTTCCACCTCTCGGATATCTGGCTGGACGACGCTGCCATGGAGAACGCCGCACTTCATCAAACCGAAGTCCACAAGGCCTTCATCCGCAGCCGCTGGATCCCCGGATGGATCGATGCGGTCGAGTATGGCAAGTTCGGCCGCGCCACCGTCACCGCGACGCTCTTCGGCGGCATGGACGCCTCGCTTTACGCCGAACTCAAACCCGGCATCGCCGCCTTGATGAACGGCGCCGAGAACACCCTCAAGCACACCGAAGGCGGCACCGCTGGCCCCACCCAAATGGCCGCGGGCGGAAAGATCGTCGAAGTCACGCCACTCCCCGAAAAAGCCCCGCCCGGCGGCGGCGGCCTCCAGATCCGCTTTGAAACGGATCTCATCACCGAAGGCATGCGCCCCAAACGCATCGTCAAGGTCCGCCCGCAGAGCTGGCCGGACGTCCACCTGCCCCGCGAAGAATACCTCGGCAATGGCGCTTCCAATCTCGACGAGCGATTCCCAACGCCCGCCATCTTCCCGAAATATTGATCCCGTTATGAGACCGTTCCTTGTTCCCCGTTTGTCGTTCGCAGTTCCCAGCTCCCTGCTGGCCCTTGCTTGCGCTTTCGCCGTTCACTCCAACGCCGCGGACGACCCAAGCACAAAGAACCGACCACAAGGAACCGGCGTAGCCGAACCCTTCCGTCCCGAGCCAGGGAAATTTCCGCGCCTCGAAAAGGCACACTGCTACGAGGGGGAACTCGTGTTCGTCGACCATGCCACCCGGCGCGGCAGCCTCCGGGTTCGCGGAACCGGCCAGTTTTACCGGAACGACCCGCATCCTTTTGCACTGCTGCCCTACGGCGTTGTTCGCTACCACGGCGCGCCTGCGGATCTCCGGGATCTCCCGCTAGGAACCTTTCTTCATGTGCGGGCTTTTCTCCCCCCCGACCCTCAGACGTCGTCCGTTCCGGTTCTGCCAATCAACAACAAGGACGTAGACGCCAACCACTATCGCGGTCTGGGAGTCTTTCCGGCCGAAAACCATGCGTTGCTGCTCGAGGACGAACCCAGCCACTGCCAGCGCGAGGGACTGATCTGGAAACTCCAGGAGGTGGAGCTCAAAAAGGAGGAGAACCTCCTGCTCGCCTCCCGCGAATCCAAGCAACCGCAAAGCACACAGGTGACTCCCGAAAAGTTGACCTTCGATTCGGCCACCCGATTTTGGAGGGGGCGCGAGTGTTTGTCCCTCCAGGAGTGGATCACAGAGGGTCACTGGCCTGCCGAGGGGAAGAAGACCTTGAATGGCCAGCCGGTGCTGCTCAGCCTCGCGTGGAAACCCACCCCCGACGGTATCTTCACCCGTTTTCATGTCTCTGACATTTGGCTGGACGAAACCTCCATCGAACGCGCCGCGGCCAATCAAACCGAAACTCACAAAGCCTTTATCCGCAGCCGCTGGATGCCGGCATGGGTGGACCACGTCGAGTATGGAAAGTTCGGGCAGGCCACCGTGACGGCCACTCTCTTTGGTGGCATGGATCCCTCACTCTACGCGGATTTCACGAAGGGGACCCAGATCTTCATGAACGGTGCCGAAAACACCTTGAAACACACAGCGGGCGGATACGGACCCGCCCATATCGCATCCAAAGGTCTGCTCCTCCAGGTCACCCAGGCATCGGGCGAAATTCCACTCGGAAGCAGTGGGATCCAGATCCAGTTCGACACCGACCTCGTCATCGAAGCCATCCGCCCCACTCGCATTGTGCGCGTTCGTCCAGCCAGTTGGCGCGTGGTTCAGCTTCCCCGTGAGGAGATCATCGGTGACGGAAACAGTCCCCAAGACCGTTTCCCGACTCCCGCCATCTTCCCAAAATACTGAGGAAGTTGTTGGTTCTTTGTTTGGGGTTCTTGGTTCGTCGTTCTTGGTTCGTGG
>JBEBAG010000051.1:0-27289 GCA_041159065.1 Verrucomicrobiota bacterium | reverse complement strand
AAACCATCCACGTTCATCCACGCTTTTTTTGTCATTTGGAGGCTTTTGGGGGCCCTTGCTGTCCCGTGGTGGCCCTCCGGATTGGGGCAACAAAAAGGCCCGTAAGAGGCTCTTTACAGAGTAATTACGGGCCGGAGAGAGGCTTAAAAAGGGTGGAGCGGGTAGAGGGAATCGAACCCTCCTAGCCAGCTTGGAAGGCTGGAGCTTTACCACTAAGCTATACCCGCATGGGGAGTCGGAGACGACCGGGGCGGAGAATCGCATCCTCCGCGCCGGCCTTCAAGTGCGAAAAAAGCGGAGCGGCGCTCACGGGCGGGACGCAGCCCCATTCTCTTCGGGGCGCGACAAAATCCGGGACTGTCGCCGCTTAAATTCCTCGGGGGAAATAAGCCCCTGGTCTCTCGCCTTTTTGAGATCCAGCAGTTGGGCTCCGATGTTGTGATGCGGGCCCGCGAACCAATCCGGAGCCTGGTTCCCAATGGAAATGCAGGCGGGAAAGCCGAGGCAGAGCAGTGCGGCCGCGGCGATCGAAAACGGGGATACATTCATGAGGTTGATGAGGGAGGAGAGCCCGCCGAAGGAAGCGGAACCTGTGAAGAATTCCAGAGGGTGGGCTCAAGCCGTGGGGGCTACTTCTTTTCCGAATCCTTCTTCGCGTTGCTCTCCGAAAGAATGTGCTCGCGCTGTTTCCGGTATTCTTCTGTGGAAAGAAGGCCTTGGTCCTTGGCTTTCTTGAGGTCCAGCAGTTCGGCTCCGGTGTTTCGCGGGGTGGTGTCGATCGCCTTATTCCCGATGAAGATGCACGCGGAGGAACCGAGGCACAGGACCGAGGCGAGGGTCATGAGAAGGAGGGAGTTTTTCATAGAATGGATGCGATGGGGTCTGGAGGAGCAGGGATGCCCGCATGGAAAGCCCACTCGGACTGAACCGCGGGTGCCTGCCCCTCTCTCCAGTACCGCTCTTGGACAGCGTGGTTACCGAAAAGTTGCAGGGAAATTCGGCGTTCCCTGCAATGCCGCATCACGCAACCCTGTGGGGGGCCCGCCAGAGTTGCGGTGTCCACTGGTGCGTTTTCCAGCCATCGGTCGTGATGCATTCCCGCACCAGCAACTCTCCCTTGGCGATCTCGCAATAGAGAAACGCATGGGCTTCGCTTCCAAAGTGGGCCGACTGGCCGTTGTTGAAAACGGGGATGCCGGTGTCGGCGCCTGGGGAACCCCAAGGGGCGGGCCGCTCGCTCTTCCAACTCCACAGGGAGCGACGGTGGGTGTGCCCGTAAAAAATCCCGGCAATCCGGTAGCCTTTGAGCGCGTTCCGAAAAGCGTGCACGTCGGCAAAGTCCCACTCGTTTTTTTGAGCCGTGGCGGCATCTACGGTTTCAGCATACCGAGCGATATCGATGTGATGGGACAGGATCACGGGGCGGCCGCTCGCGCCCACGTTCTCCGCCAGGTCGGCAATCAGAAAGTCGAGACTGCCAAGCGCATGGTAGCGTCGGCGCCGTGGAATGGACGCATCCTCCCCGACGGTGATGCCGAGGTTGATGAAGTGCACCCCGCCGGCATCCCAGGAGTAGTGGAGTCCTTTTTTGCAAAGACCGGCGAGGTTCTTGCGTCGGCGGTTTCGGGACATCATTCCCTCAATTACCGCTCCCTCCCCGCGGGGACTGTCATGGTTCCCATGCAATTCGCGGATCGGAAAACGGAGTATGCCCTCGGTTCCCTCGAGTCCGTAGTCCGTCTCCCAACATTTCCATTCCGTCTGCTGCATCGCGCGGGCGTCGGGAGCCGTCTTGTCTCCGTTGTCGATAATATCGCCCAAGTGAATGACATGGGCAGGAGGGATCACGCGGCCGCCACCGGCATCTTCCGGGATGGTTTTGCCAGGCAGGAGATTGATCGTTTCGAGAAGCCCCCGGTTGTATTGAAGGGAGCTGGCGCGAAGACGCGTCGAATCCTCGGGATCTGCGCAGTAGTGGGTGTCTCCTATGACGAAGAAGCCGAGGGGTTCCGAGCCGATGGAGGAGGGCTCGGTGGCGTGCACAAGCGTCGAGCCCAGAATGGAGGTTCCGGATGCCGCACCCCACCTGAGAAAAGAACGTCTGGAGAGCATGGGCAACAGTCTGGAAACTCAGCGCTTGTGATCCAAGTGTAAATCGAGGGGGCGCCATCTTTGGGATTTTCCAAGGGCCGCGCGTGTGGCACTTTCAGCACGTGCGCACCGAGCGAGGGCCCAGTCTGCAGTCGATCGCGAATGCTGCCGGCGTCTCCGCGATGACGGTTTCGCGCGTGCTCAATCAGTTTCCGGGCGTATCCGAAACGACGCGGGCCCGGGTTTTGGAGGCTGCGCGGGTACTTCAGTATCAACCTGATCCGCATCTTGCACGGATGATGCACCTCATTCGCGGGCGGAAGGGTTCGCGGGTGCGGGCCGCCATCGCGGTGATCCGGGAGACGGCTCCCGACGATGGGTTGAGTGACGCGGTGCATCAGTTTGTGCCCCTTGAGGACATTGAGCGGCGGGCGCAACAGCATGGGTATCGCGTGGAGGAGTTCTGGCTCGGACGTGACGGGATGGATGCGCGAAGGGTGGGGCGCATTCTGGATGCTCGGGGGGTGGAGGGAGTGCTCGTGTCGCCTCAGTCGTCGCGACTCTGGTGCGCAGAGCTCGATTACACCCCGTACTCGGCGGCGACTTTTGGCTATGGGCTTCAGCGCCCCTCGCTGCACCGGGCCACCACGAACATGATGGAGGGAATCCGGATGGCCCTGGAGGAACTTGGTGCGCGCGGTTACGAGCGCGTGGGGTTGGCCGTGACCCAGTGGGTGAACGAGCGTTCCCAGAATGCTTACACCGCAGCCCTGCTGGATTTTCAGCAAAGACTTCCCAAGCGCAGCCGTGTTCCTCCTCTTGTCTTTCCAAGCAACAATCTCGCGCTTTGCGGAGGCGTGTTCTCCGACTGGATGGTCGCACAGCGCCCGGACGCGGTGATTTCCTTTGATTATCATGTGCCCGAGTGGCTGGACCGTCTTGGACTGAGGGTCCCGGAGGACGTCGGTTTTGTGGTCCATGACTGGGCCCCAAGAATGGCGGGGGTTGCAGGGATTCATCACCGGCGGGATCACGTGGCTGCGGCTGCGGTGGATCTGGTGGCCACGCAACTGCTGCACAATGAGCGCGGCATCCCCCGGGTTCCCTGGCAGATCCTCGTGCTTCCGGAATGGATCGAAGGGGCCACAATCCGCGCGCGGGCTTGAATGCGCCGTCGCTGAGCCGATACCGAGCGTCCTTCGGCCCCGGGGCGCATCTGTCTTGAGTCTCCGCTGGGTTTTCGCAGGGTGAGGGAGTGCAAGAATACGATCCCCACTCTGGTTCCCTCGCCGGCTCCGTGCTTTTGGCGCATCCCGGCATGCGCGATGCGAATTTTGTGCAGAGCATGGTGTTTCTCTCCATGCACGACGCGGAGGATGGGGCCTTTGGCGTTATTTTGAACCGGCCAAGCGGGAAGCGGTTGTGTGATTTGGTGCCCGATCGCGACTTGGGAATGCTCTCAATGGCTCCCGTGTACCTCGGAGGCCCCGTTGGGCCGGAGAAGCTGATTCTGGCAGCCTTTCGATGGGACGAGTCCATCGGAGGCTGGAACTGGCGTCATGATCTCGACTTACAGTCCGCCGCCGAGTTGGTGGAGGAGGAGGACGGCGTTATTATCCGCGCTTTTGCGGGATACTCGGGATGGGGGCGCGGGCAGCTCGAGCAGGAACTCAAAGGCATGACTTGGGTCGTCCACACCCCCGAATCGGATCTCCTCAATCCGCTCGAAGGGTCTGGAGAGGAAGTCTGGACACGACTCATTCGCAGCCATGGGCCGGTGTTTGAGTTTTTGACCAATGTCCCGAGCAACCTGGGCCGCAACTAAGCCCGGGGAAACTCGGCGAGCGGCTACTTGAACCAGCTGTAGTGTTCGATGCCGTATTTGATGGTGCCGCCGAGGAACCCCGCGACGCTGACGAGGAGGGCTCCCAGCAGCAAGGTGACGCGCAGTCGCGCTCGCTCCATCGTCCCTTCGCGGCACTCACAGAGCACCGCGCAGCCTGCGGCGATGAGGCCCCAGATGGCCGTGGCCGTCCCGGTCCACTTGTGGGTTTTGTAGATCCAGCTGACGCCGGGGTAATCGTTGAGCCAGCCCAGCACGGCCGCCAGCACGGCTCCGCCGGCCCCCAAAACCACGAGGAACCGGGTGCACGAGAGCCATGACTCTTTCTTCGTGAACCATGCAAGCGCCTCGGAGAGAATGGTGACCGTGAGCAATCCCACCGGCAGGTGCGTGGAAGCCGCGTGGAAGCGCCCCAGATAAGCCAGCAGTTTCTCGAGGAAACTCTGGTTGATCCGGTTCTCGTCGCTGGACACTTCCGTTCCCGGCTTTTTGTCCAGGAGTGCCGCGCGCTTGGATTCGACCTCGGGCGGGAGTGCCGAAGGCGCCCCGATCTGGATCCACTTTTTGAGGTTCGCTTTTTCTTCGGCCGTCGCCGCGGGCACTTTGGATTTTTTCCCGGGCATCTCGTCTTCGTCCACCAAGTGGAAGAACTCGGATTTGTCGGGCTCCCCCGGAACGATGTACTCGGCGTTGGCCGCGATCCGCTGGAAGTCCATGATGTACCCAAACTTGCCCTCGGGCCTCTCAAGGTGCGATCCATGGCATTTGTTACACTTGGCCTCGAAAAGCGCGAACACACCCGCCGTGATTTTCTGAGCCTCTGCAGGTGAAACTTCGGTGGCAACCGCCGCGAAGGCGGGCGAGAGGCAGGGGACCGTGACCCAGGTGAGCCAGAGCAGCCAGAGCCGGAGGAGGGGAGAGCGGGGATTCATCGCAGAAGAGTGTGCCGGAAAGTGAACGGGAGGCATACCCCGATGTTTTGGGGAGAGCGAGCACGCGGAAGCTCGGTGCGCTTAGCCCGCCGAGAGCTTGGGAAGCGGACGCCGGGACCGTTCGGCCCAGTCGCAAAGCCAGCGGGAGAGCTCCGTCCGAGAGGCGACTTCCGCGATCAGACCGCTGTGGTCCATGATGCCGAAGCCATCGCCGTACGCCGCTCCGTTGAGCACGCAAAGCGAGGAGTGGACGAGATCCAGTTGCACCTTTGCACAGGTGAGGGCCGAGGCTCGGTCCCCGCGGAGTTCAAATTTCCACCCCACCACCTTGGCCTTTGGAAAAATCTCTTCCAAGCGCGGGAGCAGTTTGAATGAGGGCCGGAGCAGCACCCGGACCTCAGGATAAAAGCTCGGAATTTTTTTCTCGAGGAGCTCGGTTCCGTCGGGACCCTCGATCCGGAAGACCTCGAAGTCGCAGAGCGCGGCGGCATGGAAAACCGTGGAGACGCTCTCGGGCTCATCCATACCGACCAGTGCGTCGAGCAGGTCGCCGTTGGTTTCGAAAGGAATCACGCGGAGGTTTGCTCCCTCCGGGTCGCGGTAGGTCGCCCCCGTGCCTTTGAGGCAGGTCACCCTCCATCCGTTGCGCACCAGCTCCTCGCAGAGACGCACCCCCAACTCTCCGGTGGAGAAGTTCGTGATGCGACGGACGTCGTCGATGGGAGCGAGAGCGGGGCCACAGGTCACCACGGCATGACGGGCGGGCAGAAGAGCATCCATAGTCGCGAACGGTGTCTGGGGATTCTTGCGCGAGAGTGGGGTTTGGACGAGCCCCAAATGATGGGGCTTGCCCCGGAATCAGCCCTCTCGAGAGTATTGCGTGCTTCGTATGGACCGACCCGCCGCACTCGAAAAGCTTAGAACGAACTGCAACCAGATCGCCGCCCTGATTACTCAAATGCACCCCGCGGTGCCGGCCCTCTCCGATGCCGGAGCGCAGGGGGAAATTTTGAAGGCGCTTTTTGAGTTCACCAAGCAGGTGGAGGTGGTGAAGAAGCATCTGCTGCGCCTTGAAAAGGGGGACGGCAGTTCGCTTGTCTGAGCATCCACCGAGAGAATGGTTTGAGGAAAAGCCCCGCTGCCGTGAAAAGACGGCGGGGCCTGGGAGGGGAAGGAGGGGGGGCCGGAGGGCGGCTCGGAATCCCAGTGCGATGCATGGGGCCCTTTAGCCGTTCCTGCCGCAGCACTGGGCGAACCGGCTTTTTTCCCCGAGTGGCGTCCGCGATTCGCATGAGTTTTTTTGCCGGACCAACTCAACGGACGGGCGTTTTTTGCGATTGCATTTCTTGCGGAGGCTGGGGCATCCTCCTCACCCCCGTGGATAAAACTACGGAGGAGAATTTGCTCACGTGGCGGAATTGGCAGACGCGTACGGCTCAGGACCGTATGGGGCAACCCGTGGAGGTTCGAGTCCTCTCGTGAGCACCATCCCTCGCTCCTCGCGATTCGATGACGCGACGAATGCTCCTCGCAGGGATTAACGCAGACGGGAGAAGGGGCGGGCTCAGAGTCGGACGAGGTTTGTGTCAAATCCCGCTTCCCAGAGATCCTCTTGCAGGAGCTGGAGATCTTTCTCGGTCCCATGGCCGACGGGATGGGCGACCACCACGACGTTCTTTCGGTCCGGATCCAAAAGCGGGCGGGTGTTGGTGCGATCAAGGAAGAGCTGGAGTTCGCCCTTGCGGTAATGGGGGCGGTCGGGATGAGGGTTCAAGAGGATGCGATTCCCTTGGATCCAGCAAATGCATGGGACAAAGACCACTCCGAAGGAGAGGTCTTCGGATTCGTGCGATGGAAATATGACGGTGAATTTCATGGTGTTTGAGGAAAGGGGCTCTGGGCGGGCGTGTGGGGAATCGGAGGGGCGACGGGGCGCGTCTTGGCGCGGAAGGCGCCCGGGGTGATGCCGTGGATGAGTTTGAAAGCGGTTTGGAGGTGGTGGCCTTCGGGGAAGCCGGTTTGTTCGGCGATGGAATCGATGGTGAGGTTGGTCTCGAGGAGCAGGCGTTCCACTTCTCGGAAGCGAACCCGTTGGATCTCCTGCTTGGGGGTGCATTGCAAAGCGGCCTTCATCCGGCGTTCCAGCGTGCTTCGCGAGGTGTGGAGGCGTTGGCAGAGCGATTCCACGTTCATCCCAAACGGGGCATGGTCGCGGATGAGCCGGGCGGCCGCGCTGACGAGTGCATCGGGGTGAATCAAGGCGTCGGAGGAGCGCCTGCAAACCACTTCGCCCGGGGGGAGCAGGATTTCCGTGTCCGGAGGCACCGGTTGCCCGCGCATCAGGTGATCCAGGAGCCGGGCGGCGGTGAATCCGGCATCCGCTCCGTGGAGCCTGACGCTGCTGAGAGGGGGGGAGGCAAAGGCGCAGAGCGTTTCATCGTTTTCCACCCCGACCACACCCACCTCACCGGGTACGCTGAGGTCTGCCCGCAGACAGGCCTCGAGAATTCGGGCGCCGAGGGTGTCGTTGACTGCAAAAATCCCCACCGGTTTCGGAAGCGTGTGCAGCCAGTCGGTGAGGGTTCGGAGGTGGCTCTCCCAGTCGGCATGTGCACTGGAGTGGGGTTCGTGGAGGGTGGAGCACGACATGCTCCGTGATCTCAAAGTGCTGACGAACTTTTGGACTCGTTCGATGAAATAGCGCTCATTTTGGACGCTGTAGACGGCGAAGTGGGGGTAGCCGCGTTCGAAGAAATGCTCGGCCACCAAAGTGCCGATCCGGGCGTTGTCCATGCCGACGAAGGGTCGGACGCCCCGGAGATGGGTCGAGCGGAGTTCCACTGCCGGCAGCCCGCTTGCGGAGACCATCCGGGAGGTTTGGCGAGTGAAGCTGCGGCATAAAATGCCGTCTCCATCCCAATTCCGGAGCCACTTTGGAGGCGGGGAATCCTCGGCGCGCAGCTCCAGAAAAGTGGACCAGGGAGCATTTTCGGCGATATAGCGGCGGATGCCTGTGAGCAGGTCCCGGGCGTACGAGCGGGTGGATTCAACCAGGATGGCGACCCTTGGAATGCGTGGCATGGAAGCGCTCGGCACGGTGACGGAAAATGGGAGGAGCGCTGCAGCGTAGAGGGAGTGACGGAGGAATCAAGTCTGGCACTCTGGGCGCAGGCAACGCTGCCCGGTGTGGTGGCAACATCGGAGAATGTGATGAACCCAGAGACCGAACCCAGAACCAGCGCGCAGCGAGTGCGCCTTGCCCAGTTGGACACGATTGAACCGGTGGCCTGCCCGTGCGGGCATTCGCGGCGCGCGTTTCACGGGGAAGCCGGCGGGATTGCGACGGTGCATCTCACCGACATTTCGAGGGAAAGCCGGGCGCACTACCACCGGGTGATGACGGAGTTCTACATCGTCCTGGAAGGAGAGGGCGTACTGGAGGCGGATGGGGAATCCTATCCCTTGCGCCCTCTGACCGCGGTGATGATTCCCCCGGGGTGCGTCCACCGGGCCGTGGGAAATTTGCGGATCCTGAATGTGCCGGTGCCCGCGTTTGATCCCGCGGATGAGTTTGAGTGGGAGCCGGGGGAGCGGCCGTAGACGGTGTGCCCAAGGACGCCGGATGTCCGATGGATCCCAAATTGTGTCACTAGCCTGAGGGAGGCGTGGGGATTGTGCTCCCGTGATGAGAGTCACCGGCATGATCCCCCTTTGCGCGGTCCTTTTTGCACGCTTCGCGAATGGTTCCGCTCCCGCGACTCCGCTTCCTGAGGCGGTTTCGGTTGTGCTTGAGGAGAGTTGCATGGATTGCCACGACCGAAAATCGCACAAGGGCGGTTTGGATCTGAGCGCTCTGTCCAAGGATATTCAGGACCCTTCGGTGCGTGAGCGCTGGATTCGGATTCATGATCGGGTGGACAAGGGCGAAATGCCGCCCCGGTCCGGGGAAATGTCCGCGGCGGATCGGCAGCGGCTTGTGACAACGCTCGCGTCCGCGATTTCGAATTTGGACCATAGGGAAATCGCAGCGGCCGGGCGAGGCCCTCTGCGTCGTCTCAACCGGGTCGAATACGAGCGCAATCTCCGCGACCTCCTGCACCTACCGTACCTCGAGATTCGTTCGATGCTCCCGGAGGATCGCGAGAGCCTTCGGTTTTGCAAAACTGCCGGTGCCCTCGACATGTCGCGCGTGCAGCTCACGGCCTATTTGGAAGCCGCTGCCGCCGCCCTGCGAAAGGCGACGGTGTCCACTGCGACGCCTCCCCCGGTGACGCAATACCGGGCCGTCGGCTCCCGACTTTTTCCGGGGCCCGGCACCTTTGGAACGGAGAAGGCGATGTTTTTTGCGCGGGCCAACCGGGCGATTAGCCACAAGGAGTTTGAAGGTCGGGGCAAAGGGGAGCCCTACCCCTTGGAGCAGGATGCGGATTTGGAGCTCGCGCTTTTCCGTTCGGCGTCGTGGCCGTACGCTGGGAATCCGCGGGGATTTCTTGCGAAATTCGAGGGGGAGTACCGTGTGCGTTTCAGTGCGCGGGCGGTGGTCCAGTTGGAGGGGCAGCGGTTGGAGCCTGCGCCCCGTTCGATTGCCATGACCTTCCGGGCTCGGAAGCCCACGGGGGTCGATGTGTTTGGGGAGGTGCGCGCCACGGGCGGGATCTTGGATATCCAGCCCGAAAGGGCCGTGTATGAGACCACGGTGTATCTCAAGGAGGGCGAGTCGATTGAATACAGTCTCTTGGGGCTTCCGATGCCGCTGCTCACCGAGCTCAAGCCCAACACGGCTCCTGTCTACCGCTTTCCCCCTTTCCCGGAGGGAGGGCAACCGGGGGCCGCGTTTCAGTTTTTGGAGATCGAAGGGCCGTTGCCGCCTGCGGAGTGGCCGCCGCGTTCGCACCGGGTGTTGTGGGACGCACTCGCCCCGGGCGCAGTCCCCGAGGCTCCCGTGGAGGAGGCCCGCCGGCTGCTGCGCCGGTTCGCTACGCTGGCGACGGGAAGATCCCTTGGGGAAGAAGCGCTCGCGCCTTTTGAGGCGCTGGCGCTCGCTCGCTTGGAACAAGGCGCATCCTTTCACGATGCCCTGTTGGCGGCTTACCAGGCGTTGCTGAGCTCGGGCCATTTCCTGTATCTGCGCGAGCCCGGCCCGTCGGCGGAGCCTTTCGCCATGGCCTCCCGGCTCTCGCATTTTCTCACCAACCAGCGGCCTGACGAACCGCTGCTCCATGCTGCTCGGGACGGCAGCCTCCGCGCTCCGGGGCGGCTTCGCGCGGAGGCGATACGACTGCTCGAGGGGCCGCACTTCCAGGCCTTTGTCGATGACTTCACGGATTCTTGGCTGGCGCTCCGTCATCTTCGCCGGGATGAGCCCGATATGCGGCTGTATCCGGAGTACCGCATGGACGATTACTTGGTGGAGAGCATGGAGCTGGAGACGCGCGCATTTTTTGCGGCGTTGATCCGCGAGAACCTGCCCGCAAGCGCCCTCGTGCAAGCCGACTTCGTTTTTGCCAATGACCGTCTCGCGTCGCATTACGGGCTCGGGGGGGTGTCTGGATCGCAGGTGCGCAAAATCCCGCTTCCCCCGGGGAGTCCCTACGGGGGCCTTCTCACGCAGGCTTCCGTTCTCAAGGTGAGTGCCAACGGGACCAGCACTTCGCCCGTGGTGCGCGGAGCGTGGGTCATGGAGCGGTTGATCGGACAGCCGCCTCCGCCTCCACCTCCCAGCGTGCCTGCGGTCGAACCGGACATTCGCGGGGCCAAGACTATCCGCGACCTGCTTGCCCTGCACACCCAGTCCAAGGAGTGCGCCTCGTGCCATTCCAAGTTCGATCCGGTCGGACTCGCGCTTGAAAACTTCGATGTCTTCGGAGCGTGGCGTTCGCGTTACCGCGGGGTGAGTGAGGGGGAAAAGGTCTGCGGGATCGACCGGACGGGGAAGGATTTCGCGTACACGCTGGCGTCGCCCGTGGATCCGAGTGGAAGCCTGCTGGACGGAACCTCCTTTCAGAACATCCATGACCTCAAGCGAATCCTTGCCGCGAATCCCCGGCAACTCGGCCGCAACCTGATTCATCAGTTCACCATCTACGGCACTGGAACTCCCGTGCGCTTCTCCGAGCGGGGGCACGTCGAGGCCATCCTGGATGCCTGTGCGAAGGACGGGTTCCGTGTTCGCGATCTGCTGCTTGCGCTCATCGAAAGTCCGATCTTTTCCGGTTCCCTCTCCACCCCCTGAATCATGAACACTCCGCACGTCTGCACCCGGTCTGTGGTCCTTTCCCGACGCACTTTTTTGCGGGGGATGGGAGCCTTGGTTGGGCTTCCCCTTTTGGAGTCGATGAGCCCGGTGTTTTCACGGGCGTCGTCCCCTGCGGTCCCTGGGCGGATGATTCTGATCTCAAACAACATTGGATTTATTCCCAAAGCCTTTTTTCCAGAAGCATCGGGCACAGGGTATTCCATGAGCTCCACCCTTGCCGAACTCGAGCCGTTCCGGCGCGATTTTACCGTCTTCAGCGGGCTGTCGCATCCCGGCGTGTACGGTGGCCACACCACGGAGAACTGTTTTCTCACCGCGGCCAAAGGGCCCACCAAAAGCGGGTTTCGAAACCAGATCTCCCTCGACCAGTTCGCTGCGGAGACGCTGGGGCCACGCACCCGTTTTCCGACGCTCAATCTCGGGGTGAACATCGACAAGGCAAACCGCAGCCTCTCCTTTACGCAGGACGGGGTTCTGCTGCCCGCCGAGGACAGCGCTCCGGCGCTTTTCCGGCAGATGTTCGTGCAGGGCAGTCCCGAAATGGTCCAGCGCCAGATCCGGCGACTGGAGGAGCGGGGCAGTATTTTGGATGCGCTGCTGCAGGATGCCAAACGGCTCGAGCGCAGTGTGAGTGCTCTGGACCGGTCCCGGTTGGACCAGTATTTCACCTCGATCCGCGAGGTGGAGGAGCGGCTTGAAGCTGGTCGCCGCTGGGAACTCACCGCCAAGCCGGAAGCTTCCCTGCCGGAGCCCAAGGATATCCAGGACAAGAAGTGCTTTTTTGAGAAGTTCGAGCTGATGCTTTCGCTGGCGCGGCTTGCGATCGAGTCGGACTCCACTCGGATCGTGACGCTCATGGCGGATGCTTTTGCCACCCCCGCTTTTAGTCTCCGCGAGGACGGGAACACCACCGAGGGCTACCACGGCCTCAGTCATCATGGGCAATCACCGGAGAAACTCCGGCAGCTGGAGAATGCCGATCGGCATCACATCGTTCTGCTGCGCCGCCTGCTGGAGGCGTTGGCGGAGCGGCGGGAGGAGGGCGAACGGTTGCTCGACCGAACGCTGGTCCTGATGGGCAGCAACATGGGAGACGCGAACACGCACAACAACACCAACCTGCCCATCCTGCTTGCCGGTGGTCGCTTCCGGCACGGACAGCATCTGGTCTTCCC
This sequence comes from Verrucomicrobiota bacterium, assembly GCA_041159065.1. Lineage (GTDB taxonomy): Bacteria > Verrucomicrobiota > Verrucomicrobiia > Chthoniobacterales > Chthoniobacteraceae > Chth-196. Next base: position 14,992 of record JBEBAG010000051.1, on the reverse strand, counting down.
CCACGACGACAATGCGCCGCTGAGCAATCTGTTTGTCTCGATGCTGCAGTCCATCGGGATTGAGGCGTCCCAATTTGGATCCAGCACGGGGCCCCTTCGGGGTCTGGAAAGAGCCTAGCGGTTCGTCTTCTTTAGGGCAGGTCGAAGAGCAGGAGGGTCGCGTCGTCGCTGGCCAGGAGGTCGAGCGATGGCTCTTCCGAAACGGCGGCGGCGTCGCCTTCTCCGAGGGGGACGCCATTGACCATGAGGTGGCCGCGTGCGACGTGGAGCCATGCGAAGCGGCCGGGGGCGAGGGGGTGGACGCAGCGGTTGCCCGGGGCGAAGTGGCCGGCCCAGAGGTCGGCGTCCTGGCGGATGGCAAAGGAGTTTGCGCGTCCGGATTCGCTGGCGAGAAGCTGGAGGGTGCCGGGCGGAACGGCGGCGAGGGACCGATCGGCGTAGCGTGGGGGAAGGCCGGTTTGGTTTGGGGTGATCCAGATTTGGAGCAGGTGGGTTTCGGCGGTGGAGGAGGGATTGAACTCGCTATGGCGGACGCCGGATCCGGCGCTCATGTACTGCACCTCGCCCGGGCGGATGATGCGTCCATTTCCGAGGGAGTCGCGGTGTTCGAGTTCGCCGGAGAGGAGGTAGGTGAGGATTTCCATGTCGCGGTGCGGGTGCATGGGGAAGCCCATGCCTGGGGCGATGCGGTCGTCGTTGATGACGCGCAGGCAGCGGAAGCCCATCCACTCGGGGTCGAAGTAGTCGGCAAAACTGAAGGTGTGCCAGGAGTCGAGCCAGCCGTGGTTGGCGTGGCCTCTTTGGTTTGCGGAACGGATGCGGAGCATGGGAGCGCGGGGAGGGTTACGTCTGGGGCGACTCGATCACGACGGGAAGCAGTGCGGCGTCGCGCATGCCGTGGAGGATTTTCTTGTCGGGAGGGCAGAGGGTTGCGAGCGCTCCGGCGAGTTGGGTTTGGTTTTCGGTGTGGAAGTAATAGGGGCAGAGGCGGACGCGGCAGGGGAAGGGGACTGGGGCGCTGGTTTCCGGATCGTAGATTCGGTGGTGGAAGATGCGGGATTTGTGGAAGCGCTGGAGGAGGTGGGGTTGGGAGGGGAAAGCGGCGAGGGCGCGTTGGACGGCGGCTTCCCATGCGTGCTGGGGTTCGTCCGAGCCGATGACGACGCTGCGGGAGCCCCAGGCGAGCTCGGAAAATCCGCTGGCCTTGATCACGAGGTCGCGCTGTTTCTGGCTGAACTGGGCGAGTTGCTGGAAGTCTTGGATGCCCAGTTCGGGGATTTCGGCATGGGGCGGGAGGGGTTGGGGATCCAGCACCCAGGAGCGGGGGAGAATTTTCTGGAGGGCGTGGAAATGACGGTCGCTGAGGGCGCGCCGCCAGTAGTCGCGCAGGGGGCGCATCCAGAAGAGGGCGAACCAGAGTTTCTCCTCGAGCTGCGGTTTCCACGGAGGGGTCACCTCGATTTCTCCGGCGAGGGACGCGTTTTGCAACGCGTCGGATCCGGGGATGTTGGGGAGATCGAAGAGTTCGAAGAATCGGTAGACGCGGGCGCTGCGGTCGGGGCGTGAGCCGTAGTGTTCGGCGTCGCAGACGCGCTGTCGGGTGTGTTTGGCGAGCCACTCCATTTCGGGCCGGTAGGTGGCGGCCTCCTTGGAAACGAGGATGTCCCCGCCGGGGGCGATCTGCGCGAAGCTGCGCCACATGCCCTCCGCGCCGCCGAGCACCGGGAACCCGAGATGCGCGTAGGTTTCATTGAGCCATGCGGTGAGTCCAATCCCGCCGGGAACCGAGTCGAGTTCGCTGACGACGAAACCCTCCTCGGTGAGGAGCAGGTCGGGACGAATGACGCGGGGGAGGGCTTGGCGGAAGGCTTTGTGGCGGGAGAGGGCGACGAGTTCCGCAGGTTTTCCCTGCTCGAGGAGTTGGGCGATCCAGGGCGGCTGTTTCCCCGAGACGGAGAGCGCGTAGAGTTCGTTGCAGGCCTGTTGAAAAATCCAGAGGCGATGTCCCAGTTTTTCGAGTTCCTCCAAGAGGCTGGGAGGGAGAGGGAAGGGGCGTGGCGCGAAGAGCCAGTCCTTTTCTGCAAAAAGACCCTCGGCTGGGAGCGCAGACTGGAGTTCTGCGAGGGGAGCGTCCGGGACGTGCATTAGGCGAGGCGTTTGAGGGCTTCGCGGACGAGGGTATCTGGGGAGAAGGTCTCGCCGGGGTGCGTTTCGGTGAAGGTTTTGAGGGCCTTGTGGGCGTCGACCTGTTTGTAACCGAGGGCGATGAGGGCGAGCACGGCGTCATTGACCCCTTGTTCGAGGGGCGAGGGTGCGTGGGTGGCGGAGGCGGCTTCCCAGGCTGCCGCGATTCCGACTTTGTCCTTCAGCTCGAGAAGGATGCGTTCGGCGGTCTTTTTTCCGATGCCCTTGATTTGGGAGAGTGCCTTCCCGTCGCCCGAAACCACGGCGGCCTTGAAGCTGGTGACGGAGCAGCCGCTGAGGACATCGAGGGCGGTTTTGGGGCCGATGCCCGAGACGTGGTGGATGAGGAGCCGGAAGAGGTCCCGCTCGGCGCTGGAGGCGAAACCGAAGAGCACGTGGGCGTCCTCGCGGATCTGGAGGTGGGTGAGCAGTTGAAAGGAGGTGCCCAGGGGCGGGAGGCGGTCGTAGCTGGAGAGCGGGATTTGGATGTGGTAGCCCACGCCATGCACATTGAGGACGACATGGGTCGGGTAGGCCTCGACCAGGATGCCTTCGAGGAAGGTGATCATGCGGATGAGCTTCGGAGGGGAGTTCCTCCGGCGCAAGTCCCGCGGTGCAGCCGCCGCGGGCTTCTGTTGGGGGTGGCGTGGCTGTGGGTGGGCGCAGGGGAGCGGGGATGGGCGGAGGGAAAAGAGGAGACGTGGCGTGTCTGGCTGGAGGCGCGGTTTGTGCGTCCGGCGGTTTCGGCGCCGATTCCGGGGGCGCAGCGGACGGTGTTGGCGCTGGGGGAGTGGGATGGAATGCGGTTGCGCGCGTTTACGCGGGAGGAGTGGGCGGCGCAGGGTGCGGGATGGGAGGAGGGGGAGCGGAGGGCGCGCGCGCAGTGCGCGCGGGATCTGGAGGGGGTGGAGTCGGTGGTGAGGCGGGATCGGAGAGGGGTGGTGGAGTCGGTGGAGCTGCGCAGTGTGGAGCCGAGGATGGCCTCTGCGGTGCTTGCGCCCGGGTTTGGGGAGCGGTTTGCGGAGTGGGTGGGGGAGGGGTGTTTGCTGGTGGTGCCCAACCGGCATCAGGCGTGGGTGTTTCCGAAGCACGCCTCGGTGCATGCGCGGTATACGGCGGAGGTGCTGCGAGCGTATGCGGCGACGCCCTTTCCGGTGAGCGTGGAGTTGCTGGAGTGGAGTGGGGCGGGGTTGAAGGCGGTGGGCGTGTTTGAGAATGGGCGTGGTTTTTGAGGAGCGGAGGGCCTGGGAAGCCTGGGGTTGCACTTTGTTTTTCGGCTTTCCTTCGGTTCTCAGATTTGAGAATCTCAGGGGCTGGCCTGCGGCGCAAAAACGTGTCGGAGGCGTGGCGCTCTCTGTCTTCCCCCTTCTTTCCCCCCTATGGCTCGAATTCTCATCATTGATGATGATCCTGCGATGGTGCAGGTCATGTCCGATATCTGCACGGAGTGCGGTCATTCGCCGATTGCGTACAACTCGGGGGAGAAGGCGTTGGCGATGCTTTCGAATCATGCGCCGCAGTTGGTGCTGACGGATGTGCGGATGGATGGGGTGGGTGGGATGGATGTGTTGCGGGTGTGCAAGGAGACGATGGAGGGGCTGCCGGTGATCATGATCACGGCGAACAAACAGCTGCAGATGGGGATCGAGGCGATGAAGGCCGGGGCGTACGACTACATCGCCAAGCCATTCAAGGTGGACGAGTTAAGGATTGCGATCCAGCGTGCGCTGGACCATCAGAGCGAGCGGCGGGAGATGAAGTCCCTGCGCCAGGTGGTGCGGGAGAAGTATCGGTTCGAGAATATCGTGGGCACCTCGAAGCGGATGCAGCAGGTGTTCGATTTGATTGCAAAGGTGGCCAACACGGACTCGACGATCTTGATCGAGGGGGAGAGCGGAACGGGGAAGGAGCTTGTGGCTCGTGCGCTTCATTTCAACTCGAGCCGGCACAGCCAGCCTTTTGTGGCGATCAACTGCTCGGCGCTTCCCGAGAATCTGCTGGAGAGCGAGCTTTTTGGCCACCGCAAGGGGGCTTTCACGGGCGCGGTGGGGGACAAGATTGGGCTGTTCGAGGAAGCAGAGGGGGGCACCATTTTTCTGGACGAGGTCAACTCGATGTCGCCGCTGATGCAGACGAAGCTGCTGCGGGTGCTGCAGGAGCGCACGCTGCGCCGCGTGGGAGACACCAAGAGCATTCCGATCCATGTGCGGGTTTTGGGGGCCACGAACGAGCCGCTCTACGAGAAGACCAAGACGGGGGCGTTTCGGGAGGATTTGTACTACCGGCTGGCGGTGATTCCGATCGAGTTGCCGGCGCTGCGCGAGCGGCTGGAGGATGTGCCCCTGTTGGTGCAGCACTTTTTGCAGAAGCACGCGCATTCGAACCGTCACGAGGAGACTCCCAAGGTTGACCCGGCGGCCATGGCGCTGCTGTGCACGTACCGCTGGCCTGGGAATGTGCGTGAACTGGAGAACGCCATGGAGCGGGCTTGTGCGCTCTGCGAGGAGGGGGTGATCCGAGTGCGGGATCTGCCTCCGCACATGGCGAGGCAGAGCGGGGAAGCTGCGAACAAAGCGCAGGCGCTCCCCGTGGGAGAAACGCTCGCCAAGTTTGTCGAGGAGCAGGAGGCCGCCTATATCCAGGCCACCATCGAACTCACCAGTGGCAACCGCGAGCGTGCCGCCCAGATGTTGGATATTTCCATGGCCACGCTCTATCGGAAACTCGACGCTTCCAAGCGCCTCCGAGATGCGGATTCCGAGGGGGTGTTGCAGGAGCCTCGGAAGAAAAGGGAGGCGGGTGTGGCGTCCCGCAAAACCGCCGTGGCGTTTGCGAAAAAGCGGGAAGCCTGAGGGCGCGCTGGCAATCCCCGGGGGCGGCACGGGCACGCGTGCGGAGGCACGGCGGGAGTCGGAAATCGGGGGCTTTTCCCGTGCAGGGGATTGGGGGATGGTGGCTGCGGGCCGCTCGTGCGGATCTGAATTTTTCTAAAGCGTTTCTTTTTCACTCTCTTTTCCATGCCAGCCAACCCGCGATCCCTGTGTTTGCGCGCTCTTCTTGATTGGGAGAAGGGGCGCTCGTTTTCGGATGAAATTTTGCATGAATGTCTGGAGGAGAATTCCTTGGAGGGGGCGGATCGCGGACTGCTCACGGAGCTTTTCTACGGGGTGCTGCGTCAACTCTCCCGACTGGACCATCTCTTGGGTGTGCTGCGCGAGGGGCCTTTGGATGCTTCGACGCGCTCGCTCCTGCGCATGGGATTGTACCAGATTTTTCACACCCGAATTCCGGCGCACGCGGCGGTGTTTGAAACGGTGTCGCTGGCGGGGCGCTCGCGTGGATTGGTGAATGCGGTGCTGCGCCGGGCGGTCCGTGAAGCGGACTCCCTGCGGGTCAGCCTCTTGGGCGAGTCGCTGGCGGTGAGGGGGAGTCATCCCGGATTTTTGGTGGAGCGCTGGACGGAGGCGTTTGGAGGAGAAGCGGTGGAGCGGTTGTGTGAGTGGAATAACACGCCTGCGGAGACATTTTTCCGGGTCAACACCTTGCGCGCGAGCCGGGAGCAGTTGCTTGCGGCCCAGCCGGAAGCCGAGGCGTATCCGGGGCACGAGGCCATTTTGAAGCTGCGCCGCGTTCCGGCGGAGTGGCTTCGCGAGGGATGGGGGTATGTGCAGGATCCGAGCACGTTGACGGCATGCGATTTGTTGGATCCGCAAGCCGGAGAGCGGGTGTTGGATGCGTGTGCGGCGCCGGGAGGGAAAACGACTTACCTGGCCCAGAAGATGGGAAACCGGGGGAGGATTGTGGCGTGCGAGATCTTCGAGTCGCGGGCGTTGCGTTTGCGGCAGAATGTTTCGCGGCTGGGGATGAGTGTGGCGCGCGTGCACACGCTGGATTTTTTGATGCCACCCGAGCCGGAGAGTCCGCTGTTGGAGGCGCCGTTTGACCGGATTTTGCTCGATGTTCCCTGCTCGAACACGGGGGTTTTGCGTCGGCGGGTGGATGTGCGATGGCGTCTGACGGAGGAGGACTTCCTGCGTATGCCGGTGCAGCAGTTCGCCATGGTGCGGCGGGCGGTGCCGCTTTTGAAGCCGGGGGGCGTGCTGGTTTACAGCACCTGTTCGATCGAGTCGGAAGAGAATGAGGCGGTGGTGGCGCGCGTGGAGGCCGAGTTCCCCGAACTGGTGCTTGAGCGGGTCCAGCGGCGTCTTCCCTTTGCGGACGCGATGGATGGAGCGTACGCGGCCCGGTTTCGGAAGAGGGAATAAACGGGGCGGCCGCCGGGCGGAGGGCGGCGTGGAGCGCTAGGACGGCGGAGCGCTGGGACAGAGGGTTCGGAGTTCGCAGTGGGCGCAGTCGGGTTTGCGTGCGACGCAGCGGCGGCGTCCATGCCAGATGAGCCAGTGGCTGATTTGATGCCAGAGGGGGGCGGGCACGAGCTGGAGCAGATCCTGTTCAATTTTCTCCGGAGTCGTGTGGGCGGAGAGCCCGAGGCGCTGGGAGAGTCGCTTGACGTGGGTATCGACCACAATGCCCTCGGGGGCATGGAAAACTTCGCCCAGCACGACGTTGGCGGTTTTGCGACCGACGCCTGGGAGCTGGGTAAGCTCCGCGAGGGTTTTGGGAACCTCTCCTTGGTGGCGTTCGAGTAGCCGGAGTGCGCAGCCTTTGAGGTGGGAGGCCTTGGAACGGAAAAAGCCGGTGGATTGGATGAGTTGCTCGAGTTCTTCCAAGGGGATCTGCGCGTAGTCTCGGGCGGTTTTGCAGCGCTGGAAAAGGACTCGGGTGACTTGGTTGACGCGCACATCGGTGCATTGCGCGGAGAGAATCGTGGCGACCAAAAGTTCGAGGGCGTTGGAGTAAACCAATTCGCAGTGGGCGTTGGGATAGGTGTGTTCGAGGGTTTCGAGCACGGACCGCACGAAGGCGGGGGAGGGGCGGCGTTTGGAGGCGGGCACGCCCGGAGTATGGCAGAGGCGGGGTGCGGGGGGAATCGTCCGCCCCCGAGGGGCGATCAAAAAATCCGTCTTAACGGGCAAGGGGAAAGGGTTATGTTTAGGGAGAATCTATGGATATTACGCGCACTGCATACGGGACCTGGAACGGCGGCCGGTTCATGAATTTTGGCGAATCGTTGAGCGAAGAGCGCTTCGTGAAGGCGCTTCAGTACGCCTACCAGAAGGGAATCCGCACGTTTGTGACCTCCGATGTCTACGGAAACGGGGCGGCCGACACGTTGCTGGGTAAGGCGCTGGAGGGCGTACCTCGGGATTCGTACAGCTTGGTGGGGATGATCGGGCAGGATTTTTACAAGGGAGAGCGGGCTGGAGCGAAGGGGTATCCTCGTTTCACGGATCCTCAGCTCCGGGGCACGGCGGAGTATGCCGACTACATTCAGATGGCTACGGAGAAGGAGTTGGAGCGGTGCAATGTGAGCCATTTCGACTGTCTGCTGCTGCACAACCCGGACTACACGGGGTACAGCAACGATGCGGTTTGGAAGGGCTTGGAGCGGATGAAGGATCAGAAGCTTGCGCACCGTTTGGGTATTGCCCCCGGGCCGGCCAATGGCTTCACCCTCGATCTGCTGCTCTGCTTTGAGCGGTTTGGGCCGCTGATCGACTGGGCGATGGTGATCCTCAATCCCCTCGAGCCGTGGCCCGGCCAGATGTGTCTTTCGGCGGCGTCGGAGTACGGGGTGAAGTTGCTGACCCGCGTGGTGGATCACGGGGGCATTTTCCACGGGGACGTGAAGCCGGGTCACGAGTTTGCGAAGCACGATCACCGGGCGTATCGGCCTGCGGGCTGGGTGGAGGCGGGGGTGGAGAAGGTCGCCAAGATGCAGCACATCGCGGATCGGCACGGGCTGACCCTGCTGCAGTTTGCCTGTTTGTGGAATCTGTCCCAGTCCCCTGTGGAGTGTGTCATTCCGACGCTGATTCAGGAAATTGCGGCGAGTTCGAAACCGATTGAGCGCAAGATTGAGGAGCTGGCCTCTCTACCGGCGTTGAAGCTGACGGAGGCCGAGGTTCAGGAGATCGCGGGTATTGGGCAGAACAAGGGCTGCATGCATCTCAAGGGGGGGAATCCGGAGCACGAGGGGGCCTCGCTTCCCGACCGGTGGGTGTTGAATGCGGATCTCTTGGACGTGGCGCGGCGCTGGGGCGTGGACCCTGCCGCAGATCTGCTCTACGCGCACGCGGAGTAGCGGTGCTCGCCGGGGCGGGGAGGGCTTTCGGCTACGTTCCTGCCTCAGCTGGGGAGCGGAGGGGGTGTCCCCCTCCGGTTGCCCCGGTTCCTGCGGTTACGGGGTGCGGGTGGGTGCGCTGGATTGGGCGGCCTGCGCGAGGATGGCTTCGTAGCGCAACAGCAGGCGGGGCCATTGGTGGGATTCGACCGTTCGGGGCGCTCGGGCCGAGAGGGAGGCGATCTGGGCGGGGCAGAGGTTGCGTAGCACGGAGGCGAGCTCCTTTGCATCCAGCGGATTTTGCAGGAGGAACCCGTTGACGCCGGGTTGGATGGCGTCGCGGGCGCCTGGAACGGAGGAGGTGATGACGGGCAGCCCGCTGGCGAGGGCTTCGAGAATGGCCAGGCTGAAGGCCTCGTATTGGGTGGGGAGGACGAAGAGGTCGGCGGCGGCGTGGTAGTCGGCGATTTCGTTGGTGCTTCCGCAGGCGAGGACGAAGTCTTCCACCCCCATTTTTCTGGCTGCGCTTCGGATTTCGCGCACGCATGGGCGGCCGGTTACGAGGACGCGGAAGCGGTGGGATCGGAGGGCGCGCAGGGCGCTGAGGAGCGTCGGGAAGCCTTTTCGTGCGAGCTCATTGGCGGCAAAGAGCAGCACGGTTTCGTTGGGGAGCAGGCCGAGGCGGCGCCGCATGAGTTCGCGCCTTTGGGCGCGTCGTTCCGGGTTGAACTCGGAGGGGGAGAATCCGTTGGGGAGGATCTCCACGTCTTCGGGGGGCACTCCGTAGAGGCGCAGGAGGTCGTCGCGGACGCGGGGGGTGGTGGCGATGAGGCGGCGGTAGGCGCGGTTGCGGAAGTGTTTCTCCTCGAGGTGAAGGAGGAAGAGATGCGCCGGGTTGAGGCGTTGTTTGAGCCGCGCGAGCGATCCTGGGGGACGCATGAGGGCGGCGCGTTCCAGCCAGGCGCGGTGGACGCTCTGCACCCAGTGGACGCCCCACCGGGGACAGACCGTGCCGTGCGTGGCCAGCACGTCGAATCCCGCGTTGCGGATGCGGCGGGGCGCCTGGTGGGCGTAGGCCATGCTCGAGAGGAGGGAGGGGGAGCGGCCTCCGGGCACTGGGAGATGGCGCACGCCGGGGATGCTTTCAAAGTCTTGGGAGACGACCGAGACACGGTGGTTGCGTGCCGAGAGAAAGCGGGCGCATTCGTATACCACGCGTTCGACCCCGCCGCGTCGGTGGCATCCGGGGAAACTGAGGGCCACGTTCATGCTTTGGGAGCGAGGGAGGCCGTGGTTTCGCTGGGGGAGGCGAGCGGAAGGCTCGGTGGTCCGGGAAGCGTGGTGGCACGGGACGGTGCGGGAAGCAGGTGGCGCAAGCCGCTTTGGCGCAGGAGCAACCACCCGTGCATCCGAAGGCGGCGCCGCGCGATTTGGCGTTGCTCTGAGGTGAGGAGCGGGAGGAGAAGGCGGGCGGTCCAGAAGAAGAGGCGCGCGAGGGAGCCCACGCTCATGGCGCAGCGCAGCGAAAAAAAGCCATTGTGGCCGTGGTGCTTGTGTTGATATCGGTCGAGGCTTTGGAAGAAGTGCTCGTTGATGAACTGCGGGTTGGCGTGACCGCTTGCCCCCCCGAAATGGACTGCTTGTGCCGCTGGGGTGAAGCCAATGAGCCATCCGGCATCGTGCATCCGGCGCTGCCAGTCGGCCTCCTCGGAATAGAGGAAAAATCGCTCGTCAAAATCGCCGGTGGACTGCCATGCCTCGCGTCGGATCAGCATGCAGGCGCCACTCACGAAGTCGACGATCCGATTCGAGTTGTGCGCCCATGCGTGGTAATCGGCCATTCGGGGGTGCCATGAGAAGAGCCGGGCGAGGCCGAGATTTTCGAGCCACGCGCGCAGGGGGGAGGGAAAACGGAAACAGGACACCTGGAGCGATCCATCGGGATTCGCGAGGCGCGGGCCCACGGCGCCGGCGCGCGGCGTGCGCCGCAGGTAGTCGAGCAGAGCGCGCACGGCGCCGGGGCGGAGAAAGGCGTCGCTGTTGAGGAGGAGAAAGAATTGGCCGGCAGCCTGCCGCAGCGCGAGGTTGTTGGCGGCGCCGAAGCCGAGGTTGCGGGTGTTCTGCAGAAGGTGCACCTCGGGAAATTCCGAGCGGATGGCCGCGGCGCTTCCATCTGCGGAGGCGTTGTCCACAACCCAGACCTCCGAGCGGATACGGGAGCGCAGGTGCTCGAGTTCTGGGAAGAGGTGCCGGAGACAGCCGAGGGTGAGTTCACGCGTGTTGAAGCTGACGATAATCACCGACAGCAGCGGCAGCGGCGCTCCCTCGGGGTGGTGCTGTGGATTGGTTCCCAGGTTCGAAAGTGTCGCGTTCATTGCCGTGTGTCGTGTCCCCTCGCTGTGCTCCCGCTGGTTGTGATGTCTCGATCCCCGGTCCCCCGCAGGGCTCCTCGTTTCCCCATTCGATTCGCAGGCCGGTCACGGGGTGGCCGCGAATGCCCGGGGAAGCGTCTTTCCTTACTTCTTCATCGGATCGCGCCCCGGAGTTGGGCGGATCGTCTGGAGGTTTTTCGCCTGTGCTCGGGGAAGGGAGGCTTGGGAGGAGCCTGGGGGGCGGCCTCCGAAGCGAGGCGGGCAGCGGAATTGCATGGACTTCGCACCGGGAGCGGACTGCAAATGCGGGGCGATGCAACTGAATCTCAAGACGGATTACAGCCTAAGGTTGCTGCTGTTTGCGGCCACGCACTCCGGGGAGGTGGTGCCCGTGGGGAAGGTGGCGGAGGTTTTCGGAATTTCAGCGCACCATTTGACGAAGGTGGCGCGATCCCTTGGCGATCTGGGGTTGGTCGAGTTGGTGCGGGGCCGTTCGGGGGGAGTCCGGCTTGCGTGTGATCCGGCGCAGGTTCGCGTGGGGGAGGTGGTGCGTCTGATTGAGGGCAGTGGCGCGTTGGTGGAGTGTTTTGACGCGCGAAGGAACCGGTGTGTGATTTCGCCGGTTTGCGGGCTCAAGGGGGCGCTGCGGGAGGCGCAGGCCGCTTTTTTTGAGGTGCTGGACCGCTACACGCTGGCGGAACTCACGCGGAATCAGGCCCAGCTCCGAAGGCTCCTCCCGCTCTGAAGGAGCCTTGAGTGGGTCCGGCCGCCCAGAGGCCGGCCCTACTTGGAGGCGGGTTCCGGCCGATTGAGGACGGCGTTTCGGGTGCTGGCGGCGATGGTCATGACTTCCGAAATCAGGTTTGCCGGAACCTTGAGTTCCTCGAGGGTCTTTTGGAGGTTTTCGGCGACGGCGTCGAAGTGGGCGTCGCGCAGGTCAGGCAGGTTGGCGTGCGCTTTTCGGAGGTCCTTCCCGCTGTAGGGAATCGGACCGCCAAAGGCCGCGGAGAGGAACTCCTTCTGTCGGCGGCGCTGCTTGTCCATGTTGATGTCTGCGAAGAAGTGGTTGATGCGCTTGTCGGCGAGGACCTTGGTGTAAAAGAGCTCGACGGCTGCCTCGATCGCGGCGCGGCCGCCCAGACGGTGGTAGAGGCTTTTCTCGCGCGCCTGAAGGAAGGTGTTGCGGCAGGCGTCGTCGGCGAAGGCGTAGGTTTTGCCCTCGTAGTCGGCGGTGATGGCCGGGTTGGCGGGCTTTCCGCTCACGGGGCAGACGGCGGAGACGCCGGCGGGTGTCGCGGTTCCGGCGGCGGGCGCGGGAGCGGCGGAGGCGGTGAGGGGGAGCAAGGGAAGGGCGAGCTGGGCGAGGAGTGTGAGCGCCGAGGGGAGGAGGAGGGAATGGGAAGCCGTTTTCATGGAGGGTATGGGAGGGTTTCAGGGGGCGCCGAGGCGCTCTTAAATCCGGTATGTGAAATGCCGGATTGTGTCCAGTCTGTCCTCTGCGCTCCCGGCTTGCCTGCGCCCGAGGGAAGCCGTAGCGCTTCGGCGTATGTCTGACTTTCCTGTGTTCGTGCTTCGCAATGCGTCTGGGGGTGAACTGACGGTGACCAGTTACGGGTGTACGGTCCTGAGCCTGAAGGTGCGGGATCGGCGTGGGGAGTGGGGGGACGTGGTGCTTGGGTTTGCGGAGTTGGAGCGGTACCCGAAGGAGTCGCCGCATTTTGGGTGTGTGGTGGGGCGGTTTGGGAATCGGATTGCGCGGGGGCGTTTTTCGCTGGATGGCCGGGATTACCAGTTGGAGTGCAACAACTTTCCGGGTGGGGTGGGGTGCCATCTCCACGGCGGGGTGCGCGGGTTTGACAAGCGCGTCTGGGAGGCGGAGCGGGTGCAGGGGCCTTACGGGAGCGGGGTGCGTTTTTCGCGGGTGAGTGCGGATGGGGAGGAGGGGTACCCCGGGGAAGTGCAGTTGGAAGTGACTTACTGGTGGAGTGATGCGGACGAGTTTCGGATCGAGTACGTGGCGCGAGCGGACCGGGCGACGCCCCTGAACCTGAACCACCATTCGTATTTCAACCTGCGCGGGGAGGGAGAGGGGGATGTATTGGATCACGTGGTGCGCATCGCATCGGAGCGCATGGTGGCGGTGGGGGCGGATTTGATTCCCACGGGGGAGTTGCGCGCGGTGGCGGGCGGACCGTTGGATTTCCGGGAGGCGCAACGGATTGGGGAGCGCATTGAGGCGGCGGATGAACAGCTCCAATTTGCGCGCGGCTACGATCACTGCTGGGTTTTGCAGGAGAAGGCCGGTCCGCTGCTGTGCGCGGCGGACGTGTACGAGCCGACGAGCGGGCGCACCCTGGAGGTTTGGACGACGGAGCCGGGGGTGCAGTTTTACACGGGGAATTTTCTGGATGGAACGCTGCGGGGAAAGTCCGGGCGCGCCTACCCGTTTCGGGGAGGTTTCTGCCTTGAACCGCAGCATTTTCCGGATTCCCCGAACCAGCCTGCGTTTCCATCAGCGGTGCTGCGTCCGGGGGCGGAGTACCGGAGCACGACGGTGTATCGGTTCGGGGTTCGGGAGGAGGCTTCCGGGGAGGCGCGCCCGGGGGGCGCATAAGCCGGTCGTGTCCGAAAGGTGATAAAAGTCGTCCGCGTCGGCGCGGGGGAATGGGTGTAGCTTGGAGGGGTCACAAACCCTTCCCATGAAGCCCCATCAAAAAGTGAATATTGCGTTGGTTGGACTCGGATTCGGAGCGGAATTCATCCCGATTTACCTGCGGCATCCGCAGGCGAACCTTGTGGCGATCTGCCAGAGGGATCGCACGAAGCTGGATGCGATCGGGGACGCGTATGGCGTGTCCGGCCGGTACACCCAGTTCGAGGAAATGCTGAAAGACCCGAACATTGACGCGGTGCACATCAACTCGCCCATCCCCGACCACGGGTGGATGAGCATTGCGGCGTTGAAGGCAGGCAAGCACGTGAGTTGCACGGTGCCGATGGCCACCACGGTGGAGGAGTGCCGTCAGATTGTGGAGTTGGTGGAGCAGACGGGCCTCAAGTACATGATGGCCGAAACGGTGGTGTATGCTCGCGAGTACCTTTTCATGAGGGAGTTGCGCGATCGCGGCGAGCTGGGAAAGATCCAGTTCGTGCAGGCGAGCCATCAGCAGGACATGGATGGATGGCCCAACTACTGGCCCGGGCTTCCTCCGATGTGGTACGCCACGCACTGCGTGGGACCGGTGAGCGGTCTGGCCGGCGCGCTGGCCGAATACGTCAGCTGCTTTGGATCGGGCACCATCCGCGAAGAACTGCGCGCCCGCTACGGTTCGCCCTTCGCGGTGGAGACGGCGCACATCAAGTTCGAGGGGAGCGATTTGTCTGCCCGGATTATCCGGAGTCTTTTTGACACGGCGCGCCAGTACCGCGAGAGCATTGATGTGTATGGCGACAAGGCTTCCGTGGAATGGCCGCTGATCGAGCATGCGCCGTTGGTGATGCACCGCGCGAAACTGCCGGAGCCGGAGATCCCCTCGGAGGTGCGCGCCCCGGACTATGCGGCGCGGCTTCCCCAGGAGATCCGTTCCTTCACGATGCAGGGGGTGTATGCGGACGAGGGCGAGACGCATCTTTCCTTCACGCAAGGCTCCGGGCATGGAGGATCGCATCCCCATTTGGTCCATGAATTTGTGAGTGCGCTCGTGGAGGATCGGGAACCCTTCCCGAATGCGGTTCAATCGGCGAACTGGACGTGTGTCGGGCTGTGCGCGCACGAGTCTGCGATGAAGGGCGGGGAGATCGTGCGCCTGCCGGAGTTCACCCGGCGTGCGGGGAACCGTGGCGCGGCGGCGGCTGTGGTGCCGGAGGGATCCGGGGTTCTGGCGGCGGCGCACTAGCCGCCGGGTCGGCTTGGGGCTGGGGCCCGGGCGGGGGCGTCTTTCCCCGGGACCCAGGCGGGTCGTCGCCGTGCGGATCAGCGCGGCGCGAGCCCCTGGGGCGGGAGGCGCAGGCGGAGGGCGGCGAGGTTTTCCTCGAGGTGCACAAGAGACGTGGTGCCTGGAATCAGGACGGTGTTGGGAGCGAGCTGCAGCAGCCACGCGAGCGCGATTTGACTGGGGGTGGCGTGGAGGATTTGCGCGAGTTCGGCGAGGCGGGCATCGCGGGAGAGGGGCGCGTCGGGGGCAAAGGGCTTTGCGGCGAGCGGCCCCCAGGGGAGGTAGGCGATCCCGTGTTGGGAGCAGAAGTGGAGGAC
>JBEBAG010000050.1:0-23923 GCA_041159065.1 Verrucomicrobiota bacterium | reverse complement strand
GCCCCCAAAGAACGCCTCGAAAAAATCGCTGAAGCCCTCCACGCCAAACCCATTCCCCGGCGGGGGCTGAAACCCGCCCTGATCCCACTGCATGCCCAGCTCGTCGTAGCGCTTGCGCTTTTCCGGGTCCCCCAGCACCTCGTTGGCCTCGTTGATCTCCTTGAACTTGGCCTCCGCCGCCTTTTTGTCCTTGGCGACATCCGGATGGTACTCCCGGGCCAATTTGCGAAAGGCCTTGCGAATCTCCTCCTGGGTCGCCGTTTTGGAAACCCCCAGCACCTGATAGTAATCCTTGTATTTCACGGCCATGCGTCCCCCTCCTACCTAGCGTTGCGCCCACGGGATGGCAACCCGGCCGCACCCGAGCGAAACCCGAGACAAACGCCCGGTTTCCCCCTAGGCTGCCGCCCATGCTCGCCTTCCTCACCAGACGACTCCTCGCCATGGCCGGGGTCCTCCTCTGCGTGATTTCCCTCACTTTCCTCCTCGTCCGACTCTCTCCCGGGGGCCCCTTCGCCCGGGAACGCAAACTGCCCCCAGCCATCGAAAAGGAGCTGCTCGCCCGCTACCAACTCGACGGCTCGCTCTGGCAGCAATACTCGAGCTACCTCGGCGACGTGCTTCAGGGCGACCTGCGCCTCTCCACCAAGTACCGCGACCGCTCCGTCAATGAGTTGCTCGCCCAGAGCCTCCCCATCTCGGCCCTGCTCGGAACCGGCGCACTCTTAGTCGCCGTCTTCTTCGGAGTCTGGCTCGGTGCCATCGCAGCGGTCCGTCAGGGGAGCGCTGCGGACACCGCCGCGATGCTTGCAGCGCTTGCCCTCATCAGCATCCCCACCTTTGTCACAGGCCCCCTACTCGTCCTCATTTTCTCCCTCAAACTCGGGTGGCTCCCCGTCGGCGGGCTCAACTCCCCCTCCAGCCTGCTGTTGCCCATTCTGACCCTCGCCGGACCCGCCATCGCCTCCATCGCCCGCCTAACGCGCACCTCCCTTCTGGAGGTGCTGCAGTCGCCCTTCCTCCGAACCGCACGCGCCAAGGGCCTCTCCGAAAGCAGGATCCTCTACATCCACGCCCTCAAAACAGGACTCCTCCCCGTGGTCTCCTACCTCGGCCCCCTCGCCGCCCATCTCCTGACCGGGTCCATCGTGGTGGAGACCCTCTTCAACCTGCCCGGGGCCGGCTCGTTTTTCGTCAACGCCATCCTCAACCGGGACGTCTTTCTGCTCGGCGGCGTCGTGATCGTCTACTGCACCCTCCTCGTCACGCTCAACCTGCTGGTGGACCTCGCCTACACCTGGCTGGACCCGCGGATCCGCCTCGAAAACTGACCCATGTCCTCCTCCGTCTCCACGGTCTGCGCCCCGCGCCCCGGGCTGTTTGCGCGCATGCTCCGCAAACCCGCCGCCCGGCTTTCCCTACTGCTGCTGGGCGCCATTGGTCTGGGCGCCCTGCTGCTGCCGCCCCTGCTTGGCACCGATCCGCACACGACCTCGCCCCATCCCTTTCTGGCACCCCAACGCGCCCACCTGTTCGGCACGGATATCAACGGACGCGACCTCTTTGCGCGCACCCTCGAAGGAGCCCGCATTTCGCTCCTGGTGGGACTTAGCGGGGCGCTGGTGAGCTTGGGAATCGGCACGACCGTGGGCCTGCTGGCCGGCTATCTGGGCGGGAAAATCGACGCCCTTCTCATGCGGCTCGTGGATGTCCTCTACGCCATTCCCCGCCTCATCCTGATCATTCTGGCAACCTTCGCCCTCGACCCCTTCCTGCAACGCTGGCTCGCACCCATCCAAGGCGGGAGCTGGATCGGGTACAGTAAGATCGCCATTCTCGTTTTGGCCTTGGGCTGCATCGAATGGCTCACCATGGCGCGCATCGTCCGCGGTCAAGTGCTTTCGCTCAAAAATCAGCCTTTTGTTCAGGCCGCGCGCGCCCTGGGACAGACCCATTCGCGGATCCTGCTCCGCCATTTGCTGCCCAATCTCTCGGGAATCATTGTGGTGTATCTCACCCTGACCATCCCCGCCGTGATGCTGGACGAAGCTTTCCTTTCGTTCCTCGGGCTGGGGGTTCAAGCGCCTCAGGCCAGCTGGGGGACCCTCCTGAGCGAGGGAGCCCTCGCGCTCAATCCCATCCGCAGCCACTGGTGGCTCTTGCTCTTCCCCGCAGGCGCGATGAGCGCCACGCTGCTCGCCCTCAATTTTCTCGGGGATGCCCTTCGCGACACCCTCGCAGAGTAGCCTCCTCGCCCCCGCTCCACCCGCTCCCCGCGGGGCGGTCGCGTTGACTTGGAACGCCAAAGCCCCCTAAGGTTGCCGCTCCTGTCATGAGCGCTTCCGACGCTAAACGCATCCTCTTTGTCTGTACTGGAAACACCTGCCGCAGCCCCATGGCTGAGGCCCTCTTCCGGCATGCCGTCCGCGAGCGCACCGACATCGAGGTCGCCTCGGCGGGAATCAGCGCCGCCCGGGGAGAACCCCCCAGCGAAGACGCCGTGGAGGCCTGCCGCAAACTGAACATCTCCCTCAAAAAACACCGCTCCCAGTTCCTCTCCAAAGAGTTGGTCGAATGGGCCACCCACATCTTCTGCATGACCAGCGGACACCGCACGGCCATCGAAGACCTCTTTCCCCACGTGATTCGCAAAACCCGGTTGGTCTGCGAATTCGATCCCGCTCTCCCCAAGCAAGTCCCTGACCCCATTGGTCAGGGCCTTCCCGCCTACCTCATCACCCGCGACACCCTGCGCGACGCCATCCCCTCCCTCCTCCACTTCATTGACTCCACACCCATGAGTGAACTGACTCCCGCCCCTGCCTCTCCCGCCACCGCATCCACCGCTGGCCGCCCCCTGCGCGTCGCCCTCGGCGCCGATCACGGCGGATTTGAACTCAAAAAGGCCGTGCACGACCACCTGGCCAAACGCGGGTACATGGTTACGGACTTCGGAGTAAACTCCAAGGACAGTGTCGACTATCCGGACTACGCGGAGCTCGTCTGCAAAACCGTGGCTAGCCACGAGGCGGACTTCGGAATTTTGATGTGCACGAGCGGCATCGGCATGAGCATCGCCGCCAACCGGTTCCCCCAAATCCGCGCCGCTCTCCTCGATAACTCTGACGACGCCCGCCTGACCCGCCAGCACAACAACTCCAACGTGCTCTGCATGGGCTCCAACCGCGTCTCCTCTTCCACCGCGCCCCGCATCCTCGACACCTTCCTCTCCACCGCATTCGAAGGCGGACGCCATGAGCGGCGAGTCGAAAAACTCGAGCAACTCGGCACCGGCGCCACCGCCTGCCCCTCCCTCTCCGAGGCCGACCCGGAAATCGCCCGGGCGATCGAGGCGGAAAACAAGCGCCAGTTCGAAAACATCGAACTCATCGCCTCCGAGAACTTCACCTCCCGCGCCGTCATGGAGGCCCAAGGCTCCTGCCTCACCAATAAATACGCCGAGGGCTACCCCAACCGCCGCTGGTACGGTGGTTGCGAAAACGTGGATGTCGTCGAGCAACTGGCCATTGACCGCGCCAAGCAGCTCTTCGGCGCAGAACACGTCAACGTGCAGCCCCACTCCGGTTCCCAAGCCAACATGGCCGTGTACTTCTCCGTGCTGCAGACCGGAGACCGCATTCTCACCATGGACCTCTCCCACGGAGGCCACCTCACCCATGGAAACAAGGCCAACTTCTCCGGCCGCCTGTACGAAATCGTCCACTACGGCGTTTCCCCAACCGACGAGCGGATCGACTATGATGCCCTTGCGAAGGTGGCGCTTGAAGTGCGCCCCAAGATGATCACCGCCGGCGCCAGCGCCTACCCCCGCATCATCGACTTCGAAAAAATGCGCGCCATTGCCGACTCGGTCGGAGCGTACCTGTTTGTGGACATGGCCCACATCGCCGGTCTCGTGGCCGGGGGCGTCCATCCCAGCCCGGTCGCCCTCGCGGACTTTGTCACCACCACCACCCACAAGAGCCTCCGGGGCCCGCGCGGCGGACTCATCCTGTGTAAGGAAAAATACGCCAAGGCGGTTGACGGTCAGGTGTTTCCCGGATGCCAGGGTGGACCCTTGGAGCACGTGATCGCCGCCAAGGCGGTTTGCTTCCTCGAGGCCCTGAAGCCCTCCTTCAAAACCTACGTCGCCCAGATCGTCTCCAACGCCAAGGCCCTCGCCGCGCAACTCGCCCACCACGGCTACCGGATCGTCTCAGGCGGAACCGATAACCACGTGATGCTCGTCGATCTGCGCCCCCGCGGCCTCAACGGCAAAAAGGCGCAGGAAGCCCTCGACCATGCCGGCATCACCGTGAACAAGAACGGCATCCCCTTTGACACCGAGAAGATCACCCTGGGCGGAGGCATCCGCATTGGCACCCCGGCCGTCACCACTCGGGGCATGAAGGAAGAGGAGATGATGGAAATCGCCGACCTCATCCACCGGGCTCTCTCCTGCGCCGACTCCCCAAGCGACTTGGCTGCGGTGCGCCAGAGCGTCCTTTCCCTCACCCGCCGTTTCCCACTCCCTCACTAGGCCCGCCACCGGGCGTCCCAACGCGCTGCCCGCAGCAGGCTACAACCGTGCCGCAGGCAGCGCCACCCGGCCTCGACGACCTTCCCCATCGGCCCCGCCCTCCAAGGCTTTTCCGTTGCTCCACTGGGCAACTCCCTCTACACCCCACTCGCCGTGAATCCCACTCCGACTCCAAACGCCAACCCTTTACGCGAGGGCCTCTCCAACCGCGCCCTCCCCAGACCCTGCAACGTGGTGATCTTTGGCGCCTCGGGAGATCTCACCTTCCGCAAGCTCATCCCCGCCCTCTACAACATCCAAGCCGACGGCGATCTGCCCTCGACCACCCACATCCTCGGGTTCGCACGCCGCGAGAAATCGGACGAATCCTTCCGCAATGAACTCGCCGAGGGGCTCTCCAAATTTTCCCGCTCGGGGCTCAACTCGGAAGTCTGGCAGGATTTTTCCAAGCGGATTCACTACCACCGCAGCGAATTCAGCGATGAAAAGGGCTACCAATCCCTCGCCGAACGCCTCGACCGCTTCGATGAGGAGCATGGCACCGCCGGCAACCGCCTCTTTTACCTCAGCGTTAGCCCCGCCGAATTCGAGGGCATCCTCAGCAAGCTCGCCCAGTTCGGATTGAACAAGGCCAAGGAGGGCTGCTGGGCGCGCGTCATCGTCGAAAAACCCTTCGGCAAGGACCGCGCCACCGCCCACGAGCTGAACGAAATGGTCAGTCAGGTGTTCGCCGAACAGGATACCTACCGCATCGACCATTATCTGGGCAAAGAAACCGCCCAGAACATCATGGTGCTCCGCTTCGCCAACGCCATCTTCGAACCCCTCTGGAACCACCGCTACATCGATCACATCCAGATCACCGCGGCGGAACCCATGGGTGTCGAGGCCCGCGGCCCCTACTACGACAGCTCCGGGGCGCTCCGGGATATGGTCCAAAACCATCTCACCCAGCTCCTCTGCCTCGTCGCCATGGAGCCCCCTACCGATCTCCACGCCGACAGCATCCGTGACGAAAAACTCAAGGTCGTGCGCTCCATGCGCAAAATGTCCCCCGAGGAGGTCGCCAAAAACGTGGTGCGCGGCCAGTACTCCGCCGGATGCGTCGGGGGCAAAGATGTCCCCGCCTATCGAAGCGAAGACCGTGTGAATCCGCAGTCGCTCACCGAGACCTACGTGGCATTCAAGGTCCACGTGGACAACTGGCGCTGGGCAGGCGTTCCCTTCTACGTGCGCGTCGGCAAACGGCTCCCCAAACACGGCACCGAAATCGCCGTCTTCTTCAAGGAGACTCCCGGCGTGCTCTTCAACAGTGAGCAGGCCGGTCTCGGCCCCAACGTGCTCGTCATCCGCATCCAGCCGAACGAAGGCATCTCCCTGCTCATGCACTCCAAGCGCCCCGGCGCCCAGCTCTGCATCGAATCGGTCAAGATGGACTTCCAGTACGGGACCAGCTTCGGCAAACCCAGCCCGGAGGCCTATGAACGCCTCCTGCTCGACGCCATGTCCGGCGACGCCACCCTCTTCGCCCGCCGCGACGAGGTTGACCAAGCTTGGGCCTTCGTCGACTGCATCGAGCACGCCTGGCATCAGCATCCCCAACCTCCCCCCATGACCTTCTATCCCGCGGGTTCTTGGGGACCCAAGGAGGCCGACGAACTCCTCGCCGCCGACGGGCGCTCTTGGCGCCGTCTCTAGGCACTCGCTGCTCCGCCCCGTCCTTTCGCTTTCCCGCTCCGCTCTCCTTCGCTCATTCCTCCGATGCCCTTCGACCCTGCCATCCTCGGATTTCCCGTCGGTCTCGATCAGATCGCCCGGCAACTCAAAGCGCTGTGGGAAACCGAAGGGGAAGCCAAAACGCGCGCAAGCCTCGTCAACTTTGCCGTGTACACCCAAGGCACCGAAACCTTGGAGGAGTACACGCGTCTCATCGCCCAGTTCGTGCGGGAACACTCGTGCCGCGCCATCCTGGTTGGCGACTGCCCACAGCAGCCCGGACCCAAAATCTCCGCGTGGATTCAGGCGCATTGCCATCTCAACAAGGCCGGAGCCAAGCAGGTCTGCAGCGAACAAATCACCCTCCTCGCCGAGGGCGTCTCCGAGGAGGGCATCGCCAATGCGCTCATGTCCAACCTCGACTATGACCTTCCCCTCGTCCTCTGGTGGCAAGCCCAACTTCCTCCCGCCCCCTCCTCCCCCCTCTGGTCCCGTGTCGACCGACTCCTCTTCGATAGCGCCTCCTGGACCGATCCCGCCGAACAACTCCACCGACTTCACCTGCTCAAGGCTTTCTCCGAAACCCGCATGGCCCTGAGCGACCTCAACTGGACCCGCTCCCTGCCCCTCCGTCAGGCCGCGGCCCAGTGCTTCGACACCCCCGAACTTCTCGCATCCCTCCCCTCCATCAACCACCTCCAAATCACCCACGGCAAGGGACTCCACCTCAGCGCCCTCCTCGTGGCCTGCTGGTTCGGGGCTCAAATCGGCTGGCACGTCATCGCCCATGACAAGCCCTCCATCCATTTCCGATCCCCCACCGGACAGACCATCCACTGCGACCTTCGGGAATCTCCGGAACCCGCCCCCTTCTTCGCCTCGCTCCACATCCACACCCCGACCACATCCCTCGCCCTCGAACGCGAGGACGACGCCTCCCTTTTCCGCGCCCGCCTCACCCTTCCCTCCGGACCGCGCGAACTCCATTTCTCCGCAGGATCGGAAACCTTCAAAGGGCTCCTCGTTCAGGAGATGACCCCGGGCGAAAGACACCGCGTCTACCGCAAGACCCTCGCGCTCGCCCAGACTCTCTTCTAGCCCCTCCAGCCTGACAGAACCCGAAGTTCGTTCTGCGAGGGCCCTTCGCGTATTCTTGAGCCATGTCCCTTCGAAAGCTCACCCCAGGCAAAGCGATCGCCCTCGGTCTCTTGACCCTCGCCGCCGTCGCACTCTGGAAAGTCGGCGCCTCGTCCGCCCCCGTGGCCTCCTACACCGCCCCCGGCAAGGGCAAGGCCTGCTGTGACAAGCCCATGAACCGCGCCGCCCTCATCCGGCAGGCCGCCGCCACCCCCTCGCAGCCCCCCACCGAACCCTCGACCCCCACTCCCGCTCCCTAAGCCTCAAGGCCCATGCTCCTCTCGAACGCCCGGCTCATTCTTCCCGATCGGATCCTGCCCAAAGCCAGCCTGCGCGTCCTGGACGAACGCATCGTCGCCATCGCCCCCCATCTTCCGGCCCAGCCCGGCGAGGCCGTCCTCGATCTTGCCGGCCGCTTTCTCGCTCCGGGCTTTGTCGACCTCCATATCCACGGTGCCCTGCGCCGCGACACCATGGAGGCCACTCCGGAAGCCTTCGCGCAGATCGCCCAGTTCCACGCCTCCGGCGGCACCACCGCCCTCGCACTCACCACCATCGTCGCCCCCGCCGAGGCCATCCTCGCGGTGCTCGAAACCGCCGGACGCATCGACCCGAACCGCACCGGCGGGGCCCGCATCCTGGGCATCCACCTCGAGGGCCCCTACTTCTCCCCCGAAAAACCAGGCGCCCACGAGCCCGCCCTCATTCGCAACCCACTCCCCGAGGAATACCTCGCGTGGCTCCCCTACCGCGAACGCATCACCCAAATCACCCTCGCTCCGGAACTCCCTGGCGCCCTCGACTGCATCGACGCCCTCTCCCACGCCGGCATCCGCATCAGCGGCGGACACAGCGACGCTTGGGATGAACACGCCGCCGCCGCCTTCGCCCACGGAATGCGGCAGGTCACCCACACCTACAACTGCATGTCCAGCGCGCGCCGTCGCGGCCCTTTCCGCGCCGCCGGTCTCCTCGAGTTCGCCATGGGCGAACCCGACATCCTCTGCGAACTCATCGCCGACGGTTTCCACGTTAGCCCCACCCTCATGCGCGCTCTCTACCGCGCCAAGGGCCCCGACGGCATCGCCCTCGTCACCGACGCCACCGGCGGAGCCGGCCTGCCCGTTGGCGAGCGCTTCTCCATCGGTCACATCGAAGGCCTCGTGTGCGAGGGCGTCGCCATGACCGCCGACGGCCAAAGCCTTTGCGGAAGTACCGCCCGCATGAACCAACTCGTGCGCACCATGGTCGACCAAGTCCACGTGCCCTTGGTGGAGGCCGTCCGCATGGCGTCCCTGAACCCCGCCAAAGCCCTTGGGCTGGAGGACCAAATCGGGTCGCTCACCGAGGGAACCCAAGCCGATCTGGTGGTCCTTGATGACGCGCTCGAAGTGCAGATGACCTTCGTTGCGGGCCAGCGGGTGTTCTGAGCCGACCCAAAGCCGCCTGCACACCCGCTCTCCTGCGGCGGCTTGCGGATCCCTCCAAGCGCCGGATCAAGGCGTCCCGTGGGCGTGCCTCCAAAGGGCCACTCCCAGCCAGACCACCATGGCGAGCGCTATCGCAAAGCGCACCAGCATCCCCACCGCCGTACCGACCACCGTCCCCCAGGCCACCCGGAACGCCTCACCGAGCGGTTTCCCCGCGCCCAACTCTCCAAGCATGACGCCCAGGGGCGGACCCAAAATCAGCCCGGGCAACGCAAATGCAAAGCCCACCACCAATCCGAGAAAGCCCCCGGCAATCCCCCAGCCCGAGGCCCCAAAGCGCCGAGCCCCCCAAGCCGCCGCCAAGAGATCCACCGCATAACTCAGCACCGTCAACCCCATCAAGCCCCACAACACCTCCCAACCCAGCGGATGCGAGGCCGATGCGAGAAACCAGTGGTAGACAAAAGCCGCCCCCAAAATCAGTGCCGCTCCCGGCAACAACGGCAGCAAAGTCCCCAACAAACCCAACGCCATCAGCCCAATCACCAGCATCCACCAAAACATCTCCATGATCCCCGAAACCGTTCCCTCCGCGCGCCCCGGGATCAAGCGCCTTCATCCCCCCCCTCGCTTTACAGTTGCCGCCGATCCCCTCCCATTCTAAGGGTCCGCCAGCCCGATTCGGGCGTTCTCAACAACTCCCACGCTTCTTCACCTATGGCCATCTCCGTCGGATCCAAAGCCCCTCAGTTCTCACTCAAAACCAAGACCGCCCAAGGCCTTGAAGACATCCGCCTCGCCGACGCGCTGGGCAAACAGAACACGCTCCTGCTTTTCGTCCCGCTCGCTTTCACCGGCGTGTGCACCAAGGAACTCTGCGACATCTCCAGCGGCCTCGATGCCTACCAGTCCCTCAACGCACGCGTCATCGGGATCAGCGTCGATAGCCCCTTCGCCCAAGAGGCCTGGGCCCAGAAGGAAGGCATCCGCATCCCGCTCGCCAGCGACCTCAACAAGGAAGTGGCCAAGGCCTACGGCGTCCTGCTTCCGGACCTCGCCGGAATCGGATCCGCCTCCGCGCGAGCCGCCTTTGTCGTCGATAAGGAGGGTGTCGTCCGCTACGCCGAGCAGACCCCCACCCCGCTCGAGCTGCCCACCTTCGAGGCCATCAAGGCCACCCTCGCCGAACTCCAGTAAAGCCCCCCTCCCCCAGACTCCAACCTCCCTGCACAAGGCCCCGGATTTTGTTTCCGGGGCCTTTTTGCGTTTCCCGCACTCAAATCCGCTCCTGAAGCTTGCCCCCCTCTGATCCGTTCGCTTGTTTGTTCCAAACAGCACCCATGAGCACGGAATCCTTTTCAGCCCACTCCTTCGACCTCGGCAACGGCAAGCAAGGCCAATTCTTCTCCCTCCCGGCTCTCGAGTCCGCCGGCGTCGGCAAAGTCTCCCGCCTCCCGGTTTCCATCCGCATCGTCCTCGAATCCGTGCTCCGCAACTGCGACGGCAAAAAAGTCACCGCCGAAGACGTGCGCACCCTCGCCAACTGGAATGCCAAATCCCCGGCCCAGGTGGAGATCCCCTTCGTCGTCGCCCGCATCGTGCTCCAGGATTTCACCGGTGTCCCCCTCCTCGTGGACCTCGCCGCCATGCGCTCCGCCGTTTCGCGCATGGGACGCAACGCCAAGATGATTGAGCCCCTCGTGCCCGTGGACCTCGTAGTCGACCACTCCGTGCAGGTCGATTACTTCGGGTCGCCCACCGCGCTCGAGCAGAACCTGGACCTCGAGTTCAAACGCAACCGGGAGCGCTACCAACTCCTCAAGTGGGGCCAGCAAGCCTTTGAGACCTTCGGCGTCGTGCCTCCCGGCATCGGCATCGTCCACCAGGTCAACCTCGAGTACCTCGCCAAGGGCGTGCTCGAACGCAAAGGCGTTTACTTCCCCGACACCCTCGTTGGTACCGACTCCCACACCACCATGATCAACGGCCTCGGCGTCGTCGGCTGGGGCGTGGGCGGCATCGAGGCCGAGGCCGGCATGCTCGGCCAGCCCGTCTACTTCCTCACCCCCGAAGTCGTCGGAGTCCACCTCACCGGCGCCCTCCGCGAGGGCGTCACCGCCACCGACCTCGTCCTGCACGTCACCCAGATGCTGCGCAAGGCGAAGGTCGTCGGCAAATTCGTCGAGTTCTACGGCCCGGGCGCGGAAAGCCTCCCCGTCGTGGATCGCGCCACCCTCGCCAATATGGCTCCCGAGTACGGGGCCACCATGGGCTTCTTCCCCGTCGACGGCCAAACCGTCCAGTACCTCCGCGACACCGGACGCACCGAGGAACAGTGCCGCATTTTCGAAGCCTACTACAAGGCGCAAAACCTCTGGGGCATTCCGAAAAAGGGCGAGGTCGACTACAGCGTCGATCTCGAACTGGACCTCTCCACCGTCGTGCCGGGCGTCGCCGGACCGAAGCGTCCCCAGGATCACATCGCGCTTCCCGCGCTCAAGCAAACCTTCCAAGACCTCTTTGCGAAACCCCTCAAGGAAGGCGGCTACGGCAAATCCCTCGCGGATCTCCCCTCCTCCAAGGACGTCGCACTCACCGGAGGCTCTGATCCGGCTGCCGCCGCCTACCCGTCCGCAGACGTCCAAGTCGGCCACGGCAGCGTCCTCATCGCCGCCATCACCAGCTGCACCAACACCAGCAACCCCAGCGTCATGCTCGCCGCGGGGCTGCTCGCGAAAAAGGCCGTCGAGCGCGGACTGCGCGTCAATCCCGCCGTTAAAACCTCCCTCGGACCAGGCTCCCGCGTCGTGGCGGATTACCTCCAACGGACCCAGCTCCAGCCCTACCTCGACCAACTCGGCTTCCAAGTCGTCGGGTTTGGATGCACCACCTGCATCGGCAACTCCGGGCCCCTGCATCCCAAAATTGAGGAGGCCATCGTCCAGAACGATCTCGTCGCCGCCAGCGTCCTCTCCGGCAACCGCAACTTCGAGGCCCGCGTGCACCAAAACATCAAGGCCAACTTCCTGATGTCACCCCCGCTCGTCGTGGCCTTCGCCCTCGCCGGCACCGTCGACATCAACCTCTCCTCCGACCCCATCGGCACCGACTCCCACGGATCTCCCGTGTTCCTCAAAGAACTCTGGCCCTCCCTCGCGGAGATCCGCGAAGTCATGCGCACCGCCACCTCTCCGGAATCCTTCCGCAGACTCTACACCGACTTCGCCAGCCAGAATCCCAAGTGGAACGAAGTCCCCTCCTCCACCGGCGAAATCTACCAGTGGGATGCCGACAGCACCTACATCCAGGAACCCCCCTTCTTCACCGACTTCTCGCTCCAAGCCGGACACATCACCGAAATCCGCGGCGCTCGTCCCCTCGGCATCTTCGGCGACTCCGTCACGACCGACCACATCTCCCCCGCGGGAGCCATCAAGAAAACCTCGCCTGCAGGACGTTACCTCCAGGAAAACGGCGTCCCTCTCGAGGACTTCAACAGCTACGGTTCCCGCCGGGGCAATGATCGCGTCATGACCCGCGGCACCTTCGCCAACGTCCGCATCAAAAACCTCATGGCGCCAGGAACCGAGGGCGGCGTGACCCTCCACCAACCCTCCGGCGAATCCCTCTCCATTTACGACGCCTCTATGAAGTATCAGGCCGAGGGCGTGCCGCTCGTGATCTTCGCGGGACAGGAATACGGGACCGGCTCCTCGCGCGACTGGGCGGCCAAGGGAACCCGCCTCCTCGGAGTCAAAGCCGTCGTCGCCCAAAGTTTCGAGCGTATCCACCGCTCGAACCTCGTCGGCATGGGGGTCCTCCCGCTGCAATTCCCGGAGGGCGTCAATGCCCAGTCCCTCGAACTCGACGGCTCCGAAACCTTCGACTTCCTCGGACTCGACGACGCAGTCAAACCCATGAGCACCGTGACGCTCGTAATCCACCGTGCCAACGGCAAATCCGAGCAGGTCCCCTTGCGCAGCCGCATCGATACGGGCATCGAAGTCGACTACTACCGCCACGGAGGCATCCTGCCCTTCGTGCTGCGCCAACTCCTCGAATAGTCCCGCTCGTCCCGCTTCCATTCCCATGGGAGGGCCCCGCCCCGGCGCGGCCCTCCCGTCCCCTCCCAAATCGCGGGGGCCCCGTTTCATCCGGGCCCCCTTTTGTTTTTCCTGCCTCCTCTCCCTGCATCCCATGCTCGACTCCCTCTTTCCCAACCTCACCCTCCCCGATCACACCCCCACCTCCGCACCCGAAGCCGTTTCCATGGCCCAGGCGGTCCTGCATTCCGCCGGACTCTCCACCGCATCCGTCTCGCTCCTGCAACCTCCCGTGGACGGCGAACCCTTCCTGGGCGCCCGAGTGCTTCTGTCCATCCCCGAGGCCGCCCTGGAGGAGTGCCTGCTCAAGGTCGCCCAAACCAAGGCCGCAGAGCAGGGGGCCAAAGTCAAATCCCTGCGCCTCCAGCTCGCCTCCCAGCCTCCCCGGCCGGACGCCGCTTCCGCCGAGCCCCCGATGCTGTCCTGGAAAATCACCGCCTCCGCCTCACTCATGATGGCCACCGTGGAGGTGACCGTTTCCGGCGAGTTTCATGCCGCTTCCCCCACCGTTCTCACCGCCCGCCAACTCGCTCTCGACGCCGGGACGGGAATGTTCGCCGGCATGGCCTCCGCGCTCCTCCGCCCGCAGCTCCTCAAGGCCGAGGGCCGCTCCTTTCCCCTGCCCCGCTTGGCCGGACAACCCGTCCAGCTCGACTCCGTCCGTCTCACCCCCGATTCCGGCTCCTCAGCGGGACGCCCCCTCCTCCAAATCGAAGTCTCCTGCCAGACCCCCTGATCCTCCGCCGCAGCGCGCTCCTCCCTCTCCCCCTCCAGAGCAACTTTTCAGCACCATCGGGTTTTCCACTCCGTGGAATTTCAATGGTCGTGGCCCGGTTCCCGCCCGTGAAATCCGACCCGCCCCGGCTCCCATGAATTTCCGCTCCCTGTCTCTCGCCTTGCGTCTCCGAACCACGCTGGCCCTCATGGCAGCCTCCTTTGCGCTCTCCGGCCCGGCTTCTCATGCCCAAGCGCCCCAGAACCTTCCCAAACCCCTCGCCGACTTCCTCGAGCAGCACTGCCTGAAGTGCCACGACGCTGAGACTAAAAAGGGCAGCCTGGATCTCTCCTCTCTCCCCTCGCCCTCCCACAACGCGACGTCTCTGGGCGCATGGGAGAACGTCTTCGATCGGGTGGCCGACCAGGAAATGCCGCCTCCCAAGAAAACCCAGCCCAAGCCGGAGGAACGTCAGGCGTTTTTGAACTTCCTCCAAGGCGATTTGCAGGCGGCCGACCGCCGCCGAATCGCATCCACCGGCCGCGTCCAGTCGCGCCGCCTGACGCGCTCTGAATTCGAGCGCAGCGTCCAGGACGTCCTCGGACTTTACATCCCCTTTCAATCGCATCTCCCCGAAGACCCGCTGACCGATGGATTCAGCACGGTCGCCAAAGGCCAGCAGGTTTCCTCCAACCAGCTCGACACCTACCTGGAGGTGATCGACGAGGCCCTCGACACCGCGTTCAAGCAGGCGCTGACTGCGAGAGAAGCGTGGAAAACCACCCTTTCTTGGAACGAGTTGCAGAGACACAACGTGCCAAACGTCAATATCAGCCGCGGCCCGGAAGGGCGTCCCTCCCAACAAGACGTGGTCTCCTGGTCGACTGCTTCGCGCGCTGATTTCTATGGTCGCATGGAGGCCACCAAGGTGCCCGAGGACGGATGGTACAAAATCCGCGTGCGGGCGCTGGCCGTCAATCCCCCCCGGGGGACGCGAGTTTCAGCGAGTCTGTTCGCAGGAAAACACATCTCGACCGCTCCCGAACGCCATCTCGCAGGCATCCTCGAGGCCTCGGCGACTCCCGAGGACTTTGAGTTCACTACTTGGATGCATGCCAAGGAACTGCTGCGCCTCCAGGTCTGCGACAATACCCAGCGCAGGCCGCCCGCTCCCAGGCACCCTCAAAACCGGGAAATGCACGAGGACCTGGACGGCAAAGGATATGTCGGCGTCGCCCTGCAATCCCTCGAGATGGAAAGGGTTTACCCTGCATGGAGCCCCGAGGACACCCGCCGCGCCCTCTTTGGAAGCCTGCCCGTCCAGCCACGTCCGGTCTCGAAAAACAGCGCAGGAAAGCGGAAGGATTCCCCGGCCTCCGAGCTCGACGTGGTCTCCGAAAATCCCGCACGGGATCTTCAGAGTCTCGTGCTCCTCTTCGCAAACCGAGCCTTCCGGCGCCCCGTTCAACCCAACGAAATCGCGGGGTACGCCGAGCTCGCGAAAGCCACACTGCAATCCGGAGCCTCCCTGCCCCAGGCCCTGCGCACCGCCTACCGCGGCATTCTCATGTCCCCCCGCTTCTCCTATTTGGAGGAAGCGCCCGGTCCGCTCAACGCCCACGCCCTCGCCTCCCGCCTCAGCTTCTTCCTCTGGGGCGCCCCTCCGGATGCCTCGCTCCGCAGCCTCGCGGATTCCGGCAGGCTCTTGGACCCACGCATCTTGAGCTCCGAGGTCGACCGCCTGCTGATGCACGGGAACGCAAAACGCTTCATCCGCAATTTCACCGACCAGTGGCTCAAGCTCCGCGAAATCGACGCCACCAACCCCGATGAGAAACTGTACGGCGAGTTCGATGACGCGCTCAAAAACGCGATGCTCGAGGAAACCCAAACCTTCTTCTGGGACCTCCTCCAAAGAGACTTGAGCGTCAAAAACCTCGTCGACTCCAACCACACCTTCCTCAACCACCGCCTCGCCAAGCACTACGGACTCCCATCCCCACCACTCGCGGGGATGCAGTCCGTCTCCCTGTTACCGCAGCACCACCGCGGGGGCATCATTACCCATGCGAGCGTCTTGAAGGTCACCGCCAACGGAACCACCACGTCCCCCGTTGTGCGCGGCGTGTGGCTTTTGGAACGCATTGCAGGACAACACGTCCCCCCTCCTCCCCCCAGTGTTCCCGCCATCGAGCCCGACATCCGCGGCGCCAAAACCATCCGGGATCAACTGGACAAACACCGCTCCCAGGAAAGCTGCGCCCTTTGCCACCTCAAGATGGATCCGCCAGGCTTCGCCCTTGAAAACTATGATGTCATCGGCGGATGGCGGCAAAACTACCGCGCCGTGAACGAGAAGGGCGCCCGCATCGAGGGCCCCAAGGTGGACCCAAGCTACCACTTCCCCGGCGGCGGTGGCTTTGAAGACTTGAATGACCTCAAAAAATCGCTGCTCGCACGGCCCGAGCTGCTCGCCAAAAACCTCACCCGCCAGCTCCTGACTTACGCGACGGGTGCATCCCCCTCCTTCGCAGACCGGGAATCCATCGGTCAAATCGTATCCAACTGCCAGTCGAAGGATTACGGCGTTCGATCACTCATTCACGCCGCCGTTCAAAGCCCCATTTTCCTCCGCAAGTAGCCTCCACCCGCCCCACCCTCGAACGCGAAGACCATGCCCACCTTCACCTTCAAACAGCACCTCAAGCGCAGAGCCTTCCTCCGCGCCAGCGGAATCACCATCGCCCTCCCGTGGCTCGAGGCCATGCTCCCAGCCCTCACCCGCGCCGCCGCCGCCGAGGCCCCACGCCGCTTCGTTTCCGTCAGCAATGACCTCGGATTTCACGCCCCCTTCCTCTTCCCTGAACAAGCCGGCCGGGACTACGAACTGCCCCGCTACCTCCAACCTCTCGCCGATCTCAAAAACCAGTTCACCGTCATCTCAGGAACCTCCCATCCCGGCGTCTCCCGAGGCCACAGCGCCGATGTGTGCATCCTGACCGCAAAGCCCAACATCTCCGGCTCCAATTTCCGCAACGGAATCTCCCTGGACCAACTCATGGCAAAGCACCTCGGCACCCAGACCCGGTTCCGCTCCCTCGCCTTGAACGCCAGTGGCGACATGAGCACCTCCTTCACCGAACTCGGTGCCATGATCCCCCCCACCACCTCCGCAGGCCACCTGTTCCGACGCCTCTTCGTGGAAGAATCCCCCCAGGCTCAAAAGGAAACCCTCCTCCGCATGAAAGAGGGACGCAGCATCCTGGATCTCGTCAGCGCCGATGCCAAAGCCATGCAGCAGCGGGTCGGGAGCGCGGACAAAGACAAACTCGACGCCTTCTTCACCAGCGTGCGCGAACTGGAGAAAAACCTCTCCTCCGATCAGGAGTGGGTGAACCGCCCCAAACCCAAGGTTCCGGCGGAACCTCCCAAGCCCATCACGGACCGAAACGACATCGTCGCAGTCCAAACCCAGATGTACGACGTCCTCCTGCTCGCGCTGCAAACCGACTCGACCCGCTTTGCAACCCTCCACACCGGCGGGGGCGCAGGAAAAATCCCCCTGCAGGGAGTCGAGGAGGCCTACCACAGCCTCAGCCACCACGGATTGGACCCGAACAAGATCACGCAACTCGCGATCGTCGAGGAGGCCCAGATGAGCGCCTGGGGCGAGTTTTTACGCAAACTGCAGAGGGTCCGCGAGGGCGAACAAACGCTCCTCGACCGGACCATGGTGTTGATCACCTCGAACCTGGGGAACGCTTCGGCTCACGACACAAAGAACATGCCCGTCGTCTTCGCAGGGGGCGGATTCCGGCACGGACAGCATCTCGCCTTCGATCGCAAGAACAACTACCCCCTTCCCAACCTGTTCGTATCGATGCTCCAACGAATGGGCCTTCCCTTGGACAAATTCGTCACCGGAACGTCCACGATGCGGGGACTCGAGATGGTGTGAGGGGCCGCGCCCCCCTCACGCCGCCCCCCCTCACCCCTCGCCCGCCTCCGAACGCAACTCCTTGAGGCGCCGGTGGAGCGTGCGCCGGCTGATCCCCAACTGCTTGGCGGCCGCCGTCACATTCCCCTTGGTTTCCTCCATCGCCCGGGCGATCAACCGGTCCTCGCTGGCGTGCAGATTCAGGCGGTCCCCCCGGCCGGATCCCCAAACCACCGGAACGCGGCTCTCCTTCGCTCCGCCCCCGGAGCTTCCCTGGCGCACACTCATCGGAAGATCTCGCAGCGTGATCTTCGCACCGCCGGCCATCACCACCCCATGCTCCACCGCCGTTCGCAATTCGCGCACGTTCCCGGGCCAGTCATACGCAAGGATCGCCTGCATCGCGTCCGCAGTCATCTCCCGGAAGGGCTTCCCATTCTCCTCCGCGAAAGACTTCAAAAACGCATTCACCAAAAGCGGCAAATCCTCCTTCCTCGCACGGAGCGGCGGCAACGTCACCGGCACCACGCTCAATCGGAAAAACAGATCCTCCCGGAACTTTCCCTCCGCCACCATCTTCGCCAGATCACGGTTGGTCGCCGCCACCAACCGGACGTCCACCCGGATCGAAGTGTTTCCGCCCACCCGCTCAAAGCTGCGCTCCTCGCCCAGCACGCGGAGCAGCTTCACCTGTGTTGTCTGATCGATCTCCCCGATTTCATCCAAAAATAGCGTCCCGCCATTGGCCTGTTCGAATCGTCCAATGCGCCGCTCCATGGCACCGGTAAACGCCCCCTTCTCGTGCCCGAAAAGCTCGCTTTCCAACAACTGGGGAGACAGCGCTGCGCAATGCACCGTCACAAACTTCACCTTCGGCCGCTCACTCAGGGCGTGCAACGCCTGCGCCACCAGCTCTTTGCCCGTACCGCTTTCACCTTGGATGAGCACCGTCGCACGCGTCGGCGCCACCTGCTTGATGGTGTCATACACCTCCTGCATCACCCCGGACTCTCCAATCAAGCGCTCCAGCCCATAGCGCTTCTCCACCTGCTTGCGCAGCTCCACCACTTCCTTCTCCGCACTGCGCGAACGCAACGCCCGCTTGAGCAACATCTCCAGCCGGTCGATGTTCACCGGCTTCGTGACGAAATCATACGCCCCGCGCCGCATCGCCTCCACCGCCGCGTCCACCGAACCGTACGCCGTCATCATCACCACCACCGGCGGCGTGGGACGCTCCAGCACCCGGTCGATCAACTCCATCCCGTCCTCCCCCCCCAAACGAAGATCCGTCAGTACCAAGTCCACCGCCTCCCGCTCCAGCACCCCCAACGCTCCCTTCATATCCGCCGCCACATACACCTCGAAGCTGTCCTCGAGCGAGGCGCGCAATCCCTCCCGCGTATTCTTCTCGTCATCAACAATCAACAGGGTGGGGTTCATGCAGCAGGCTCCTTCAGGCGTTCGTGCCATTCTGACACTCCACCCGCCCCAACCCAAGCCCATCCCACCTCAGTCCCGCCTCTCCCCCATCCCCTCAAAATCACCCCGCTCGCAACACCGCACGAACTCCTCCGTCGCCGACTTCAAATGCTGCCACCGCTCCCGAATCGCCGTCGTTTCACTCTCCGAAATGGCATTGTCCACCGCCGCCGTCGCAATCGCCGAAAGCATCTCCGCAAACTCCTGCACCACCGCATTCGTCCCAGACACCACCGACTGTGCGCGCACTTCCTGCGATGGCCCCGGGTTCTTCACGAAAAAACCGCCCGCTCGCTCGCAAATCCAATGCGCGATCCGCTCGTCTTGCGTGAGTTCCAACAGTTGCGCAATCCGGTCCAAGGGATTGGTGGCACCACTCCCGCCCTCGCCCGGGGGCTGCGCCCACTTGTAAACGAGGGACGTGGAAAGCCCCAGCGCCGAGGACATTTCCTTCGCGTTGGCTCGCTCAAATAAATCCGAAAAAAGCTCGTGGGATTCCATGGGGTGTGGCGCACATCTCCAGCCCAACGCCGGAGTCTTCCGAGAAGATTACGCACCCATTTCACCGAGTGAAATCCTCCGATCCTTCGATCTTTCCCCGAGCCTTTCCCCGTTACCTCGCCAAACCTCTTCGCTACATAGCCACCATGCGCCTCTTCCCCGCCCTGCTTCTCACCGCCGCGCTGCCCATCTCCCTTCCGCTCTCCGCCACACCACCGCCCGGCACGCACCCTGCCGCGCCCACCTCCGAGGGCGCAACCCCATTCGTCCAAATCCCCCCCAACGCTCAAATGAGCTTTCTCGACAACGGCACCGTCCGCGTCGGAGTCGACCTCGCCCACGGAGGCGCACTCGTCTTTCTCTCACGCGCCGAGGGAGGCAATCTCATTAACAATTTCGACCTCGGCCGCCAGGTCCAACTCGCCTTCTACTCGGGCCCCGTCCCCTTTCTGTTCCAGGGGCAATCCCCCGCCAAACATTGGACCCATCTCGGGTGGAACCCGATCCAGACCGGCGACGATTTCCGAAACCCGTCGAAGGTCACCCACCACGAAAACGACGGCAAACGCCTCCATGTACGGTGCATCCCCATGCAATGGCCTCTCAACAACGTGCCGGGGGACTGCACCTTTGAATCGCACATCGAGCTCGAGGGTCCGGTCGTGAAAGTTCGCGCCGTGCTCCACAACGCACGCACCGATCCCACCCAATACCCCGCCCGCCTCCAGGAACTCCCGGCCGTATACTCCAACGCCGCGTTCCCCCGCGTGATCTCCTATACCGGCCCGCTCCCCTTCACCGGCGCCGACGTCTCGGAAATTCCGCGCTCCCGCACCGCCCATCCTTGGTCGCTCTGGAGGGGCACCGAGGGATGGTCGGCACTTCTCGATGCCCAAGATCAAGGACTCGGACTGATCACGCCGGGCCGCACGTTTTTCACGGGAGGCTTCGCCGGAAAACCCGGCCCAAATGACCCCATGGGCAACAGCACCGGCTACCTCGCAGGGCAGGGCGAGGAAATCCTCGACCACCACATCGTCTACGAATTCCGCTACGAACTCTTGCCCGGCTCCCTATCCGAAATCCGCGAGCGCGCCCGCACACACCGTCCGCAAGCCCTTCCCGCATGGACTTTTGAAACCACGCGAAGAGGCTGGCACTACCGCAATGCCTCCGACTCCGGATGGCCCGTGCAGGGTCAACTCGAGGTGGATCTGTCCCAAAATGATCCGCAACTCCTCTCCCCCTTCACGCACTGGCACGCAGCCGAAGCCCCGTACCTCCTTCTCGAGGCGGCCTTCCACACCCGGCAACGCACCGCCACCCTTTCCTGGCAGCCCAATCCGGAGGATCCCGACGCCCAAAAAGGGCAGCTCGATTTTCCCATCCAAGCCGATGGCGAATTTCACTCCTACTGCCTCGACCTGTCTGCCAGCCCCAATTACCGCGGAGCCCTCGAGCGCCTCCGCTTCGACCCGGTTGCGGCTGCGGAGGCGGGCGCATGGATGAAGCTCCGCTCCATCCGCTTTTCCAAAGCGCCCTAGGACCGCGCCAGAGCCTCAGTGCGTGAGCGCGTAAATCGCAATGTTCAGCGCCAGTTTCCTCCCGTGGATCGGAGGGACCCCCTTCCCGTTGTTGCAGCGGTTCTCCATGCTGAAAGAGCAGCACAGGCCATCCTCGCACAGCACCGCGACAAGGCGCCCCTCGTAGAAAAGTCCCTCCAGGTGAATCTCCTTGCGCTCATGCAACGAGGGCACCGACTCGATCCGATGGAACGCCCGGTAAATCCCGTGTTCGTAAGGAAGCGCGCGCACCGATTCCCCCGGAAAAATACGCCCCAGCTCCTGGCGCACCGCGGCCGGAAACGCAGGATTGGTGCAGCATCCGGAGGCCAGCAGAAAACCACCATGCGAGAAGTACTTGCGGAATATGCCCAGCTCCTCCTCCGTCAACGTGAACTTGTCGTGCCCGTTCATGAAAAGAAAGGGCGTCTCGAACAGCTCGGGAGACTGAATCGCCAACGTTCTTTCCCGCTGCACGCGAATGGTGGAGGTGCTGGACACGAGCTTCATTAACTCGGTGCCCACCGCCGAACAGTCGTTTCCGTTGTTGTTACTGTACTTCAGACGCCCCATGAAAAACGTCGCCGTCCGATCCTGAATCGCCCCCGAAGCCTCCGAAGCGGAAGGGGTCGCCGCAGCCGAACCCGGCGCTCCCGGGGGTTTCTGCGCCTGGGTTTGAGCCTGTCCCCAGGGCCCGGTCGCCATCCACCACAGCACGCAAAGTAGAAGTCGGATCGTGTTCATGTTCATGTTCCCATTCGCAGGGAGGCTCAGCTGAAGTTCCAACGTTTGCGAAGCAGCCACTCCGCACTCAAAGCCCCCGCCGCCACAGCCAGCATCCACCACCGCAACTCCAGCGGCGCACGCTCCCGTCCCCTCCTCCGCTCCGCCGTCGCGCTCTCCCGGATCCGACGCAACAACTCCGCCGCTGGCGGACATTCCTCCCGCTTGAGCGCAAACCCCTCTCCCACGGCAGCCCATTGCGCCAGCCCCCCCATGTCCCGCGCCGTCCGCTCCAGCTCCACGTGGCTCTCCGGCACATCCAAACTGCGCAGGCTCACCGTCTCGCCCTCCCCGTTCCGCACGCTCAGCCGGTACAGCCCGGCCTTCTCCGCACGAAACACCGCCTGAACCGTGGCCTGCACCTCGAACGCCAGATCCTGCTTCAAAAGCACCTGCCCCTGCGGATCCTCCACCACCAATCGCAACGCACCCCCTCGCCCTCCCGCCGCCCACTCCCCCGTCATCGATGCCGGTCCAGACACCGCCACATGCACATCCATCGGAGCCCTGAGCTCGGTATCCGTGCATTGAATCAACACCTGCTCCCGATCCGCCGACGCCAAATAACGAAACAGCTGGCGCCAAAAACGGTCGTACTCCGCCGGCTCCGCATCCTTCGCCAAACGCCAGCGCCAGAAATTCTGCACCGCAAGCACCGCCGTGATCCCGGCCCCAAAACGCTGCGTCGCCATCAGAATCCGCCGGCCCCCGGGACCACGATCCTCCGAGTGCTCGGCCCAGACTTGTGCCCCCGGCTTGCCCGCATCAATCCGGCCATACGTCAGGAAAGTCGGCAGTGCCCCCCACACTTCCTCCGCCGTTCTCGTTTCCGAAACGGCAAACACCGGTCGCCGAAGGGCCTCCGGTAACACATTCATTCGAAAAGGCTTCTCGATCCCCACCACCCCGCCGGTCGGCGCCAACAACACCGGCAGCAACTGCTCCAAGCGCGTGCCCCTCCACGAGGAATCAAACGTGTCCGCCCCGCCCATCATCAACACGCCGCCGCCCCGCTCCGAA
Source organism: Verrucomicrobiota bacterium (assembly GCA_041159065.1). GTDB lineage: Bacteria > Verrucomicrobiota > Verrucomicrobiia > Chthoniobacterales > Chthoniobacteraceae > Chth-196. The sequence goes on along the minus strand of JBEBAG010000050.1, from coordinate 997 downwards.
ACAAACCGGGCCAGCACTTCCTGTTGGGCCGCCGTCAGATCCGTAGGACGAATGTTGGACAACACCACCACCCGGTACGGCGCCATCTCCGCTGCCGTCGACGGAAAACCCTCCGTGAGTTCCTCCGCACTTTCCACGTTCTGCCGGAAAAAAGACTGCGCGGCCGTGCGCGTGTAGCCCGTGATCTTGAAGGTTGGATCGTTTTTGAGCGCGATCGAAACAAACTTGTAGTCCCACGTCAGCCCGCCCTGCACATACAACACCCGCACCTCCCGGCTATTCTCCACGTGCACCCGCGCCGAGGCCCGCTGGTTGCCAAAGCGCACCTGCGGGGAGGCCTGTCCGGCCAGTTGGACCGTGTACTCGTAGTCGCCCTCCCGCTCCTCGCTCACGGGGAAATTCACGGTCCACGTCTGCGGTGCGACTTGCGCAGGCAACTGGCGTGTCTCAATCACCTGACCGTTGCGCATCAGGCTCAGATCGAAAGGCGGCACCATCCCCTGCCCCCGAGCCTCCAGCATCGCCGAGACCTCGAAGGACGTCCCAACCCCCACCCGCGGCGGAGCAACCAATTGGGTCAGAGAGAGCACCCGCAATTCCGCCTCGCTTCCGAACCCAATCCCCACCAGCGGAGTCCCCGCTTGGGACAGCAGGGAAAGCGCGCGCCCCGTTTCCGCTCCCTCCTGAAACACTCCGTCCGAGAGCACCACCACCGCCAGGGGCGGAGCCTCCGCCTGCGGGAGTGCACTCGCCAGCGCACCCCCCAGATTCGTTCCGGCCCCTTCCGGTTTCACCCGGGCCAAATCCTCCGCGGTCACCCACTGCACATCCTCCGCAAATACCGCCTCCTGCATCGGAATCCCCGCCCCCCGCGCCGCGGGCGCCAACTCCCGATTCAGGAACTCCCGCGCCGCCTCAAAACGAGTCTGTCCCCCTTCCTCCAAAGCCATGCTCGCGCTCCGATCCAACAGCACCAGCAGCTTCCGCTCAACCCCCG
>JBEBAG010000049.1:0-2647 GCA_041159065.1 Verrucomicrobiota bacterium | reverse complement strand
GGGCCACCCTTCAAAGGCGATGCGCACTTGGCTGCCGGGGCGGATCACCTTGTCACCATCCACCTTTCGCGCATGGAGCAGGGGCGCGTCGTTGCCATCGAGCCAAATCTCAACGAAGCGGGTGTCGGTTTCCGGGATGATCACGCAGATGAGCGAGCCTGGGCGGAGATAGGTGCCGTCGGTGGCGGCGACCTGCAGGATGATGCCGTCCCGGGGGGCCTCGACGATCTGGCGGAGGTTCTGGTTGATCTGGATGTCCACTGCGGAGAGGTCTCGTTCGGCGGTGGCGACCTCCGCGAGGGCCGTGCCCTTCTGGGCGTGGATGGAGGCGATGGTGGCGTCGAAGTCGTTGTAGGTGCGCTTGAGGGTGGCCTCGGCGGAACGCAGATCGGCGGCCGTGGACTCGCGTTGAAGCGTGGCCAATTCGAGATCGCGTTTGGAGGAGAGGCCGTTACTGGCGAGGCTTTCGGTTCGGGTGAAGTTGAGCTGGGCCGTCTCCGCAGCGATCTTTGCGGCGTTGACCCGCTGTTGAGCGGAGTCGATGGCTTGGGCTTTGGCGAGCTCCTGCTGGATGATTTGGGAGGCAAGCGACTCGACGCGGCCTTGGGCGAAGTCGCGTCGGCTTTCCACCGCTTCGCGCTGGGCTCGCAGGTTGCCGAGGAGGTTGGGGTCGTTGTCCTGGATCTCCACGATCAGGTCGCCCTTGTGAACCCGCTGGCCCTCAATGACATGCAGGTGTTTGACCCGTCCCGAAACCTGCGCCTCCACATTCAGCCGCCGGTCGAGCGGGTTGAACGCGATCACCCGTCCGGAGCCCGAGACGAATTGGCGCCACGGCATGAAAGTGATCGCGACCAGCAACAACAGGAAAGCGAGGACGAGGAAGCGGCTTAAGAAATACGCTGCGCGGGTGGAACCGGCGAGGCTCATCGCGGGCAGCGTGCTCGCCGGATGTCTGGGAGTGGAAACAGGGTTCGTAGCCATGGCGGGATCAGTGCGTGGTTTCAGTCGCAAGTTGGGCGGCGCCGAGCGGGAGGATTTGTTGGCAGAGGTTGGCCACCGCTGGATCGCGCGAGGCGAGTACCACGGTCCACGGCTGCGAGGGGGCCAGCACGGTCTCGGAGAACATCTTCAGGGTCGCCTCGTCCAAGCCGTCGATCAGTTCGTCTAGGAGGAGCAGCCGCGGTTTGTGCAGGAGCGCCCGCGCGAGTAGCAGCCGCAGCCTCTCGTTGGCAGAGAGGGGAGGGCCTCCGGCCTGCAACTCGAGCTCGAGTCCCTCGGGGCGTCTGAGAATCGAGTCCAGCAGCCCCACCGCCGACAGGGCGGAACGGATTTCGTCCAGCCCGATTGCGTAGTTCCCGAGCCGCAGGTTTTCGATCACCGAGCCTTGGATGATTTCAAAGCCACGCAGCAGCAGCACGTCCTCCCGAAGCGCATCGAGCTGCCAGCTGCGGATGTCCAGACCGTCGAAGGAAAGATGGCCCCCGGTGGGAGTACGCATCCCGAAGAACAGGTCGAGCAGGGAGCTGCAACCCGACCCGTACGGACCTACGATGGCCGTGCGGCTTCCCGAGGGAATGGAGAAGGTGCGCCCCTCAAAAAGGAGCGGGAGTCCCGGGAGGGCAAAGCTGAGATCCTTCGCCTCAATGCGCATGCCCCGTTGCGAAGGAGCCGGGCGGGCTCCGGCATGGCGCTCCGTTTCGAGATCAAAGAGGTGCCCCAATTTATCCATCGCCGCCATGAGATCGTACCACGCTTCCAGCTTCTTCCCGAGCTTGGCCATCGAGGCGGCGATGCCCCCCATGATCAACTCCGAGGCGGCAAGCTGTCCGATGGTGAGCTGCTGATTCAAGACGAGCCAGCTTCCCAGGAGCAGCACGGCGGCGCTCGCGCACACGGAGAGGATCAACAGGCCCGACACCTGCCGGATGACCACCCTGAAATGGGAGCCCCGTTTTTCCAAATAGGCGCTTGCCAGTCGGTTGGCGTGCTCCGTGGCCAGCATATGGCCGCCCGGTCCGCGGAAAAGCAGGGGAAACGCCGCGATCTGCTCGAACCAGTGCACCAGCGCGTATTTCACCTTGGACTCGGAGATGCTCGTGCTCACCGCCCCCCGGCCGAGGGGCCACACCACAAGCAAAAGCAGCGCGGAAAGGATCGCGACGAGGGCCATCAGCGCGGGATGGTAGAACGCGAGCAGCAACATGCCCGTCAACGTGCCGAACACGAGGTTGATCCCGTCCAAAAGCAGAATGGAGGTACTTTTCTGGGTGGTGACCACTTCCAAAAACCGGTTCACCAGTTCTGGCGCGTGTACTTGGTCTACCGCCTCCGCCTTGACCCGAGGCAAGCGGTAGGCCAGATCCGTCGCCGCTCGGACAAAAATGCGCCGCTGAATGACTTCCGAGAGGTAATACTGGAACCCCGACATCACCGCGTGCAGGGAGATGCATCCGAGCAGGGCGACCGTCAGCACCACCAGCGCCTGCACGTAGGGCTGGGTTTGGCCTCCAAATGCCAGTCGGCTCACGACGGCGTCCACGGCCAGGGGTGCCGCAAGGTAGAGCAGTCCGGAGAACAGCGAGAAAATCAGGAGCGTCGAAATGTGCTCCCGCTCGGTCTTGAGCAACTCCAGGAAACGCCGGCT
>JBEBAG010000048.1:0-2889 GCA_041159065.1 Verrucomicrobiota bacterium | reverse complement strand
GCCGGGGATGATGTCCGCTCTGTGTGTTTGCGTGCCATCGGTCGCTTCGTTTTACCTGCGGGGGGGTTGACTTTGAAGTCAACTTACATACTCAGTAGGGCCAAATTTTTTCTTAAACCATGGCCAACACTCCCTCTGCCGCGAAGCGCGCCCGTCAAACCGAACGCCGTACCCTGATCAACCGCCGGACCCTGTCCGCAGTCCGCAACCAGTTGAAGCAGGTGCGTGAAGCGCTGAAGGCTGGAAACAAGGTGGAGGCTCAGGGCGTGGCGAACCGGTTCGTTTCCACCCTCGACAAGGCCGTGAAGACGGGGAACGTGCACAAGAACACTGCCTCCCGTCACAAGAGCGCGATCAGCAAGGCGCTGGCCGGTCTGAACTAACGTCCAATTCAAATGGAACAAAAAAAGAGCCGCTTTCGCGGCTCTTTTTTTTTGATGGGGTGCCCGGGTGGACCCGGGGAAGGCGGAGGGATCCGCGCCGCACGGCGATGCCGCGGATGCGGCCGGGGGGCATGCCGCGTGGGTCGTGCGGGAGCCTTTCAGCGGGGGAAGGCCTCGGGTTCCCACAGGCTGCCGCCGGAGGGGAGGGGCGGTGTGACGCCATTTGGCGGGAAGGTGCCCTTCACAGCCTCGCGCAGTTGGGCGGAGAGTTGGGTGAGGACGGAGGCGAGCTCGGGTTTTTCGGCGAGGTTTTGGAGCTCGCGAGGATCCTTGGCGTGGTCGAAAAGCTGGCGTCCCTGGCGGCCTTCATCCCATTCGGTGTAGGTCCACTGCTCGGTGCGAAGGGAGTAGCCAAAGAAACGGGAACCGTTGTCCCCGACGGCCGCACTGGCGCCGTTGCGGCGGAAACCGCCGCCCCGAACCACCTGACTCAGAGACCATCCCCGTCCCTTTGCGGAAGGATCTTGGAGCATGGGGGCGAGGCTCTGTCCTTGAAGGCCTTCCGGGGCGCGGATTCCCGCGAGTTGCACGAGGGTGGGGTAGAGGTCCACGTGGCTGACGGGGGTGGGGGCGACGGCGTTTTTGCCTTTGGAACCCGGGGGCACGATGAGCAGGGGCACGCGTGCGCTTTCCTCAAAAAGGCTCTGCTTCTGCCAGAGGCCATGCTCGCCGTTGTGGTAGCCGTGATCGCTGGTGAAAACGATGATCGTATTTTCCGATAGTCCGAGGCGGTCGAGCGAAGCGATGACCCGGCCGACTTGGGCATCCATAAAACTGATGCTCGCGGAGTAGGCCTGCAGGGCCTCGCGCCGCAGATCATCGGTGAGCGCATCCTGCTCGCGCTTGTAGCTCATGAGCGCCGCGGGAGGGATCTGGGCCTTCTCCTCCGGAGTCACCTGCGCAACCGGCATTTTTTCAGCCGGGTACATGTCGAAGTACGGATTTTTGGGGGAGACGTAGGGGGTGTGCGGGCGGAAGAAGCCCACCGCGAGGAAGAAGGGGCGGTCGGTTTGTTTGGCGCAGCGCTCAAGGATCCACTCCGCGTCGGCGGCGATTTTGCCGTCGGTGTGGTGTTCGTCGCTTTTGGGGGAGGCGTACCAGCTGAGGGTGCCGCCGAAGCTGCCTGGGGTGAGGGAAAAGATTTTGGGATGTTCCTCGGTCCGGTCGACGCCGGCGGGGTTGAGCTGAAGCTCCCAGGAGGCGGGGTCGTCGTGTCCGTCGGTGCCGATGGCGTTGGGGACGCCGTAATGGTAGAGCTTTCCGACGCGTGCGGCGAAGTAGCCCTGCTGGCGGAAAGCCTGCGGGAGGCTGAGGTGATTGGGGACGGTTTGGCGGAAGATTTGGCCGTTGGCCAGGATCCCGGTGCTGTTCGGGTAGAGTCCGGTGAGGATGGAGTTTCTGCTCGGGCCGCAGAGTGGGAAGGCGCAGTAGGCTCGGTCGAAGCGGACGCCGCGCGCGGCGAGTTGGTCGAGGTGCGGTGTGCGCACGAGAGGATCCCCGTAGCAGCCGAGCCGGTTGTTGAGATCATCGGCGATGATGAAAAGCACGTTGGGGCGGCGCTCGGGTGCGGCTTCCACGGAGTGCGTCGCGGCGAGGGAGAGCAACAGGAGCGGGGCGAGGGGACGGATGCTGGATGTCGTCATGGGGAGGGCGGAAAATCGGGTTCCCTCTTGAACAACGTGCGGCCGGAAAAGTTTCGGGAGAACCCGTGCCGTGCCGTTCGAATCACCACGAAACGATCATCTGGACGCGGGTCCCGCCCTCTTTGGAGAGCGGTTCAACGGAACAGGAACCCCCGACGCTTTGGATGCGCTGCCTCATGTTGAGGAGGCCATCCTTCCCCATACCGCTCTGTTCGTGGGGAATCCCCATGCCATTGTCGTCGAGTTGGATGAGGAGGGATTGGTTGAGATTGCGCAGAGTGAGGCGCACCTCGGTGGCCTGGGAATGTTTGGCGATGTTCTGCAGCGCCTCCTTGAAGGCGAGGAGCACCTCGTGGCGCGTTTGAGCCCGGACCTGGATTTCGGGCCAGTCGGCAGGAACGTCCAGTCGGCAGGGGATTCCGAGGGGCTGAAGGTAATCGCCTGCACAGAAGCAAAGATAGTCGGCGAGGTTGGCCAGGGTGTCGTTCCTTGGGTTCACGGCCCAGACCACTTCGTCCAGCGCGGCAATGGCCTCGCGCGCGGTGCTGCTGAGGCGGGCGAGGCTTTCGGTGGCGTCTGGAGGCAAGGCATGCTTTCGGGAGAAGATCTCGTGCAGGACGCCCAGCTGGGTCAGGCGCGCTCCGACCACATCGTGCATGTCGCGCGCGATGCGGGCTCGTTCTTCGTCGAGAGCGCGGCGGCTCTCCAGCTCCACCAGACGGGCCTGCAGACGGCGTCTGGCGAAATAACGGATCGAAATCGCGGCCGTGCCCAAGAGGAAGAGGCCGCCGAGCGTCTGGCTC
>JBEBAG010000047.1:0-14599 GCA_041159065.1 Verrucomicrobiota bacterium | reverse complement strand
TCGACCCAGTCAACCGCTTTTTTCAAAAACTTTAGCCGCTCTTGCGACTCACGTCTTTGCCCGCTTGAGCGGGAAGCTCACTGACCGCCCCGCGAAACACTCGGCGTTCCGCGAAGGGCCGATGAACATACCCCATCCCCAAAAACCGTCAAGGGGATCATGCAATTTTGTTTTCGAAATTGCTTAAGACCCTGAGAAATCGAATTTTGGGTCTGGGAGCTGCGCCGCCGCCGTGTGGCGGGCCGAATCGCTTTCCAGATTTCGAGAGCCGTGCGGGCGTCTTGCTCAGGGAAAACGCGGGGGGTAGACGTGTCTTTTCATCATGAATCAGTCTCCATCCGCCATCTCCCCCCGCCGCAGCGAAGATTTTGCAGAATGGTATCAACAAGTTGTTCGTGCAGCAGATCTTGCTGAACCCTCTGACGTCCGTGGTTGCATGGTAATCAAGCCGTGGGGTTATGGCATTTGGGAAAACATGCAGCGGAGCCTCGACGGCATGTTTAAGGCGACCGGGCACAAGAACGCGTATTTTCCCCTGTTCATTCCGCTCTCCTACCTAGCCAAGGAAGCGGAACATGTGGAGGGCTTCGCGAAGGAGTGCGCCGTGGTAACGCACCACCGCCTCGAAGCCTCGCCCCACGGCGGTTTGCGCCCGGCCCCAAGTGCTGAGCTGAGTGAGCCCCTCGTGGTGCGTCCGACGAGCGAAACGATCATTGGAGCCACCTACGCGAAGTGGGTGGAGAGTTACCGGGACCTTCCCATTTTGATCAATCAGTGGGCGAACGTGGTGCGGTGGGAAATGCGTCCCCGTCTGTTTCTCCGGACCGCGGAGTTTCTTTGGCAGGAGGGACACACCGCGCACGAGACGGAGCAGGAGGCGCGAGAGGAGACCGAGAGGATGCTGGGCGTGTATGAAACCTTTGCGCGCGATTACCTTGCGGTGCCCGTTTATGCTGGGGAGAAAAGCGCAGGGGAGCGCTTCCCCGGCGCGGTGCAAACGCTGTGCATCGAGGCGATGGTTCAGGATCGCAAAGCCATTCAGGCGGGAACTTCCCACTTTTTAGGCCAGAACTTCGCAAAGGCCAGTGGGATTAAATTCCTGAGCAGAAGCAATGTACAAGAGTTTGCTTGGACAACCAGCTGGGGGGTCAGCACCCGCCTGATCGGGACAGTCGTGATGGCGCACGGCGATGATGACGGCGCGGTGCTTCCGCCACGCATTGCCTCGTCTCAGATTGTGATCCTTCCGATCATTCCAAAGCCGGACAGCCGCGCGGCGGTCTTGGAAGCGGCACACCGACTCGCTGCGGAGCTCAGCGAACAGCGATTCTGCGGGGAAGCGATTCGAGTCGAGGTAGATGCGCGGGACATTCAGGGCGGGCACAAGACGTGGGAGTGGATTAAAAAGGGCGCACCAATCCGCGTGGAGATTGGGCCGCGTGACTTGGAAAAGGGAAGCGTGGCGGTTGCGAGGCGGGATCGTGGTCCAAAGGAAAAGGTGTTCCTCGGGAATGCCGAATTTGTGGGGACGGCGGCGCAGATCCTTCAGGAGATCCAGGGTGGGCTGCTTGCTCGCGCAACGGAATACCGGGATCGGCACACGGTGGCTCTGGACAGCCGGGAGGCCTTTTACGACTTCTTCACGCCCAAGAACTCAGACAAACCGGAGATCCATGGAGGCTTCGCCGTAGCGCATTGGAACGGCTCCCCGGAGGTGGAGGAGCAGATTAAGGCGGATCTGAAGGTGACCATTCGGTGTATTCCCGCCGAAGGCCAGATTGCAGGGGCGGAGGAACCGGGCAGGTGCATTGTTACAGGGGAGCCCAGCCCCCGGAGGGTTCTTTTCGCAAAGTCCTACTAGTCGAGAATCCTTCTCCCTCTAATCCCCGGCCCGCCGCAGACTTCACTCTCAAGAATCATGACCCACACCACTCCCGTCGAGCACACCGACCCCATCAATTCGCGCATTCTGGCAATCTCCGAAGACAAGATTCAGGGCTTTGTGCGCGAGCCGTTTGTAGAAATATCGAGACTCTCCGAGGTGCCGCTGGAAGTGGTTGTGGAACGCATCCGGGCGATGCTGGAGGCGGGCACCATCCGGAGGGTCCGCCAGACCCTGATCGCCCCGAATCTGGCGGATGGCGCGCTGGTTGCCTGGCAGGTTCCGGAGGACAAGCTCAACAGCGCGTTTGATTTCATGTTCCAAAACGATCCCTTCAGCGGACACGTGGTGGTGCGATCGACCGACCAGCAAACCTCCGGATCCGAATATCGGCTTTGGACGACGCTCAAGGTGCCCGTGGGCACCTCCATGGCGGAGCACTGCGAAGTGCTGATGAAGCACACCGGCTGCATCAAGTTCAAACTCATGCCAGCCAAGGGGATATTCGCCTTGGGCGTCGGCCATGTCCGCAGGAAGGCGATTGAGCCGGGAGACCGCACCGCGGAGCCCGCGCGCATGATGCCCGTCCATAATGTCACGCTCTCCGACCTTGAATGGAGAGTGCTTCTCGCCTTGAAGCGGGAATTTGCCGCTGCGGAGATCGGCGTTTCCCCTTGGGAGGGGCGTGCGAGGGAGGCAGGAACCGATCTGGAGACGTTTCTGAGCACCTCAGAGCAGCTGCAAAGCAAAAAGGTCATAGGGCGTTTCTCGACCTTCCTCGAACATGTAAAACCGTCTCAAACGGGCGTGCGTGTCACGCGCTTCAACGCGCTTTTCCACTGGGCCGTCCCACAGGGAATGGAAGAACGGGCGGGCGGGGAGGTGGGGCGGCACGAAATCCTGACCCACTGCTACTGGCGCGAGGGGGGCCCCGACTTTAAGAACGTCAACATCATGTCCGTGGCTCACGGAACGGAGAAGGAGCGCGTCCTCGCGCACAAAGCGGCCATCGACGCGCATCTCCAGGCGTGCGGAATCCCTGTGGTCTACACGAACGTCTTCTGGGGAGGCCGCAGCGAGATCAAGCCCTCCGAGATCTCCCCGGTGATTCACCGCGAATGGATGGCAAAAATGAAGGCCAGCGCCCCGTTGGCTTAATGCGAGGGGATTCCCCCCTCGCCGCGCTCCTGGTGCTTGATGATCCGACCCCCCGGGGGGCGGCGCTGAATATGGCCCTGGATCAAGCGCTTCTGGAGTGCAGTGCCTCGGCCGTGCTCCGGGTTTACCGATGGGAAAGGCCCTGCGTGAGCATCGGCTACTTCGAGCCCATCGCCTCCGCTCGCTCCAGATTTCCCAACCGGGAAATGGTTCGGCGCTGGACAGGAGGCGGCACCGTGTCGCACGGGGAGGATTGGACGTATTCCCTCATCGTTCCCCACGCGGACCCGTTTTGCAGAATCCGGGCCTCGGACTGCTACGCAATCATCCACCGGGCGCTTACCGAGGCATTGCAGACGCGAGAAGAGGGGTTCGCGCTGTCGCTTGCGGACGCTCCTGTTATTTCGCGCCACTGTTTTGAGAACGCAGTGCGGCACGACGTCCTCTGGCGCGGACAGAAGGCCGCCGGAGCGGCGCAGAGGCGATCCCGTTTCGGGCTGCTTCATCAGGGGAGCGTCCAACTTCCCCGCGCGCTGCACCCGCAGTCCGAACGCCTTGCCGAACGGCTGGCTGGACGAGTGGAACTGGGATCGCTCGCGGAGGACGTGCTGGAGAAGGGCCGGAGCCTCGCGGCCAGCCGCTACGAAAACCCAGGCTGGCTGAATCTGCGCTAGGCACGCGCGTTGCGGGGCCCTCCCGCAACGCAGGCCCCCCGGAGACTCAATCCTCGTCCTGAGGCAGGGGCATCCCCTTGGTTTCCGGCGCAAAAGGCAACGTGATCAGAGCGACCAGAAAGATGGCGCACATGGTCATGGCCGAGTAGCGGAGAGGCAGGGAGGGGTCCACGGACTTGTAGGTGCCGTACACCGCGTCCGAGGTCAGTTTTGCGGAGAAGAAGCTGCCCGCGGCGGCGGCAAACCGTCCCAAATTGTAACAGAACGAGGTGCCCGTGCTGCGCAGCTTGCCTGGGAAAAGCTCGGGAAGGTAGATCGCAAATCCCGCAAAAACACTCAGCTGGGCCATCCCCATGAGGGGCATCATCCAGTAGGCATCCGACGGGGAATTCATCTTCCAGTACACGAGGAAGGTAATGATGAGAGCCGCAACGAAGCCGATTCCGAAGGCCAGACGCCGCCCGAGGGCCGCAATCCGGGTGAAGAGGGTCATGCCGACCGCCGCTCCGGTCATGTTGAGGAGGTAGGCGACGGTGATGGCCCAATCCACGCTGGACTTCACCTTCTCTGGGGCGACGGTTTTTTCGAAGTGCGCCTTGAAGACGACCTTCTGGAGGTCGACGGCATATTCACCGATGGCCCAGAGGCCGACCACCCCGGTACTTGCGATGAGCGCACCGATGACGAGGTTTTTACGCCAACGCCTGTTGGCGAGCAGTTTGGCGTAGGGGGCGAGAATGCTTCCCTGGGGTAGAAGGCCTTGCTCCTTCAGACGCAGCCAAGGAGCGGGCTCCTTCAGCCTCCCCCGGGTGAAGAGGATCATCAGCGCGGGAACCGCCCCGATCAGGAACATCCAGCGCCAGCCCGTGCCCGCCACAATCACCTGCTTTGACTCGAGCCCGTCGATGGCCATTTTGGCAAACCCCGCGGACACGTTTCCGACCGTCGAGAGCACCTGCAAGAGCCCCAGAGACTGCGCACGCGCACCATCCGGAACGGTCTCCGCGATGAGGGCGACCGCCAAGCCAAAGACCCCCCCGACACCCAATCCGGTCAGGAAACGGAACACCGTGAAATCGAGTTTGGTTTGGCTGAAGTAACTCAGACCGGTGAATGCGGAATAGATCAGGATCGTCAGCGTGAGCATTTTAGCGCGGCCATACTTGTCCCCCAAGGCTCCGAAGATCATGCCTCCGATGCCCCACCCGATGAGAAAACAGGCGGTCACGACCTTGCCGAAGGACTGCACCTGGGTGTCCCCGGCGGGCAGGTTCATGAGGCTGGAAAGAGCCGGGATGCGGGCGAGGGAAAAGAGCCGCTGGTCGAGGCAGTCAAAGAACCACGCGGCGGAGGCGACGATGATGACAAACCAGTGGTAGGGGGTGAGCTGTTTCCACCACGGGGAGGAGGTCTGTGTCTGCATAGGGGCGCCACGTTGAAGGGCCCGCACCCGGGGGCAAGCCGGAAATCGCCCCCGCTTTTGCCTGAAAAGCCCGCCAGGCTAGGGATTGCGCCCCAGCAGTTGGAGGATCGCCTTCTGCGCGTGCAGCCGGTTTTCAGCCTGATCGAAGAGCGTGTCGGCGTGCGCCTCGAGCACCTCCTCGGTGATTTCCTTCCCACGGTAAGCCGGCAAGCAATGCATGACCAAAGCCGACGGGGCCGCGAGGGACACCAACTCCCGGTTGATCTGGTAGCGGGCGAGCTGCTGCAAACGGAAGTGGGTCTCCTCTTCCTTGCCCATGCTCACCCACACATCCGTGTAGAGCACATCCGCTCCCCGGGCCGCTTCCTCCACGTCGTCGGTGATGATCACCTGTGCGCGGGGCCCGATCCGCTCCAAAAGCTCGGGATCGGGCTGGAAGGGGGCAGGAGCCGCAATGCGGAGTTCGAAATCCAGCTTGGAAGCCGCCCAGATCCAAGATTTGGGGACATTGCACGCTCCATCCCCCACAAAGCACACCGAACGCCCCTCCACCGCCCCGAGTTTCTCCCGGATCGTCTGCAGATCCGCCAGAATCTGGCAGGGATGCTCGTCGTCGGTGAGAGCGTTGATGGTGGGGATCTTGGCGTAGTGCGCAAACTCCTCCACGTCGCTTTGCCGGTACGTGCGAATCACCGCCCCGTCCAGCATCCGTCCCATCACCCGAGCGGTGTCCTTGATGGGTTCGCCCCGGCCCAGCTGGATATCCGATGCGGAGAGGAACATCACCTCGCCCCCGAGTTCCCGAATGCCGACTTCGAAAGAGACGCGGGTGCGGGTGGAGGACTTGCTGAAGATGAGCGCCCAGCACTGTCCACGGAGGGGAAGTTCCCCGTGGTTGCGGCGCGTGGACTTCATGACGTCCGCCAACTCGAGGATCTCGTAAATCTCCTGGCGGTTGAGGGATTCGATGGAAAGCAGGTGCTTCATTTGCGGAAAGGGGGTTAGGCGGTTGCCAGCGAAGCGAGCACCCGGGCCAGGATGGCCACGGCTTCGTCAATCTCGCTCCGGCTCACATTGAGCGGCGGGAGAAAACGAAGCGTGTGGGTGCCGGAGGGGATACTCAGCAGCCCGGCTTCATGCAGGGTTTCCACTAGGAAATTGGAGGGCGATTTCCCGGAGGGCAGCGGATGACGCGCCGCAAAATCTCCGATCAACTCCACCCCCAGCATCAGCCCGACCCCGCGCACCTCCCGGATCCAAGGCGACTCGATCGCGCGCAAGGCGGCCAGGGCATACGCCCCCAGCTCGCGGGCCCTGCTCACCAGCCCCTCGTCCTCGATGACCTGGAGCACCTCCAACGCTCCCGCACAAATCAGCGGGGTCCCCCCGAAAGTGGTCCCGTGGGATCCGGGCCCGAGCAGATCGCACAGCGGCTTGGTTTCCCCCGTCTTCATCCGTACGGGACGCGCACTGACCCAGATGGCTCCTAAGGGAAACCCCCCGGCAATCCCCTTCGCCCACGAGACCGCGTCCGGCTTCACGTCGGCAGCGAGGGTGGACCATCCATTCCAGTCTCCCGTGCGCCCGAGCCCGCATTGCACCTCATCAAACAGCAGGAGCTGCGAGCGCTTCTCCGTGAGAGCGCGGGCCCGCCTGAGAAATTCGGGATTCGCCGGATGGATGCCGCTTTCCCCCTGCACCGGCTCGATCAGCACGGCGACGGAGTCGGCCGGTTCGAGCGCCTCTTCCAAGGCCTCGATGTCATTGTAGGGAGCATGGCGGAACCCCTGCACCATGGGCTCAAAGCCCTTCTTCACCTTATCCTGCCCGGTGGCGGAGATGCCCGCCAAGGTGCGGCCGTGGAAGGAACCCAGCATGGTGACGATTCCGTGGCGCCCCTCGGAGACGTAGTCCCCCGAGCCGGTTTTTTCGGAGAGGAACCCGACCGCCTCGTTTCCGAATTTCCTCGCCAGCTTGTAGAGGGCTTCATTCGCCTCGGCGCCCGAGTTGCAGAAAAAGACCTTTCCGGGCGCGCCTGCGATCTCGACGAGTTTTTGGGCGAGAAGCCCCTGCGGCCGCGTGTAGTACAGGTTGGAGGTGTGGACGAGGCTGCCCAACTGGGCTCCCAGAGCCTGAACCACCCGCGGATGGCAGTGCCCCAGGGAGGTGACGGCAATGCCGGCGCCAAAGTCGAGGTAGCGCTTTCCCGCTTCGTCCCAGATCCAACTTCCCTCACCGCGCGCGAGTCGCAGCGGGTAGCGTCCATAGGTGGGGATGACGTAGCGCTCGAAGAGCTCCTGGGTAGGTAGGGTTTCGCCCATAGGAAAGGGTCGAGGTTACCCCAGCGCCGGGTCTTGAAAAGCAAAACGACCTTCACCGGTTCGTCACAAAGCCCGGAGCGCAGCACACCATTGCGTTTGCCGACCTCCCGCGCGAAATTGTTCCCCACCATGATGCTTCGCAAAACCAAAGACGAAGTCGTCGAGCTGCTCGAATCCATCGCGCGCCTGCTCGAGCTCAAAGGCGAAAACGTTTTCAAAATCCGCGCCTACACCAATGCGGCCCGCTCCCTGGAAACGTTTTCCGGCGAGTTCGCCCCCTTGGTTTTGGAAAATCGCCTGGGCGAGATCGGAGGCATCGGGGAAGCCCTCGCCGAAAAAATCACTACCTTCGCGACCTCGGGGGCCCTCCCCTACTACGAGAGCCTGCGCGCCGAGTTTCCCCCGACGCTCTTTGACCTGTTTGAACTCCAGGGGCTTGGGCCGAAGAAGATCAAAGTGCTCTGGGACGAGCTCCAGATCACCACGCTCGAGGGCCTAGAGAAGGCCTGCAGGGAGGGAAGCGTGGCCGCGCTCAAGGGGTTCGGCGAGAAAACCGCAGCCAATTTTCTGGCCGCCCTGGAGTCCCGCAAACAGTACGCAGGCCGCTTCCGCCTCGGGGATATCGCGGCCCAGGCGCAGGTGCTTTTGGAACAGATCAAGGAGCTGCCCGAGGTCAGCCAAGCCGCCCTGGCAGGAAGCTACCGGCGCCGCAAGGAAACCGTGCACGACCTGGATTTCATCGTCGCCACCCGATCCCCGGAGAGGGTGTCCCAATTTTTCGTGAGCCATCCCATGGTGGAAAGCGTCCTTGCCCATGGCGCGACCAAGTCCAGCGTGCGCCTCCGGGGCGGAATCCAAGCCGATCTGCGGGTGGTGTCCCAAGAACACTACCCCTTCGCGCTCGTCTATTTCACCGGCTCCAAGGAGCACAACATCGCCCTCCGCAACCGGGCCATTTCGATGGGCTGGAGCCTGAACGAGTACCGGCTGGCTCCGGACGAAAGAGCGCGGGTCACCGCTCCCGAGCTGCCCCCGATTCACACCGAGGCGGACGTGTATCGGGCCCTGCGCCTGGACTACATCGAGCCCGAACTGCGCGAAGACCGCGGGGAGGTTGCCGCCGCAGCCGAGCACCGCCTGCCGGATCTGATCGAAATCGAAAACCTCCGCGGCACCTTCCACAACCACACCGTCGCCAGCGACGGCGCTTCCACCCTGGAAGAGATGGCTGCCGCAGCCCAGGAACTTGGCCTCGAATACCTCGGCATCTCCGACCACTCGGTCTCCTCCTTCCAAGCCAACGGCCTCGACTCGGTACGCCTGCTTGAACAGGTTGCCCAGATCCGCCACCTCAACGCCTCCTTCGACGGGGACTTCCGCCTCTTCTCCGGAGTCGAATGCGACATCCTCAAAGACGGCTCCCTCGACTACCCCGATTCGATCCTGAGCGAACTCGACTACGTGGTGGCCTCCGTGCACTCGTCCTTCACCCTCTCCCAGTCGGAGATGACCAAGCGCATCATCCGCGCCATCTCCAATCCCTACGTCACCATGCTGGGGCACCTCACCGGACGCCTGCTGCTCTCGCGCGAAGGCTATGCCGTGGATATCCCCGCGATTCTGGACGCCGCGGCCGAGACCGGCACCATCATCGAGCTCAACTGCAACCCTCGCCGTCTCGACATGGACTGGCGCTGGTGGCCCCTCGCCAAACAAAAGGGGGTCCGCTGTTCGATCAACCCGGACGCCCACCACACGGCCCACCTACAATTCCTGTGGAACGGGATCGGAACCGCCCGCAAGGGATGGCTGACGAAGAAGGACGTCATCAACACGTTGCCCCTCTCCCGCATTCCGGAGGTGCTCTCCGCCAAGCGCCGGCAGCACGCCCAGACTCCCGCTTAGGTCCGGTTCAGATCGCCCGCTCCCGCCCCCGCGCCTTGCCTGCCCCCCAGCGGCGGTGCATCCACCACCCCCAAAGCCCCCCCAACAGCGAGGAGGCGGTGACGTCCGAAAAATGATGCGCCCCAGCCCAGACCCGGGCCCACCCCATGAGCAGGATGCCCCCCAGCGCCACTCCGACGCCCAGCCACGCACGCCCCCTGCGCCGGTCCCCGAGGCAAGCCCATGCCAGCGGCGCCAGAAAGCCCGCAACCACGGCGGTATGGGCGGAGGGAAAGGACTGAAATTCATGCGCGGACTTGCTCAACCGCGCCCCGTGCGTCACGCCGTACCAACCCGGAGCGGACTGAGAGAAGGGACGCGCCCGCCCCGTGCAGGCCCGGATGACGTTGGCAGAAACCCCGCTCAGAGCCGCGCATACCCCCATGAGCAGCACCAAACGCTGCATGCCGGCGTTTTTCCGAAGCCGCCCCACCAACCACCCGAGAAGTCCCAGCGCCACAATCCCGAACCAATCCCCCCAGTACCCCACGCGGCCCGCAAACCACTTGCCCCAGCCATTCGCCTCGGCGCGCACCCACTCCACCCCCCACGCATCCAGGCAAAACGCCAACCCCAACAGCCCCAGCCCCGCTCCAACCCCTGCCAGCATACGCCCCCAGCGCCCTTCCTTCGAGATGGGCTCCCCGATCTTCGGTCGCGATGAGGGTTCGAGCAGGTTGGACATTGCCCACTATTAAAGGGCAGGCTCCGCCGCCCGCTCCAAGCCTAAGCGCACTCCATCCCGCTCCGAGATTTTCACCTTCCGCATGAACGCCTCCTTCTCCACCTCGTCCTGCCGGAGCAGCGAACCCCACAACCCCTTCCCAGCAAGCCGACTCCTTCTGCTTTTCCTCGCCCTCTGCGGCTTTTTCAGCCTGGGCAACGACCGCCTTCCTCTCATTGACCGGGACGAACCCCGCTTCGCCGAGGCATCCCGCGAAATGATGCAGTCCGGCGACTGGATCGTGCCCACCTTCAACCACGCCCCCCGCTACGATAAGCCGCCCCTCATCTACTGGATGCAGGTGGCCTGCTACAAAACCCTGGGAGACAACGAATTTGCCTCCAGGCTTCCCGCCGCATTCTGCACCGCCCTCACCGCCATCCTCCTCCTGCTCTGGGGCACCCGCCTCGCGGACCCCCGCACCGGCCTGCGTGCCGCCCTCATGTACACCCTCTGCCTCCAGGTGTTCGTCCATGGGCGTGCCGCCGTCGCCGACCCGCCCATGGTGCTCTGCGTGCTCGCAGCCGCCTGGACCGGATGGGAGTGGATTCAAAATCCCAATCGCCGCGTTCTTGGGGCTGCGTTCTGGATCCTGCTCGCCCTCGGTTTTCTGGCCAAAGGCCCCGTGGCCTGGATCCCCATCGGCATGACGGGGTGGGCCGCTCTCCAGCGGCGCAAGAGCGCCCAGCCCGTTCCCTCAGCCACCGCGTGGCTCCTCGGATGCGCGGGGATGGTGGGCTTGGTCTGCTTGTGGGGAATCCCGGCGCTGCGGCAGACCGGGGGACAATTCGCCGCCAAGGGGTTGGGCGAACACGTCGTGGGCCGCTCCCTGATCGCCATGGAAGGCCATGGGGCGGCGGGGATTCTCGGCTACCTCGCCACGCTTCCCTTCTACTTCCTCACCCTCTTTCTGAGCTTCGCCCCTTGGTCGTTCTGTCTGCCGGCCGCCTTCCGCTCCCGCGAGCGGATCGCCTCCCCGGTGGCGGCCTTTCTTACCTCGGGAGTCGTCCTAACCTTCGCGATTTTCACCCTCAGCCGCACCAAGCTGCCCCACTACACCCTCCCGGCCTTCCCCTTCCTCTGCCTCCTGCTCTCCCTCTGGTGGCGTAAGGCCATGCCTGCAAAACGATTCCGGAAAATCGCGTGGACCACGGGCATTCTCTTCGCCGCCTTGCCCCTGATCGTTTTCCCCCTCATTCCCTCCCTCTCCGTGAGCGAATCCGCCGTGGCCGCGGCACGTCCCCTCCTTCACCAGAGCACCCCCGTCGCGCTCGTCGATTATCAGGAACCCAGCCTCATCTGGGGGCTGCGCAAGGCGGTCCGCGGCTTTGTCGAAATCCTCTCCGAAGCGGACGTCGAGCGCTGGATGGCTCAACCCGGCGAGCGTCTTTGCATCCTCACCACTCCGACCGCTCAAAAAATTCAGGGCCCGTGGATCCGCACTCCCGTCGAGGGATTCAATTTCGCCAAGGGCCGCCGGGTTTCGCTCACCCTCTTGAAAACCCCGCCCGCCCCTAAGGCACCCTAAGCAGCACAAAGGTCCGGCGGCCCTGCCGCTCGATCTGCAGGATGGCTCCCGCTCCCGACTCGCGCGAAAGCGCCGACCGGATGGCACTCAAACATTCCCCGGTCGTCCGAACCCGGCGCCCTTCGACGTCCGTGATGACATCCCCCGACCGCAGCTCCGCTCGCGCCCCCAGGCTGTCCGCCTCCACCGACTCCACCCGCACCCCTCGCGCCTTCACTTCGCGCAGTCCCAAACCGAAACGTTCATTCGCCATCTCCCGCACCGGGACGGGCGCGGGCACGAGCGAAGAACGCACCAGCGCATCGGGGACCTGGGCCGTCTCGACTTTGAGCACCTTCGTCCCGCCCGCCCGCCACACCCGGAGCTGCACGGTCTGGCCGATCTTCTTGCGAAAAAGCTCCCGCTGTAACTCCAGCCCGGAGCGGATCTCCACTCCGTCCATGGCCTGGATCACATCCGCCGGACGGAGGTCGGTGCGGTACCCGGGGCCATCCGGTTCGATCGCGAGAATCACCGCCCCCGAGCCCGCCTCGGAAAGACGCTCCCGCAGGCTGGGACTGTCCCCCAGCGTCTCCACGCGCACTCCCAGCCACGGACGCGAAACCCGCCCCTCCTCCAGGATCTGGGCGAGCGTCTGGGCGAGCATGTTCGACGGCACGGCAAAGGCCAGCCCCCGCTCCGAGCGGGCAATGAGCGTGTTCATTCCCAAAACTCGACCGTCCAAATCCAACAGCGGCCCGCCACTGTGCCCTGGGCTGATGAAGGCATCCGTCTGCAGATAATCCTCGAAAAGCGGCACATTGCTGGAAGGCCCCAACAGGCGGCTGCGCCCTTTGCCGCTCAGGATCCCCGTGGTGAAGGACCACTCCTGGCTGAAGGGCGCCCCAACCGCCGCCACCCACTGTCCCACCCGCGCCCGATCGCTATCCGCAAACGCCAGCACGGCCAATCCGTTCGCCTCAATCTGAAGCACCGCCACGTCCGTGCGCTCGTCCGCCCCGAGCAAACGCGCCACAAACCGGCGTCCATCCCGCAGGCGCACCGTGATCCGGGACGCCGCAGCCACCACATGGTGGTTGGTCAGGATCACCCCGTTGGACCGAACCACAAACCCCGACCCCTCACTGCGCGGAGGAAGCGCCGTGGCCCCCGCCCCCGCCTCACCCCTCGGATCCCCCTCGGGAAATCCCCCGCCCCCCTTCCTCGGACCTCCCCGGGTCTCGCCTTCGAGCCCCGGATTTTCCCCGCGCATTTCCACCTCCAGCACGACCACGGCCGGCGCCGCCCCCTCAAACACCGCACACACCCCCTCCTGAAAGGCACGCAACGCCTCCCGACCGGGCGTCGCCCCGCCCGGAGATTCCGGGGACGACGCCGGAGCGCCTTCGGCCCCCGGGGGAAAACAGGCGCACACCCACAGGGCCCAAAAAAAGGAGGCGGAAAGCTTCGGAGACATGGCGAGAATTGCGAAAATAAACCCAACCTCGCTCGGGAGCACATCCGAGAGAAAGGGGGGCATGCGTTGACTTCGCTGCTTCCTCCCTTAGCGTCAAACCCCTCTTCTCATGGCAGGTATTGTTGTTCAACCGCGTTCCCGGCTCTTTCACGGTCACGACTGGGTCTATTCCACCGAAATCCTCAAGGCCTTCGGCGACCCCCAGGATGGCGACGTCATCTCCCTCAAGGACGCCCGAGACCGCATGCTCGGTTCGGCCATCTTCAATCGCCGCTCGCAAATCGTCGCACGCCGCTTTTCACGCCAGCGCCAAGACCTCAACCTCGACTTTTTCGAGCGGCGTATCCGCATGGCCCGTGATTACCGCCTGCGCCGCGGACTGCCCGCCCAGCTCGGCCGCCAGGTTTGGAGCGAAAGCGACGGCCTTCCCGGACTCATCGTCGATCGGTACGGGGACGATCTGGTCCTCCAAACCCTCACCCTCGCCATGGACCAGCGCAAGGCGCTGATCGTCGACGCTCTCCGCTCCATCTTCGAACCGCGCTGTATCATCGAGCGCAACGACAGCCCCATCCGCAAGGCGGAGGGACTCGAACTCGTCCAAGGCGTCCTCTGGGGTCAGGCCCCGGGACCGCAACGGATCCAGTTTGATGGCCTCTCCTTCGAAGTGGACCTGCTGCAGGGACAGAAAACCGGCTTCTACCTCGACCAGCTCGCCAACTACCGGGGCGTGGCCGAGCACGCCCGAGGCCGCCGGGTGCTTGATTGCTTCACCAACCAAGGGGCCTTCGCGCTTTCCTGCGCCAAGGCCGGAGCCACGGAGGTCACCGCCGTGGATATCAGTGCCGAGGCGATCCGGCTCGTTGAACACAACGCCGCCGCCAACCAACTCCCCGTGCGCGCCCTCGAGGCGAACGTGTTTGATTTCCTCAAGGAACAGGAGACCGCCGAGACGACTTACGATCTCGTCATTCTCGACCCCCCCTCCTTCACCAAGTCCAAAGGACGCGTGAACGACGCCCTGCGCGGCTACAAGGAGATCCATCTGCGGGCGCTCAAGCTGTTGCAGCCGGAGGGGATGCTCGCCACCTTCTGCTGCTCGCATCACGTCAGCCGCGAGGTGTTTCTGGACGTCATCAACCAGGCCGCAGTGGATGCCAAGCGCACCCTCCGTCAGATCGCGACCTTCGGCCAGGGACTCGATCACCCCGTGATCTCGACCATTCCGGAGACCGAATACCTGAAGGGATTTCTCTTCGAGTTGGTTCCCGGCCGCTAATTTTGGCTTGAGCCCTGCGGGGCATAGAGGGATATTCGCCGGCCCTTGGGATTCCCTTTCGGGAGTTCTCGGATGCAAGCGCGGTTAGCTCAGTGGTAGAGCACTACCTTGACACGGTAGGGGTCACTGGTTCGAACCCAGTATCGCGCACCATCGCTTTTTCAGTCCGCCGATTTACTTACCCCACTCGAATACCAGATCTGTTTTGAG
>JBEBAG010000046.1:0-9283 GCA_041159065.1 Verrucomicrobiota bacterium | reverse complement strand
CAACGCCCGGCGCAGCTTGTGGAGCGCCCCATTCTGCAACTGCCGGATCCGTTCCCGCGTCACTCCGAAACGACGTCCCACTTCCTCCAGGGTCTTGGGCGAGCCGCCCTCCAACCCAAAGCGCGCGCTTAAAATACGCCGCTCCCGCTCATCCAGCACCCCCATGACCCCCCCCAGCTCGTCGAGCAGGTTGCTGTCGCTCAGCTGTTCCAGCGGAGAATGGGCGTCCAAATCCCCGACCGTTTCCCCCAGCTCCTTGCCATCCTCATCGCTCACGGGAGCATCCAGCGAGGCCGGGCGCAACGAGGCCACACGCAGCTGGGAAAGTTTGGCCGCGGAAATCCCCACCTCCTCCGCCAGTTCCTCATCGGTCGGATCCCGCCCCAGTTCCTCGCTCAGATTCATCGAAAGCCGCCGGATCTTCGCCACCTTGTCCACCAGATGGACCGGGAGGCGGATCGTTTTGCTTTGGTTCGCCAAGGCCCTCTTGATGCTCTGCTTGATCCACCACGCCGCGTAGGTGCTCAGCTTTCCGCCCTTGCTCGGGTCAAACCGCTCCACCGCCTTCACCAACCCGATATTGCCCTCGGAAATCAAGTCCGCCATCGGCAGCCCAAAGTTGGCGTAATCGTGTGCAATTTTTACCACCAAGCGCAGGTTCGAAAGAATCATCCGGGTCCGCGCCGTCGCATCCCCTCTTCGAATCCCCGCCGCAAGCTCCACCTCCTCCTCCACACTCAGGAGCGGCGTCTGCGCAATCTCCCGCATGTAGGTCCGGATCCCAGACTCCACCTCCTCTCCGCGATATGCCCCCCGCTCAGCCATAAATCCCCCTTCTCCTCCCGTGTCCGCATTCCCTCCCGTCCCCAACGTCACCCTCAGTTCATCCCGTTCATCCCGTTCATCCCCGCCCCATTCCGGCATCGGTTGTGCCATGCCCCCCAACCATCCCTACGGAAGCAGGATGTCAAAAGGCCGTGAAAAAATGGAGGAAGCCCTCTGCGCCCCCGCACTCACCCCTCCCGCTCCCCCATGCCAAGCAGCCCCCGTAGACGTTGGCCCAATCGGGCCACCACCTCCTCCTCATGCAACGCATTCACCGTCACCCGCAACCGCGCCCGCCCACGAGCCACCGTGGGATATCGGATCGCCGGAACCCAGAACCCCTCCCTCGCCAGCACCTCACTCGCCTCCACCGCCCGTGCCGCCTCCCCCAACACCACCGGCACAATCGCACTCGCTCCCCTCTCTCCCCCTGATCCCGTCCCTGATCCCCCCGCTTCGCCCATCCCCTCCCGCAATACCTCCCGGTTGCGACCCAGACGCCTCCGCCTTTGCTCCGCCTCCCCCGTCTCCATCCAACGCACCGCCTCGGTGGCCACCACCGCCGCTACCGGGCTCGGTGCCGTCGAATACACAAAAGCGCGCGCCCGGTTCAGCAGCCAATCCCTCAGACGCCCCGAGCCGCACACGTACCCTCCGCTACAACCCAACGCCTTGCTCAGCGTGCCCATCTGCACCTCCACCCTGCCCTGCACGCCTTCCGCGTCCACCAACCCGCGCCCCGCTTCCCCCAACACCCCAGCCGAATGCGCCTCGTCCACCAGCAACCACGCCCCGTACCGCTCCTTGACTTCCACCAACTCGCGAAGGGGGCATCGATCCCCGTCCATGCTAAAAACCCCCTCGGTGAGCACCAACACCCGGCCCTGAGGGGCCTTCTGACGAGCCCACTGGAGAAGCCCCTCCAATCGCCCCACGTCGTTGTGCGCAAAAACCCGCAGCTCCGCACCGGAAAGACGCGCCCCGTCGATCAGCGAGGCATGGCAAAGTTTGTCGAGGATCACCACATCCCCCCGCCCTACCAGCGCGCTCACCGTCCCCACCGCCGTCGCATAACCGGAGGAGAAACTGAGCGCCGCCTCCGTCCCCTTCCATCGGGCCAGGGCAGCCTCCAGTTCCTCGTGGGGTTGCAGGTTTCCGCACACCAAGCGCGAAGCCCCCGAGCCGACTCCGTACCGGTCCACCGCCCCGCGGGCGACCTCCATCAGGAAAGGTTCATGCGAAAGACCGAGGTAATCGTTTGAGGAAAAGTTCCAGAGCCAGCGCCCCTCACTTTGAACGCGGACGCCTTGGGGGGAATTCAACACCCTCAGCCGACGGCGAAGCCCCTGTGCCTCCAGTTCCTCGAGTTTTCGGAGAAGGTCCGAATCCATGGCACCCCTCGCCGGGAAAAATTAGCGCGATGCGGAGATCGCTCCACCGCGCTCGAGAGCCCAGGTAAGAAGCTTGTGAGAATCCTTCCACACAAAGGGTTTGCTATCCCCCAACACCACCGAAATCACATCCTTCCCTCCCATCGAAGCGCTGGACACCAGACAAAACCCGGCCGCGACCGTGTATCCCGTCTTCATCCCGTTGCAGGCCGGGAGACTCGAGAGCACCCGGTTCGTGTTCTGGAACTGGCTCACCTGCCCGCTGGGGTGTTGCCATTTGAGCTCCTTCAGACGCACCGCCTCCCGAATCGCTTTCACGCGGTAAGCCGCAAGAGCAAGCTTGGCCATGTCCCTCGCGGTGGAGTGCTGCCCCGGAGCAGGCAGCCCATTGGGATTCACGAAGTGCGAGCGGCCCATTCCCAACTCCGCAGCGCGCGCATTCATTTTGTCCGCAAAGGCGTCGACGCTTCCCGCGTTATCCCTGGCCAGCGCGCGCGCCACATCATTCATACTCTTGACCATGAGGACCTTGAGCAAATCGCCCCGACGATAAACCTCACCCGCCTGGATATCCAGCTTCGAGGGCTCCGCCCAGGTGTCGCTGCGCTGCACGGTGAGGGGCTTTTCCAGTCCGCCCGCTTCGCAAACCAGCAAGGCCGTCATCAACTTCTGCGTACTCGCCACCGCCCGCTCCTGGTCGGCGTTGTGAGCAAAAAGCACCTCCCCGGTCTGCGCATCCACCACCACCGCAGAGGCCGCGTGAATCTCCGGAACGCCCCCGTCCCGCGAACGCTCCTCGCCCGAATCCGAATCCTCGCCCTTCTTTTTCGAGGCCCCCGACGCCCCATTTGGCCTGCTCCCGGCAGCTCCGGAAGCGCCGCCTGGCTTCGTGGACGACTTTGGGGAGGACTTTTCCGACGCCAAACCGGATTTCGAGGCGGCCCAGAGCGGCGTGAACGGCACAAACGCCATTCCCAGGGCAATCAAAGCAAGAATAGGAGCGTTTCGGGACATGAGCGGCAAAAAATGACACCAATAAAAACGAGACTGACCAAACGCAAGAGTGCCTCGCCCCTTTTCCTCGCCTCCCTCTGTTTACCCCTCCCCGCCTTGCCCCAACCGCGTCTCACCCCGCACAACGGAGCGCGTTGGAAACCACGCTCAGGCAGTACATCGTCGCCGTCTCCACCCGCATCACGATCGTGCCCAAGGTCACAGGAACCGCCCCCCACCGCTCCAGCGCCTCCGCCTCCGCCCGCGTCCAATCGCCCTCCGGACCAATGCACACCGTCACCCCAAGTCCCGGAAGCATCCTCCCAAGCGCCTCCCGCATGGGCTGCGCCCCCGGATAGAGCGAGCCAAAAATCCGCACCCCCTCGCCCTCGGAAGCCTCGCCTAAAAACGCGGAAAGGCTCCGAGGTTCACACACCTCGGGCATCCAGTTCTGTCCGCATTGTTTGCAGGCCTCCACGACCGTCCGCTGCCATTTTTCCCGCTTCCGTTCCGCGTCCGCGCCATCGACCTGAACGATGGTGCGCTCGGTGATCACGGGAACGATGCGAGCCACCCCCAGTTCGGTGGCCTTTTCCAAGATCCAGTCCATGAGCTTTCCCTTGGGAATGGACTGCACCAAGGTGATGCCTCCCGAGGGTCTCGAAGAGCGCCCTCCGGCGCCCAAGCGAACCAATCCGCCCGAGCGCCCCGCCTCGATCAGGGTCCCCTCATGAGCCCGTCCCTCCCCATCGAATACCCAAAGTCCATCGCCCAGACGCATCCGGAGCACCTCACAGGCATGCCGGGTCTCTGCGGAATCGAGCGAGACCAAGGCCTCCCTCCAAGCCGAGGGAGGCGCATAGAATCGATGCATAAGCGGGAGTGAGAACCTGAAATCAGCTCCGGAGGGCCTCCCCGGGAGGCCCTGCGGAAAGCAAGCCTCGTCAGCTCAGGAAATCGCGGACTTTGTCGAAAAAGCTTTTGTGGATGGGGCTGTTCTCTTCGCCCATGAGGGCGGCCAGTTCCTCCAGCTTCTTGCGTTGATCCGAGTTCAGCTTGGTAGGCACCTCCACCATGGTCTTCACCAGCAAGTCGCCAGTCACACTGCTGTTGAGTTCAGGCATGCCCTTGCCGCGCAGTTTGAACACCGTTCCTCCCTGGGTGCCCGCAGGCACCTTCAGGGCCGCCTTGCCCTCCAGCGTCGGCACCAGCACCTCGCCTCCAAGCGCAGCCACCGTGAAGCTCACGGGCACCTCGCAGAAGAGGTTACTGCCATCGCGCTCAAACACCTCGTGCTCCTTGATGTGCACCACCACATACAGATCCCCCGACGCCCCCCCTCGAACCCCCGCTTCCCACTGTCCCGGGGAACGCAGACGGGACCCGTCCTCGATTCCTGCGGGAATCCGCAGCTTGATCTTGGTCTGCGCCTCCGCCCGCCCCTCGCCGCCACAACGCTTGCAGGGTTTGTCGATGAGCTGCCCCGTCCCGCGACAACGTCCGCACGTCTGGGCCACCTGAAAGAAACCGCGCGCCGTCACCACCTGCCCCCGGCCCCCGCAGTCGCGGCACGTCACCGCCTTGGCTCCTGCATCCCCACCCGAACCCGCACAGCCTCCACAACGCTCCATCTTCTCCACCTCCACCTCCTTCTCACACCCCTTGGCCGCCTCCTCCAACCGGATCTGGAGATCATAGCGCAAGTCCGCCCCGCGGTTCCGATCCTCGGCAGAGGCCCGACCCCCGCCGCCAAAAAACTGCTCGAAAATTCCGCCCGCTCCTCCGCCCCCGCCCCCCCCGCCAAACACCTCGCGGAAGATATCAAAAGGATCATGGAATCCCCCCCCAGCGCCCGCACGCCCTGCCCCGGCCCCTTGGGAAAACGCTTGGTGCCCGTATCGATCATACGCCGCACGCTTCTCCGCATCGGAAAGCACATCATAGGCTTCCCCCAGCTCCTTAAACTTCTCTTCCGCAGAGGCATCCCCAGGATTCTTGTCCGGGTGAAACTGCACGGCCAGTTTCCGGTAAGCCTTTTTAATTTCCTCGGCAGAAGCCGTTTTTGAGACCTGCAGGATCTCGTAGTAGTCGCGTTTGGAAGCCATTTTCGAAGCCATAAAACAAAGGGGCACCATGCTCGGCAAGCCCACCGGACCAAGCCTCCCTCCCAAACCCCGCGTCAGTGCCGGGGGTCGCCCACGGCGATTCCCCCTCCCAACACGCCCCAGAAGCTCAGCCCGGCATCCCGCCGCGCTCAGAACAAAACCCGAATCTAGGCAGACGGACCGCTGGAAACCACCACCAACGACGCACGCACCAGTCGGTCCTTCATCCGGTACCCCTTGCGCAACTGGCGCACCACACTTCCCTCCGGCACCGTCGCACTGGCCTCCTGAGACACCGCCTCGTGCAGGTTGGGATCAAAGGGATGTCCCTCCGCCTCGAGCGTTTCCACCCCCTGCTGGGCAAGCACCTCCAGCAATTGACGCCGCACCATGTCCATCCCCTCCACAATCACCGAGGCCCCCTCGGTCGAACGCGCCGCGCTCAAACCCAAATCGAAATTGTCCAGCACGGGCACCAAACGCTCAATCAAACCGAAATTCGCAAAACGCACCGCCTCCTCGCGCTCGCGCACCGAACGTTTCCGATAATTTTCGAAATCCGCCTGACTGCGCAGCGCCAGATCCCGGAAGCGCTCCAGATCGGACTGCAACTGACCAAAGGCCGCATCCGTCCCTCCGTTCGCGTGGGACGAACCGGCCCCATGGGAAGCGGAATCCGTCGCATGGGACGCGGGAGCGGAATGCGTTTCGGCTGGGGGCTTCGGAGGGTTTTCCACGTTCGTCATATTCGAATTTCCAGTTGTATCAGTTTCAGCACTCATTGTTTACGAATCACAATCAAAGTCACATCATCATGCTGGGGGCGGCTTCCCGCGAACTGCTTGAGCTCGGTGGTCAAACGCTCCACGAGGCCCTGCGCCCCAAAAACCGCGTTCGCCCGCACCGAGGCCACCAGTTTTTCCATGCCAAATTCGTTCCCATCCCCGTCCAGCGCCTCCGTCACCCCGTCGGTATAAAATACGAGGCAATCATCCGGTGCCAACTCCACTTCGAAGTCGCGGATGACCCGATTGAACACCGAGCCCCCGTCAATCCCCACTGCCATGCCCGGCGGATTCAGCGTCACCACCGTCTGGTCCGCCGCCCGATACCACAAGGGCGCATCATGCCCCGCCCGACACAGCACCACCCGCGAAGAATCCTTCTGCAAAACCGCGTACGCCATCGAGATGAACATGTCCTCCTTGATGTCGGGAAACAGTTGCAGGTTCACACTCCGCAGAACCTCGGCGGCCGAGGTCTCCCCGGGAGCCTTGCTCCGCAGCACACTTCGGCAAGTCGCCATGATCAGGGACGCAGGGACGCCCTTGCCCGAGACATCCGCAATCGCCACCCCGCAATGCGTGTCATCCACCCGAAAATAATCGAAATAATCCCCACTCACGTGCTTCGCAGGGACGCTCATGCCACTGATCTGAAATCCAGACACCTCCGGAGACTTCGCCGGAAGCAGAATCCGCTGCACCTCGTGCGCCACCTGCAAGTCCCGGTCAAACTGACGCTTCTCCGCAGCCTCGGAAAACACCTCCGCCGTGCAGAGGGCAAACGCGGACTGCTCGGCAAGCGTCTGGCACACCTGCAAATCCGAGCCGCAAAACGCTTCTGCAGAGGCTTCCCGCGCCTGCACCAACACGCCAAAGCAACGCCCGCCATACAGCAAAGGCACCAACACCACACTCCCTGCCACCGCCCCAGCCCGCCGCGCCAACTCCAAACGCCCGTCCTCCGCCGACAGCACCTGCGCCTCCCGCTTCTCCCACACCTCCGAAATCACCCCGTCGCCCCGGCGCACCGCACGCAGACGCAAATGGCGATACAGGGTCTCGGGGTCCTGCAACACCCCCTCCAGGGAGGACAGGGGAAACTCCACAAGAGGAGGACACCCCCGCGACACGTACGCGGGTTGCAACTGCTGGTCCATGGAATCCACCAGGTACAAGGCCCCCGCCTCCGCTCCCAAAATCCGCTGCACCCCTTTCACAATCAACGCGTGCAGATCCGAGGGTTTCGCCGTTCCCGAAAGCGCCTCGCTCAGCCCATGCAGAAAATCAAACACCCGCGCCTCCTCCGTGACCACCTTCTCCTGCGCCTCGCGCAGCTGGGAGATCTTCCGGCTCTGCGCACGGACCTTCCGCGCAAGGGCGGCGATTGCCCCCCCGGAAAGCATGAGCGGGATCCAGTCCATAGGCGTGCTACTCTGAGGCAATCCCCGATCGGGCGCTACCCCTCTTTTTGAGCGGCTTTGCGTTCATTGCCCGGGGGGCAAACCCCGCATATTGGTGCGTACCCTTTCCCGGGCGTCCAAAGCGAAAGCCCTCTGGTTGGGAGGCAACTCCGGGTCATCCAGCGCCCCCTGCAGTTCGAGCAGCGCCTCCTCTCCCTTCCCCACCCTCCCCAGGGCCTGCCCCAGATACACCCGATACCCGGAAACCGGGCGACCTTCGCGCGTCGCAATGCCGATCAGCTTGCGCAGGACGGCGATTTCCTCCTGAAACGCACTCACCTCGTGGGCAATGTTGGCATGCGTAAACAGCATCACCGGATCCTCCGGAGCATCCTCCAAAAGCCGGACAGAAATCTGATACGCATCCCCAAACCGCCCCATCTTGTACAACCCCTGCGCCTTCGCACTCAGCGCGGGACGAAACCGCCCCTCCCGCTTCAACGCCCGATCCGCCGCCCCAATCGCCGCACCCCACTCTCCCCGCGCCAAATGGTAACCCGCACGACTCGCCCAAACCGCCGGCGAGCCTCCATCCACCTTTTGCGCCGCCTCCAGCACCTCCGCCGCCCACTCCAAACGGCGCGCTCCAACCAACCCGTCCGCCATCGCCGCAAGCCAGCGCCCGCGCTGCTCCGTGGGCATCCGCCCACTCGACTCAACCACGGCACGCATCCTTTCCAAGGTCAAAGCCGATGCCGCCCCCCGGCGATACACCACCGCGTACCCATCCGCCCACCCCAGCACCCAGTCCTCCGTCTTCCAAAGATGCTCACTCAGGGGCCGGTAAAGCGTCGGATCCCCTGCCAAAACAAGCGCATCAAAATGCTCCTGCCGATCGAGTTGCCGAAACAACCCGGGCGACTGCACCGCCTGCGCCATCGCCCGGACCCGAGCAGACTTCGGTTGCCGGTCCCCTTCCGCCAGCCAGTCGGGATTCGCAGCCACCACGTCCGCATGCGCTTGGGCGTTGAAATACACCGCGCGCGCCGAGTGCTCCCTCAAAACTTCTAGGACGCCCTGCACCCCGGGCCCCTGCCGCTCACCCCCCCCCCGACACGCCCCCAGACACAGGAGCGCCCAGAGCCCCAAACACCCCCCCCACCAACCGCTCCTCGCCCGGTTCATCACCCGGTTCATTTCGCCCCCTCCCGCAGAGGTTCCTCCCCAAGCGCAATCCGCCGCACCACCTCCCCCGCCGCCGCCAGACCAAACGCCCCCGTCACGGCAGCCGCCGCTCCAAAGCCACTCGCACAATCCATCTTCAAAACGCCCCCCGGTTCCCTTTCTCCGCACGCACTCCCATCAGCCCAAGGGTACACAGGCTTCTCCGACGAAAAAACGCACACCACCCCGAAGGCCTCCCCCGGCTTCTGGGAAAAACCATGGCCCGCGCGCAACCCCCGGCGCGTGGCCTTCAGCAACCCATCCTGCTCCGAGCGCCCCAGATCCGCCACGCGCACGAGAGTCCCATCCCGCTTGCCTCCGGCCCCGCCGACCGTCAGCACGGGAATCCCGGACCGACAACACGAGGCAATCAGCAGACACTTGTGTTCGACGTGATCAATCGCATCCACCACCCACGCATACCCCGGATCCAACAGACGGGCCGCCGTCTGAGCCGTGAAAAACTCCTGCACCGCCCGCACCTCGCAGGCGGGCGAAATCGCCTGCGCGCGTTCGGCCAGCACCTCCACTTTCGCCCTCCCGACGTTGCCCTCCAGCGC
>JBEBAG010000045.1:0-3750 GCA_041159065.1 Verrucomicrobiota bacterium | reverse complement strand
GGCGGTTGAGCCGCCGCATCGTGATGTCCCCCTGGACGTCGCTCAGCGTCTTTCTCGCCACCACCAGCACCCCCGAGAGCGCATCCAAAAAGTCAGCCTTGTGCCCTTTCTCCGGTTGCTTCGCCTCCTCGGGAGGCATCTCCCCCGAATTAATCTGGTTGAGGACCTTCTGCCACAGATCCGCACCCCGCACCGTGTCCAAGACGAGGGAAACATCATCCAAACGAAGCTCCCCCTTCCGCTTCTCGGCCCGGTGACATTCCACGCAATAAGCCCGGAGAAAAGCACGGTGCCGCTCCTCCAACTGCGCCTTGGGCACCCCCTCCCCCGAGTTCACCGGAGCAGCGGACACCCCTCCCAACAGCCACGCCTGCAGGCTAATGACCGCCATCAAACAAGTGAAGCGACTCATAGTTTGTTCCGTCGAAGCATTTCATTTTTGCTGCGCCACCCCGCGCCTCTCGAGGCACTCCCCACCGTCACTCACGGCAGGGGTGCCACCGCCCTCGCCACTCGAAAGCAAGCGCTTGCGCTTTCCTGCCTTCACCCCAGCCCCCACGTCGCCGCTCAGGGAATCCGGCGGGAGCAACCGAATCGAGGCGCCGCCATCGAGGGACACGCCGGCAAACCCCGTGGACTCGCCCCCTTCCAAATCGTAAAAAACCTCCACGCCCTCGGACTGTATCGCCCCCACGGAAACTGGGAGGGCGCGCCGAGCCGGAACCAGAGCGGAGGACTCCGCGACCGACTCCGTGGAAATCAAACGGAGCGAGCAAAGCGCAAGGCTCAGCACAGCGATGGGATGGGGAACAGAGGAGGGGATCATAAGAAAAAGAGACGGCGTGCGAGCCCACGGGGCAATGGTCCCCGTTGCGGACTTGCGCCCTCGGCAAGTCCGCCTCGCACCGAGCGCGGGAAAGGGATCGGCGCGCCACTCAGGCGCGGAGGGCGGAAAGCTCGTCGGAACTGTCACCGTGGCGCTCCGCAGAAAGCCCCACCCCTCGGAGGAGGGTCAGCCATACATTGCAGAGCGGGGTGTCCTTCGGGAGCACTAGGTGCTGACCGAGTTTTACCCCCGCACCTCCCCCCGCCAAAATCGTCGGGCAATTATCGAGGAAATGCACGTGCCGGATGTTGCTGCCGTAGGCGAGGCTGGTGTGATCAAAAAGCGTGCTGCCATCGGCTTCCTTCACCGACTTCAGCTTTGCAATCAGTCCGGCCAGTAACTCGCTCTGAGCCACATCCCGTTGAGTCGAGGCCTCCTGACGCTCGCCCGGCCCATAGTGACTTAAGTCGTGTGCGCTGAACTTAATGTCGATGCTCTGCAGCAGGGTCGAAACCGGCTGCCGATACGTGATGACCCGCGTGCTGTCGGTCTGCAACGCCGCCACCATCAAATCGTACATCAGCTTGATCTCCTCTTTCCCAGCAAGGCCCGGCTTCGGCTCCGGCAGCGGCGCCTTCGCTTTCGGGACGGACAGCCATTTCTCGTCCTTGCTCAGCCGCACCTCAATATCGCGGACGCCTTGCACATATTCCTCCAGCTTGTCCGTGTCCGTTCTGGAAAGCCCCCGCTTCACGCGGGCCAAGCTCACCAACAGGGTATCCAGCACGCTCCGCTGCTGCGCCAGCATGGCCTGCCGCTCGGCCAGCGGGGTGGTCTCATCCGAGAACAGCTTGTGGAAAAGCACCGCGGGATTGTCCACGCCCGCCATCGGTTTGCCGTAGCGATCCCACGAAAGCGATAGCCCGGGGCCATGCCCATCGTCGCCCTTGGATCCAGTCAGTTGCAGGGAGGTCAACCGCGTCTCCTTTCCAAATTCCGCCGCCGCCACCTGGTCCACACTGATGCTGTTGTGAAAATTCTTCCCGGGCTCGGCATAGCGATTCGCTCCCGTCAGCCAGAAGGTGCTGCCCCAGTGCGCCTCGTTCGCGAACCGATTCGAGCACCCTTGGACCACGGTAAAATCCCTCTTAAAGTGCGCCAGCGGAGCCAATCCCCGGGGAATCGTGTAATCCGGACCGACCTGATTTGGATCCGGCATCCACGTCTCCTTGGTCACCCCCCAACCAAACGAAAGAAAAAGCATTCGCTTCGGCGGCACCCCAGTCTTGGGCGCCGCAAAGGCCCGGAAGTTCATGGATTCCAACATCGGCAGCGCCAGAAACGATCCGGCCGCCCGCAAAAAGTGACGGCGTGTGAGGGAGGTTTTCATAAGGAGGGGAATCAAAAAAGGGGATGGCACTGGCCCACGAAGCACGCCCCCTTCAACCGCACAGGGCGTGCCAGAAAGGGGATCACTCCCTCCGGCCCAAGCGCGCCGTCTCCGGGGGCCCGGAGGACTTCTCAACCACTGGCAAAACGGGCTGCGTCTTCAGCATCAATCGAACTTCATCCGCAAACTGCTGGCCAAAGACGGCGGGCCCAACCCGTCCCGAACGGGGATTGTTCGCCACCAGGTGCACCAGGGCGAAGTCCGCCTCCGGGGGAACCATCGCCTTCGTGGTCAGGGTTTTCCACACTTGGGGTGAGCCCCCTTCACTCTTCCAGCCCGCGCTCGCGGAAACCAATCGCTCTCCCTGCCGAGCCGGCCAGTCCTCCGCGAAATCCTGCGGCCTCCCGGAAAAGAGCGTTAAAAAACACGCAAACTGAATCGGCTCACCCCGCTCTGCCCGGGCATCCCGGAACTCCACGGAAAGCTCGAGAATCGAGTCCGACTGCGGCGAAACGGCCGGAAGCGCCCTCAAATCCACCAACTGATACACATCGCAGGAGGCAGGCGATGACTTCGGTTGGCCGGGATCCCCCTCCGCACGCAGGAAACGCAGCACACGCTTCCCCCCTCGCCTCAAATCCTCATTCGCCTCAACCACCTCCGCCTCATCCCCGCTCCAACTCCCATACGAAATCGGAAATCCCGAGGGTAATCTCCCCGCGCCCGCCTCAAAGCTGCCATCCCCCAGCGTGCTCAACCGGGTACTCGTCGCCACCATCCGAGGCGAGGCGATTGCCCAGCCCACCGAAGTGCAAAGCACCCCCAAAATCACACCCGCAGCAGCTGCAGACCACTGCCCCCACGAAAACCAGCCCTTCCTCACCCTCTCCCCGGCGCCCTCTTCCTCAACCAAATTCGACATCACACGATCTGCAAATTCCCGCCCCTCTTCCCCAAAGTCCCCCGACTCCCCTAACCCAAGCACCTCCGACAAAGCCATCCAACGCGGCGCAGCCCTTTGAACAACCTCGCAGGAACTCAGCAACCGAATCTCCTCCACGCACGCCTTCCGAAACGCCGCATCCCGATGCAACCGCTCCATCACCCTTCCCAAATCCTCCTCCCCACGATCCCCCCCTCCATCCCCGGTCCACGCACGCAAAAACAGCAGAAGATCTGGATCCATTGGTCGCGCTCCCTAAAAACTGGCTCCCGTCCCAAGACACTCACGCAACATTTTGCCCGCCCGATAGTGCATCTGGTAAATCGCCGCAACCGACGTCCCCAGCTCCTCCGCCAGCAGCGCGGGCTTTTCCTCCCTCAAACCGGAACGCACCACCCTGCGAAGCCGTTCCGGCAACTTCGAAATGCAGCCCAGCAGGCGCTCCATGCGCTCCCCTCCCTCCCCTTGGAATGAGGCCTCCACCTCCCCCGCCAAAACGCACGCGGCCTCTTGCTGAAACCGCTCCAACGCCCCGGTTCTCCGGCGTTGCGAACGAAAATACGTCAGCAACCGATTCCTCGCGATTCCACG
>JBEBAG010000044.1:0-3345 GCA_041159065.1 Verrucomicrobiota bacterium | reverse complement strand
GGCACGGACAACATCTCGCCTTTGATCCGCTCAATCCGCCGCCGCTCTGCAATCTGTGGGTGCAGCTGCTCCAAGAGCTGGGCCTGGAGGTGAACCGTTTCGGCACCAGCACCGCCACAAGCCTCCCGGGTCTCACGGCGTAGCCGCTTCCGTTCCGGGGTTCACTTCACAAACTTCACGTCCACGCTCGGCAACAGAGCTTTGATCTTCGCCTGGAGTTCCTCGGGGTCGCCTTTGGTTCCCGGCGCGCTGTGGTTGGGGCTCATCGAGAGCGTCAGCGACTTGAGGAATGCGAACCCTTGGAGCTCCGAAACGCGGTCGTCCGTCAACGCGATGCTATTAAGGGTCAGCTCGGTGAGCTGTCTTGCGGAGGCGAGTGCTGCGAGGTCCTCGGCGGTGAAATCTTTGGCGAGAATCTTGAGCCGGCGCAGGGTGCTGATGGGCTGGATGTGGCGGATGGCGTCGGATGCGGGGGCGCTCACCCCATATTCCAAAGCAGCATACTCAAGGGCGGTATGGGAAAGGTGCTGCAACAAGGCGGCAGTGGCCTTGGTGGTGCTGATTTCCATTCCGGTGAGTTTCTTAAGTTTCCCAAGATGCGCGGCGGAGGCGTCTGTGAGGGCATGCGAGTGCCAGAGCTTGATGAACTCCAGATTGGGAAAACGCTCGCAGACGTAGCTCATGCCCTCGTCGTCCAGATGGTTCGAGTGGAGATTCAAACTGCGAAGCTTCGTCCAGCCTTCGAACTTCGCGAAGTAGTGCCCGTGGGTGTTGTTGCCTCTGGGAGTAAACGCCTCCAGATTTTTCAATCCCGCCAGCCGTTCAAAGCCCGCATCCGTTGCTTTGCCAAAATAGGCGAGTTCGAGCGAGGTCAGCTGCGTGCACGCCGTGAGGGCCTGGAGCCGCGCAAGGCTTGCATCCCCAAGGGCGGGGTTCCCGGGGAGCCCCCTCGCGGTTCCCTCCATGCTCAGGGATTTAAGGTTCTTGAGCGCTAGCAGCGGCTCCAGCCATGAGTCCTCGATCTTCGTCGCGACGATTTTGACCGACTCGAGCGACGGGATGTGCCCGAGATGCCCGAGGAAAGCGGCGTCGTAGGGATCGTCTTTGGCATCCCGATAAACGTGCGCCTTGCCGTTCACGATGTGGGTGCTCACGTGCGTGAGCGTGTCAAAGAGCGCGATGTCGCCCCCGGCAGCTTTACTCAACGCCTCAGGGGTGGTGTTGATCTTCGTGAAGGTGCCCGGCGCGCTCTCGATGGTGCGGATGACGGCCTCAACGTGCGGATGCTGTGCCGCCGCGGCGAGGATCGCGGCGGCATGGTCCGTGAGCGCCTGCTTCAGCGGTGCATCGGCGGTGACGGTGAGGACGGCCTCGAGATCACTCCGGGAGGCGACCTTGGAGAGGTCGGCTGCGGCGGCATGCAGCGCGGGGAGTGACGCGAGCAGCAGGGTGGCGAGGAGAGGGGAGTTCATGTGTTTCGTTTTTGGGTCGAGCTTCCCAGTTTCGCGTTCCCGGTGGCTCGCTGGGCGACGGAGAACCCGGAGCCCCGGGGCACGCAGCGTCAGTATTTGGGAAAGATCGCGGGAGTGGGGAAGCGGTCCTGGGGCTGATTTCCATCCCCGATGATTTCTTCGCGGGGGAGACTCACCGGCTGCCATGCCGCGGGCCGGACGCGGACAACGCGGGTGGGGCGGATGGCCTCGATAATCAGGTCGGTTTCAAACCGGATCTGGATCCCACTGCTTCCCATCGGGGGATTCTCGGAGGTCTTGATGACCTGCACGATGGGGCCCCTCGATGCTATATGGGACGGTCCGTACCCTCCGGCCGTGTGCTTCAAGGTGTTCTCGGCGCCATTCATCAGGACCTGCTCGCCCTGCTTGAAATCGGCGTACAACGAGGGATCCATCCCCCCGAAAAGCGTGGCCGTGACCGTGGCTCGCCCGAACTTCCCGTACTCCACGTGATCGACCCATGCAGGCATCCAGCGGCTGCGGATAAACGCCTTGTGGGTCTCGCTCTGACTTTGTGCCGCGCGCTCTATCGCGGCGTCATCCAGCCAGAGGTCGGAGACGTGGAAGCGCGTGAAGACGCCGTCTGGCGTGGGTTTCCAGGTGATGCCCAGCAGGACGGCTTGACCGGCGAGGGATTTCTTTCCCTCGGCGGGCCAGAGGCCTTCGGCAATCAACTCCTCTAAGCGGAGGCACTCGCGTCCACGCCAGACGCGAGTGGCGGCATCGAAGGTCAATTTCTCTTCTCCCGCCTTGGAGTCGCCTCCGTGTTTGGGCTCCCTGGTAGCGACGAGCATGCCCGCGTGGTTTTTGACCTCCACTTCCTTGAGCTTCCAGACGAGTCCCTCGCGCAGGCAGCGGCTGGGTTCATCCTCGAGCAGCAGGGCGTGGTTTTCGGCCGGGAAGACCCCGATGCCTCGGTAGTGGTTGGCGTCGATGTTTTTGTTATTCACCGGCAGCACGGGCACGGAGGAGTTCTTTGGATCGGGGGGCAGGAAGCCTCGGACGTGCAGCACCGTGCCGAGTGGAATATCCCGCAAATCGGCAGGCGCGCCGTGATACCGAATCACGCCGTAGGGCAGCATCGCGAAGGGGTGCGGGTCGTTCCGGTAAAATTGGCCTGTTCCTCTGACACGGAGGCTGCCGCGCCGGGTGGCGTGATCGACGAACACCAACTCGCCCTCGTAGGAGTGCGCTTTTTCAAGGGGCGGAAACTGGCCGGGTTGCGGGCGGAAAGGCTCCTCGTCCGCTGACGCGGCGCACAGCCCCAGCAGCAAAAACAGACCGCTCAGAAAGTGCCGCCTCTTCATAGCGCGATGACCTTGTTGCTGTCGGCGAACTTGTCCGTCTCCACGCCCATGCGTTGAGCCATGAGCAGGAGGAGATTGCTCATGTGGGCGTCGCCGTTCACGGGGCGGCTGCAGATCTGGTAATGCGCGGACGTGAGCGCGCCTTCGGCGTTGAGGGAGTAGCCCGCAAAGTCTTTGGCCTGCTTGTTGAAATCGATGTGGCTGCCGTGTTTCAGGCCGAGGTCCGAGCCCCCAGCCAGTACCAGCGGAAGGTTCGCATTGCCATGGCTGTGCCCGTAGGACATGCCGCTTCCAAAAAGCGCCATCGTCGACCCCAGCATCGATTTGCCGTGGAGATCCTTCGTCTCCGCGAGGCGCGTGAGAAAGTAACTGAACTGCTCAATCGCGAAGGTGTCGTAGTTGGTCAGCTTTTCCATGAACCCCGGATCCCCCCCGTGGTGGCTGAGTTGATGGCGCGTCTCCGTGATGCCGATCTCGGGAATCGCAATCGCCTGCCCCTCGCCCCCAAGGCTGAAGGTGGCCAC
>JBEBAG010000043.1:0-2586 GCA_041159065.1 Verrucomicrobiota bacterium | reverse complement strand
GAATTCCTCGCGGTCCTCGGGGGCTTTGATGAAGGCTTTGGCCTGCTCGAGGAGCTGGAGGGCTTTGGCGAGGTCCCCTTGGAGGAAGGTGGTTTCGGCGAGCACCTTGAGGTGTTCCGCTTTTCCCAAGTCGCACTTTGGATCATGGGGGTCCTGGTTGGATTTCAGAGCCAAGGTGTGCGCAAGAGCGAGGGTTTCCTTGGGGAGGGTGGCCTTGGAATCGAGGAGTGCCACGGCAATCCCAGTGAGCTTGCAGGGAGCGAGGGACTGGGAAGCTTTGAGCGCCACTTCCCGGGCTTTGGCGAAGTCACCCTCCTGGGTATGCAGCTGCACTTCCATGAACGGCAGGTTGTATTCCGAGGAAACCACGGTTCGTTCGTTGCCCTTCTCGTTACTCTCCTCGTGGGTGATTTGCTGTCCCTTGCCTCCAAGCGCTTTCATTGATTCGAGTGCTTGTTTGGCGGCGGACCACTCTTTCTTTTCCAGACTTTCTTCAAACACCCTGTGGAGTTCTTCAAGTCGGGGCCCCGCAGACAGTTCGACGGCTTCCTCGATTTCCTCTGTCAGCTTCTGCTCCACCCCGACGGTATAAGGAACGTGAGGACCCTGCATTGTGAACCCCACTTTTCCTTCGCCGTTCACAAGACAGAACCTCGGGAATTGCCAGTTGCCCCACGGCCTCCAAGGTTCTTGAAGGGTTTGAGCGGGGTCGATGGCCGTTCCGATTTCTGGCGCGGAGAGCAACTCTCCGAGCAGCTGCCGAGATCGTTGCTCGTCGCTTTCATCCAGGTTCACCGTGGCGAAATGAACGTTTCGGCCCTGAAAGACGGAGTTCAGTTTTCGAAGGGTCCCGAGGTTGCTTTTGACAAGGCTGAATGTTTCGCGGGAGGAGTTCCAAAAATAGAGGAGGTAAACGTGGCCCGGTTTCCACGGTTCCAAGGGTTTTCCCGAAATCCATTGCACCCCGGAGATGGGGGGAGCTTTGTCTCCCTGCTTCATTCCTTTCACGTTCGCGTCCCATCCTCTCTTTTTTGGCTGCATCGCTGTCCAGAGGAGTCCGCTGGGTTCGGGCATGAGGCCGCGCGAGATGCGGTCCAAGTCGGCTTGGAGTTGCCCTTTGGGTTGTTCGGCTGCGTCCAGATGGTCTTCTGGCAGGAGAGCAATGGCCTCGTTTTGGAGGGCGACCGCCTCGGCTTGATTTCCTCTGGCTAGAGCCACCCGGGCCAGGATGCGCAGGCCGACGATCGATCCTTTTCCAGCGTGCTGCGCGATCTTCTCCGCGAGCGCCAGCGCCTTTTCCGAGCTACGTCCCGCCTCGATTAAATCGAGCGCGAAATCGAGAGATAATCGCTCGGAGGAGCCGCTTTGGTTCTTCTGGATCATGCGGCTTAGAAAATCCGCTGCGGAATCCAGGCGTTGTTGAGCAACCAGATTGTGGAATCGAAGCGTGTCTGCCTTCGAGTCCAATTGTTCCTTGGGCACATGGGTGAGGTAGTCTTGCAAGGTGACCTCGGACTGCTCCCATTGCTGTTCCAAGAGCTGGCGATAAAATTTGGTCAGCAGCGCCTCCCCGGTTTCGACTGTTTGAGTGGCGGCTTGCCGAATTCTGAGCCGGGCAGCGTATTTGGTCGCCGCTAGATTGAGATCAAAGGACGGCGCAAGGACTTCCTCGAGGGTGGAGTCCTGGAGGTTTCGGAGGTGCCCAATCCACGCGATTTTGGATCCCTTGATGAGGAAGGCGATGGGACCTTTGATGTTTCGAGACGTATAGCCTGAACCGTCGAGCCATTGGCGACGGACCTTTTCGGGGCCGAAACGTTTCTCTGGGTCTGGGCCTGGGTCGGGAAAAGAGAGGGCGACGGGAAACAAGGAAGGCTCTCCGAGTGCCTGGAGGACGGCGAGGGCCCCCTTTTTCGAATCCTCTGGGCCCGATCTCTTCTCCCCAGGGGGTCTGTGGGTTCTCCAGTCGTCGAGACCGTAGGCGAGCGTCTGGAGGCCTTGTGGCGCATACTTCTGTCCCAAACGTCCAAGACGGCGCAGGGCTTCCTTGTGGTGATTCGCGAGGTCGTTGAGGCCTTCACGATCCTCCCAGAACAGCAGGAGGTAGGTCTTCTCCTGCTCCCAATTCTCAATGGGAGAGCCTTGGATCCAGCAGTCCGGAGAAAGAGCCGGTGCGTCTGAGACGACCACCAATTTTGCGAATTTTGGATCGGGTTCCACCCCCGCAGGGATGTCCTCGAATAAACTCTCAGAGAGATCCCTCGCGGCAGGGAGCTTCGCGTTGGCATGGGCAAGCACGCGTAGTTTTGCTGCCAGGTTGCGAGTCACCGTGGGGCCAATCAGGTACGCGCACATGCCCAGATACGCTGCAACCGGGATCGCTGCGGCCACGGCAATCCAGCGCATGATCCGGAATTTCCGCGAGGTCCGCACGGGCGTGAGGTTCGGCTGCGAGACTTCCCGGCCCTGGGTGCCGGTCAACCGGAGCACTTCCTCGCGGAACTCCTCAGCGGTGGCGAAGCGGAGTTCGGGACTCGCTTCCAGCGCCTTGCGCACGACCTCGTCGATCCGGATGTCGACGCGGCT
>JBEBAG010000042.1:0-3211 GCA_041159065.1 Verrucomicrobiota bacterium | reverse complement strand
CCCGAAACCCGCGAAACTCGAGCTCGAAATCGCTCCCCCCCCCGGCTGGATCGCCTCCATCACCCTGGATCTTCTCCCCAAACCGGAGACCGCCCTCGGCGCCCCCGAAGGCTGGCTGCACGTCCTTGATTCCTCCCCCAAACCCGGGACCCCCGAGGCGATCACCCTCTCCGGCAAGGACACCACCGTGAAGGCTTCCTTCCGCCTCCTGCGCAAAGGCAAGGCCACCCCGCTCGAAATCCGCCACGCCTGCGCCTCGCGCTCCAAACCCGATTACCGCAACGGCGCCGAAGTGCTCAGCATCCACGCCGGATGGAAAACCCAGGACCCCACCCAACCCCATCGCGGTGTGTTCCTCCTGGACGCCCCCTTCCGCCTCCAACCCGAAGACAAACTGCTCGTCTCCCTCGAAACGTCCACCGGACGCGGCAACGCCAAGACCCCCGACTGCGAACTCACCCACGTCGGCGTGGGCGTCTCCCCCTTGGTTCCTCAAAACGCGCGGCGGCCCGAAATGCCCGCGCAACTCCCGGAAGGCGATGCGCTCCGAACCGAATTCCTCCGCTGCACCGCCTCCGATCGCAAAGCGTTTGAAACCTTCAAAACACTCGAAACCCAATGGATGGCCTGCCGCGACGGGCACACCCCCGTGCTCGTCACCCAAGCCGTTGAAAACCCGCTCCCCATCCGCATTCTCCCGCGCGGCAACTGGATGGACGAGTCCGGACCCGTCGTCCAGCCGGAGACACCCCACTTCCTTCCCGCATCCACCCCACCGTCCACACCGCGCAAGACCCGCCTCGACCTCGCACGCTGGATCGTCTCCGAACAAAACCCCCTCACCGCGCGCGTCGTAATGAACCGGCTTTGGCGCCAGTTCTTCGGCAACGCACTCAGCCTCCAAACCGACGAACTCGGCTCCCAGGGAGAACCCCCTTCCCATCCCGAACTCCTCGACTGGCTCGCCCTCGAGTTCCGCGAAAAGGGCTGGGACCTGAAGGGCATGATCCGTCAGATCGTCCACAGCCACACCTACCGGCAGTCCGCCCAGTTGCGCCGGGAGCTGCAGGACCATGACCCTGCCAACCGCTGGCTCGCCAGCCAGAACCCGCGCCGGCTGGAGGCCGAAATCGTCCGGGACAACGCGCTCGCCATCGCCGGCTTGCTCCACCCCGAGCTGGGCGGTCCTCCCGTCAAACCCTACCAGCCCGCCGGCTACTACCAGGCGCTCCAGTTCCCCAACCGCGACTACCAAGCCAGCTCCGGCACCGACCAGTACCGCCGCGCCGTCTACTCCCACTGGCAGCGCACCTTCCTCCACCCCATGCTCGCCAACTTCGATGCGCCCAGCCGCGAAGACTGCATCGCCCTGCGTTCCACCGCCAATACCCCTCAGCAGGCGCTCACCTTGCTGAACGACCCCAGCTTCGTGGAAGCCGCCCGATTCTGGGCAGCGCGTCTGCTCGCACTCCCAGCCGTCCGCTCCGACGCCGATCGCCTCCACCGCATGGCCGCAGAGGCCCTCGCTCGCCCCCTGCGCCCAGACGAACAGGACAGCC
Source organism: Verrucomicrobiota bacterium (assembly GCA_041159065.1). Taxonomy (GTDB): domain Bacteria; phylum Verrucomicrobiota; class Verrucomicrobiia; order Chthoniobacterales; family Chthoniobacteraceae; genus Chth-196. The sequence goes on along the minus strand of JBEBAG010000042.1, from coordinate 1,652 downwards.
TCCTCACCCTGCTCTCCAAACTCCGCGCCGAATACGCCGCACGCCCCAAAGACGCCGAAAGCCTCCTCCAAATCGGACAGCCCATGACGTCCCGCAGCCCGGAATCGGAACGCCTCGACCGCACCGAACTCGCGGCCTGGACCAACCTCTGCCGCGTGGTGCTCAACCTCCACGAAACCATCACCCGCTACTAACCCCATGGACTCCCTCCCCTTCGCTCCAAAGCTCCCGTCGGAAATCCACCGCCGCAGCTTTCTCCAACACGGCGCCCTCGGGTTGGGCGGCATCGCCCTCGCCGAACTGCTCGGCCCCCGCCCCTGCGCCGCCGCAGCCGCCCGCTCCGAGCAAAACCCCGCTCCCTCCGGCTCCGGCGGGGTCATCGCCGAACCGCATCTCCCCGTCAAAGCCAAGCGCATCATTCACCTGTGCATGGCGGGCGGCCCCTCGCACCTCGAGTCCCTCGATCCCAAACCGGAACTCAAACGCCTCCACGGCCAGCCTTTCCCCGAGTCCTTCACCAAGGGCCAGCAACTCGCCCAACTTCAAGGCGCCAAGCTCACCGCGCGCGGCTCCTTCGCCGAATTCTCCAAACACGGCCAGAGCGGACAGGAACTCTCCTCCCTCTTCCCCCACACCGCAAAAATCGCGGACGAAATCTGCATCATCCGGTCCATGGTCACCGAGCAGATCAACCACGACCCCGCCCAGGCCTTCATGAACAGCGGCACCATCCTCAAGGGCCGCCCCAGCATGGGCTCCTGGCTCCTCTACGGTCTCGGTGCCGAAACCCAAAACCTCCCCGGCTTCATCGTCCTCACCTCCCAGACCAAGGGCGGGGGCGCCCAACCCATTTCCTCCCGCCAATGGGCCGCCGGTTTTCTTCCAAGCAAATTCCAAGGCGTCCTGCTCCAGTCCAAGGGCGACGCCGTGCATTACGTTGGCAATCCCGACGGCGTCTGCCAGAGCGTCCAGCGCTTGGTGGTGGAAGAGATCGGCCGCCTCAACGGCATGGCCGCCCAGCAACGCATCGACCCCGAGCTCCAGACCCGCATCGCCCAATACGAACTCGCCTTTCGCATGCAGACGAGCGTCCCGGAGCTTTCGGATTTCTCCAACGAAAGCCAGGCCACCCTCGACCTGTACGGCGTCCAGCAGCCTGGCGACGGCTCCTTCGCTTCGAACTGCCTCATGGCAAGACGCCTCGCCGAACGCGGCGTGCGCTTCATCCAGCTCTACCACCGGGGCTGGGATCACCACGGGGACATCGAAAAGAACATGCCCATCACCGCGCGTGAAACCGACCAACCCTGCGCCGCCCTGGTGCAGGACCTCAAGCAGCGCGGCATGCTGGACGACACCCTCATCATCTGGGGGGGGGAATTCGGCCGCACCCCGATGGGACAGGGCTCCGGCCGGGATCATCATATCAACGCCTTTTCGCTCTGGCTGGCCGGGGGGGGGATCAAGGGCGGGATCACCTACGGCGCCACCGACGAACTCGGGTACCGGTCCGTGGAAAACGTCGTGTCGATGCACGACCTGCACGCCACGATCCTGGCGCTCTCGGGGATCGACCACCAACGTTTCAGCTACAAGTTCCAAGGCCTCGACGCCCGCCTGACCGGGGTGGAAAAAAGCAGCGTGCTCAAAGC
>JBEBAG010000041.1:0-2651 GCA_041159065.1 Verrucomicrobiota bacterium | reverse complement strand
TGGGGCGTCAGCGGCGATTACCACGAGTACACCTTCGGCTCCCGCTTCGATCCCCAAGGCAACCTCTGGGCCGTTTGCTGCCTCACCGGTTCCTTCCGCAGCGACGCCCGCTTCCGCGGCTGGGCCCTGCGCATCGCACCCGATGGAACCGTCTCCCCCGCCTGCAGCGGCGTTCGGTCCCCAGGCGGCATCGGGTTCGATTCGGAAGGCCGCCCCTTCTACACCGACAATCAAGGCCCCTGGCGGGGCGCCTCCCTGCTGATCCCCCTCCGAACCGGCGGATTCCTCGGACACCCGGCTGGCAACCGGTGGTACGCCCTCGCCCCCGAACTCGGCCCCCCACCCCCCGAACCCCGCAACCCCAGCCGCCTGCAGCACGAACGCGCGCGCATCCCCCAGCTCATCCCCCCCGCCGTCTACCTCCCGCACGGCCCCAACCGGATCGGCATCGCCGCCACCGCCATCGCATGCGACGACAGCCACGGACAGTTCGGCCCCTTCCCCGGCCAACTCTTCATCGCCGACCACGGACTCTCCAACCTCTCCCGCGTTTTTCTCGAGGACGTCCGCGGCGTCACGCAGGGCGCCGTTTTCCCCTTCCTGAAAGGATTCCGATCCGGCCCGATCGCGGCGCGCATGAGCCCCGGGGGCCAGCTGTTTGTCGGAGGCTCGGACCGGGGCTGGGGTTCCAAGGGCGCCCATCCCTTCGCCCTCGAACGCGTGGACTGGACGGGCAAGGTGCCCTTCGAGATGCGCGAGGTCCGGGCCCGGCCCCGAGGATTTGAAATCACCTTCACCCGTCCCCTCGATCTCCGCTCCGCTTCCCAGCCTGCCTCCTACCGACTGCGCGCCTTCACCTACCTCTACCAGCAGGACTACGGCAGCCCCGAGGTCGACGAGGCCTTTCCCGCCCTCCGCTCCCTGCGCGTGTCCGAGGACCGCATGCGCGTTCTGCTGGAAGTGGACCCGCTGATTCCAGGGCACATCCACCAGATCGAAACTCCGGGAGTCCGGTCCGCCGCAGGCGAACGCGTGCTCCATCCCGTGGCCTACTACACCCTCAATGAAATTCCCTCCGAACCGGCTGCTCCCAGGCTCCCGGCCCACGCCCCCCCGCCGGAACCGCCCCGGCACGCCGGACTAGCCTCCCTCCGCAGAGAACTGCAGCCGATAGAGCCGCTCGTAAGTCGCACACCGGCCCATCAACTCCGCATGGGTTCCCCGGTCCAGCACGCTGCCCTGATCCATCACGATGATCTGATCCGCCTCCAAGATGGTGGAGAAGCGGTGCGCGATCGCCACCACCGTCCGCCCCTGGCGCAAGACCCGGAGGGCCTCCTTGAAGGCCTGCTCGGTGTCGGTGTCCAAATTGGAGGTGGCCTCATCCAGGAGCAGGATCGGCGAGTCGCGCAGAATCGCGCGGGCGATCGTCACCCGCTGCAACTGGCCTCCAGACAGGTTGCATCCCTTGTCGCCGACCTGCGTCTGGTAACCTTGGGGCTGCCGGAGGATGAATTCGTCGGCCCGGGCAATGCGGGCCGCCTCGCGCACCTCCTCGCTCGTAGCCTCCAGACGGCCATAGCGGATGTTGTTCTCAATCGTATCGTGGAACAGGAACAGGTCTTGGTTGACGATGCCCACCTGACGCCGGAGCGCATTCTGCCGGATTTCGCGGATATCCTTTCCATCCAGAAGAATCCGGCCCTGCTGCGGGTCGTAGAAGCGAAGCATCAGCGAAATGATGGTGCTTTTTCCGGCCCCGCTCTCCCCCACCAGCGCGTAAAATTTCCCGGGCTCGAATTCGAGATGGAGCCCCTTGACCGCGGGCGCGGCACCCGGCTGGTAGGCGTAGGTGACATTCTCAAAGCGCACCGCCCCCGTGGCCCGCCCCAGGTCCATCGCCCCCGGCGCATCCTGGATTTCGGGCGCTTCGTCAAACATCCGAAACACCTCCGAGGAGGCCATGGCGCACCGCTGCAAAACCAGCTGGAGCCGCGTGAGCGCTCGCACGCTCGGATAGAGCAGCACCAAGGCTCCGACCTCGAGAATGAAGGTGTCGAAATCCACCCCGCGCAGCCAGCAGTACACCAGCCCCCCCGCGATCCCGAAAGAGGCCGACGTCTCGACGATCGGTCCCACGCTTTCGATCGTGCGGTAAATCTTGAACGCAATGTGGTTCACCTCGCGGGCTGTTCGCGTGAAACGCTCCACCTCGTAGTCCTCGCGCGCATGCGATTTGACCACCCGGATGCCGGCCAGCGACTCCATCATGATCCCCGAAATGCGAGCCCCCAACTCCTGCTCCTGACGCCCCAAGCGGCGCGCCCGCTTCCGCAGGATCAAGGCCGGCAGCATGAAGAGCGGGAATATCCCCACACTGCACAGCATGAACTGAAAGTCCTTCACGCACAGGTACGCCAACGTCGAAACCACGCTCACCGGATGGCGAATCACGTCCTGCGCAAACGTCATCGCCGTGTTCGCGGAGGTCGACGTCATTCCAAAAGCCGTCTGCATCAAATCCGAGGCGCGCCGTTTGTTGAAAAACTCCAGAGAACGCGCCATGACCCGCGCAAACACCTGCCTGCGTAAATCCAAGCTCAGCCGCTGCTCCACCCACGCAAACTGGCAGTTCGCCAAAAAATCCAGCC
>JBEBAG010000040.1:0-16867 GCA_041159065.1 Verrucomicrobiota bacterium | reverse complement strand
CCTGGGGCCGGGGGTGGGGGTGGATGGGGGGTGCGCTCTGGGGCGGTTTAGCGCTCACCCTAGCGCTGACGCTTCCAAACTGGCGGGAGACTTCGGGAATCTCTCTGGTTCAAATGGGGCTGTATTGGCTTGGAGCGGTGGCGGTCTTTGCGAACCTCGCGAGGTCTCCGGCGGATTTTGTGCCGGCGTGGAGGCTTTTAATGGTGTCGGGTTGTGTGCTCGCGTGCATGGCACTGTGGACGCGCTCGAACTCCTTTTGGGGACTCAACAAGAACGGGGTGGGGGCTTCGTTGGCTTGTGCTTGGGTGGTGGCGGTGGAGCGCTGGAGTTGCGGGGCGCGAAGGCGGTGGATTGCGGCGCTGGCACTGGCGCTCCTCGGGGCGGGGCTGATCATGGTGCTCTCACGCGGAGCCTGGATTGCGGCGGGGGTGGGTGCGGTCTATCTGCTTGCCTGGCGCGGCGAGTACCTGCGCTTGGCGCAGTTGGTCCTTGCGGCGGTCCCGGTGGTGTTCGCGGTCTGGGGAGTGCTGCCGGAGGAATCAAGGGCCTATGCGGTGGGTTTGGATGAGTCGCGCTACAACATCCGTGCGCGCATCGTGAATGCCGAATGGGCGCGCGAACAGTGGCTGAGCAGCCCGTGGATCGGCGTCGGGGCGGGTTTACGCAAGGAATACGACGCCACCAATGTGCTTTGGCTTTGTTTGGCGGAGACCGGGCCGGCGGGTTTGGCTGCTTTTCTCGGTGTGCATGCCCGGCTGTTCTTGGGCGTTTGGGCGAGGCGCGCGACGGCGCGGGGGACGACGCCGGAGCGTGCGAGCGCAGTCGCTCTGGCGGGAGCGCTGGTGTTGGGAAAATTTGCCCACGGTCTGGTGGATCACTATTGGAGCCGCGGGGCGATCATGGTGGCCTGGGCCTCGGTGGGCGCCGCTCTCTGCGCCTCCGCGGAAACTGCCCGGGCGCGGCGGTATCGGGGCGGATTTCCGGACCAAGACGCGCTGCGACGCCATCGGATGCCGGGGCGTGGAGTGCCCTGCGCGCTGGGGGGACCATCCGGAAACGAGGACGACCGACTCGGACGCGGAGAAGCGGGGGTGGCGAATTGAAAGCCGGCGGGAACGTGTGTGATGGGGAAGCGGCGCGGGGTCTTCGCGTGGGGTTGTACTCCGACTCCGAGGCCTATGCGGGAACGGAAGCGCATCTCGTGGAACTCGACGCTGCCCTGCGCGAGTTAGGAGCGCAGGTGTGGGTGATTTGCCCGATTCCCTCTCCCTTGGCGGAACAGGTCTGCCGAAGGGGGGGGCATGCGGTGGCGCTTCAATCCAAGGGGTGGAGGGCGCTCGGAGCCCTCTGGCAGTTGGCTCGGTGGATGCGGGGGGGATCGATTCGGATTCTGCATGCCCACAACGGGTGGACGGCTCTGCTCGCAACGCTCGCAGCCTCGCTCTGCGGGAGGGGAACCGTCGTGGTGAGCCAGCATTTTATCCATCCGGCTCGGACCGGCAGACGCGGGCTTGCGGGCAGGCTTGCGGGCTGGGTGCACGCCGGGGTTCGGAGAAGGGTGTCGGCTTGGGTGGCGGTATCGGAAGCCGTCCGTCGTTCGATGGTTGAACGAGGGGAGGCGGATGGACGGGTGGAGTGCGTTCCCAACGGGATCGCCGCGTGCACGGCAACGCCGCGGCCGAGCGAGTCGGGGTTACCCGAGGCGATGCCTCTCCAGCGGGAGGTGCGCCGCGTGGTGTGCGCGGCGCGTTTGGCTCCTGAGAAGGATGTATCGACGCTGTTGAACGCCTTGGCTCTCTTGCGGAGGGAGGGGTTGCGCTTTGAGTTAAAGGTACTTGGGGATGGGCCTTTGCGCGGGGCGCTCTGGCGGAGAGTGCTTGAGCTGCAATTGCAGGGGGAGGTGGAGTTTCTCGGGCATCAGCCGGGGGTGGCTGCGTGGATTGGAGAGGCGGATCTCTTGGTGCTGCCAAGCCCCGAGGAGCCCTTTGGCCTCGTCCTCCTGGAGGCCATGAGCCTTGCCAAGCCGGTCATCGCAGCGCGTGGTGGGGGACCGCAGGAAATCGTGCTGGATGGTCAGACGGGGCTTCTCTTTGAACCGCGGGATCCCCGGGATTTGGCGATGAAGCTTCGAGTGCTGCTCGAGCGACCGTTTCTGGGCGAATGGATGGGGGCGTGCGGTTGGGAGCGATGGCGGCACCACTACACGCGCCGGAAGATGGCGGAGCGAATGGCCGCGCTCTACACGCGGGCGCTCTCCGGCAAGCCAAGTGGGGCGGGCGGGGAGGGGAAACGGAGGGAGGCAGCCGCGCCTGTGGGCCGGGATTGAGAGGTCCCAAAAATGGCCCACGAGCGTCGAGGGCGTCAGGGCAGACTCCGGGGGAGTCAATGGAGGTAGGCGGCTTCGTTGGAAAAGATGAGGGCCTGAATGAGGGTTTCCCAGGGGGTCATTGCCGTGCGTTTGACAATCTCGCCTTCATTCACGATGGCTCGTCGCTCATTGGCGTTCCGGAGGCTGGCCTGGAGTTTTTGTTCGGCTTCCTTCTGCGCCTTGTGGGCGCTCTCCGTTGTCGCGGATAAAACCTCAGCCTGTCGTTGCGCCTCGGTGCGCAGGAAGGAAAGGGCCATCGCGGTCTCCTTTGCCGAGGGGGTTCGCTGCAACACCACCTGAAACACAGTCAGAATGCCGGCGAGGTCATTTTTGCGCCTCGCCACCGCGTCGAGAAGTTCGGGGCGCTGGGCCACATTCTGCACCACGGAGAGGGTGAACGGGCTGTTCATCAGGAAGAGCGCCTGCTGCGGCACGATCGTGGAGGTCCGTTTCGAGTTGGGCTCAATCGGGTTGGACACGTCAAACTGCATCAGGATGTCAGGCATGTTGGCGCGGTCCAGGTAGCCGTAGACAGAGCGCCGCAGTGAATAGGGCTCACTGACCAAATTGACCGACGGGCCCAGCATGGTCCGGTCCAGCTTGCCGGAAATGGAGAGCAGGGAGTCCCGGAAGGCCTCGAAATCGAGGCGGCGGATATTGGCCCGCCAAAGCAGGCGGTTGCCGGCATCGATTGTCTTTTGGTTCTCAAGGTAAAGACTGCGCGAGCTCTGCTGGTAGACGTTGGAAAGCAGAATGAGGCGCAGCAGCGATTTGAGCGACCACGCGGGCTTAGCCCCTCCCTGAGTGCTCGTAAAATACGCGCTGAGATAGTCCAAAAGCTCCGGATGGGAGGGCGTGCCCGACTGGTTCCCCAAATCATCTGGCGTCCGGACAAGGCCCTCGCCCAGCAGGTGCATCCAGACGCGGTTGACCATGACGCGAGCGGTGAGGGGGTTGTCGGCGCTGGCTATGGCTTGTGCCAACTCAAGACGGCCGCTCCCCTCCGTGAACTGCGCGGGAACATCCGGTCGCGCAAGAACCTCGATGAAACGGCGGGGAATGATCTTCTCAGGCTCGCCCGGTTTGGGGCGGTTGCCACGCGGATAGAGGGGAGAGTCTTTGGGGGTGGGAAGGTCTTCGAGGACCATGGCCCGGATGGGGCCTCCCCGGTGGGTGAGCTTGAGTTCGTTCATCCGAACGAAGGGGGCGTCGACATTCAGATTCCACGTATTACCCTGCTGCCGAAGTTTTTGAATATCCTTGAGCTGATCCGGGTTGGCCGAGCTGAGGGGGAAAAGCGCGAGATCCAGAAGTGCCTGCTGTGCCGGGCTAAGGGCGGGCGCATTGGGGTCGGCAATCCACCGGTAGATCCCGAGGCTTTGAAGCTCGGGCGAAAGTGAGCTCGAGGTCGCATTGGGCAGCGTCAGGTTCGGAGGAATCTGGTCGCGAAGGCTCTTGTAGAGAAGCGCCGCCACCATGGAGTGGTCTGCTGGGAGGACACCGGATTGGCGCAGGAACTCGAGGGAGATGGGGTTGTAGCGTGGCTTTTGCGCATTTTCAGAGACGAGTTTTGCGAGGATTTCTGGTTTTCCGGAGGGGGCGTTCAGGAGCTTCAGAAAGGGTCCCATGATCGGATCGCCGGGATTCAATCGGTTGCGCAACGTGTCTACGATGCGTCCGTCGAGTTTGTTTTTGGCGATGAGTTCCGTGGAAAGTTTGCGCGCCTCCGGGTCATTGCGTTTCGAGGCCACAAAGGCCGCCTCAAAGTAGGCCAGCGCCTGCTTGCGGAAGTTCATGCCAAAATCGCGGGCTCTCGTTGCCAGTCCCAGGCGGGCTTCCTTCTCAAGCGCCTGCAGTTTGAGAGTAAAGTCCTCGGCCTCCTTTTTGAGCGGGTTTTCCGCGATAACGGGGCCTTCCTTGGGCTCGACCGTGCTTTGGAAAATGCCCTTGAGCGCGTAGTAATCCGCCTGGGTGATCGGGTCGAATTTGTGATCGTGGCAGCGGGCACAGGCCAGTGTGAGCCCCAGGAAGCCGCGTCCGACGGCATCGATGCGGTCGTTGAGCGTGTCATCACTCCGGTTGAATCGCTCGCCCACGGTGAGAAACCCCAGCGCCGCAAGATTCTGCTTGGAGTTCCCGGGGAGGCGATCCGCCGCGAGTTGATTGAGAATGAACTCGTTGTAGGGCATGTCCGCGTTGAGTGCGTTGATGAGCCAGTCCCGGTACGACCAGGCATAGGCGTAGCGGAACTCGCCGTTCACGTCGCGTCCGCTGCCCGCCGTGTCAGAGTAGCGTGCCGTGTCCATCCAGAAACGCGCCCATCGCTCCCCAAAACCTTTGTCTGCAAGAAGCTTGTCCACGACCTTTTCATACGCCGCGCGAGGATTGGCGTCGGAGACAAACGCTTGGATTTCGGCCGGGCTGGGAGGCAAGCCGATCAGGTCAAAGTAGGTACGTCGCAGAAGCGCCTCTTTTTTGCGCCGCTGATCTTCGAAGGTGCCGGTTTCCGGGGGTTCGCCAGGCAGCAGCCCAGCCGACTCCTGTGCGGCGAGGATGAAGCGGTCGACGGGAGTCTTGCACCAGAGCGCGTTTTTCGGCGCGGGCACCTCCGGCATCTGCACGGGTTGAAAGGCCCAGTGCGCTTTCAGATTCTTCCCTGCCAGCGCCGGACCGGTCCGGGGGTCGGGGAGCCCCAGGGAGACCCATTCCCGGAGCGCCTGAACCTGCTCCGCAGACAGCCGTTTTTTAGGCGGCATTTGGAGGTCGCTGCGCCACTCTACCGCGTGGATGAAGGTGCTTTTGTCCGGTTCGCCGGGAGTCAGTACCACCCCGCTTTCGCCTCCTTTCAAAAGCGAAGCGCGGTTATCCAGATTGAGACCCGCCTTGACCTTTCCCTTCTCTGCGGAATGGCACTCGAGGCAGTGCTCGGCCAGCAGGGGCCGGATTTTGTTTTCAAAAAAGCGGATCTGATCTGCCGAAAATTCTTCCGCGCGGCAGGTTCCCAAGGCACTCGCGATAAACACCGTGGCGGCGGTGAAGGCACTCGGAAATCGCCTGAATCGTCCGGGGGACGACGCGGTTCGGGGGGCACTCGGGACGGAGCGCTGGGGACGGGCCGGGTTCAAGGGAGAGCACATACCGTCACGATCGCAAAAGGCGTGCCCCATCCGTTATCCCCCGCTCGGGGGATTTCATGGGGAACTTCCTTCAGAAGACGGGGCCTTTTCGATGCGTTCGCTTCGGCGCAAGCGCCGTTCTCCGTTCCATCCCGCGCGCTTTCCCTGAATTCCACGGCACAGGCCATGGACCCCCTGCGGGGAGCCGGGGGCGAAACTCACTCCGCGGCGCCGCGCAGCGACACCACAGCGTATTTGAGGAGCGCCAGGACTTCCCGAAGCGCGCCCCGGACGCGGGAGGCCACGCCATAGGTGCTTCCCACAGCATCCACCTCGCCAAAAAAGTCCGAAAAAATCCGACGAGCGCGGAATACATGGTACGCGTCCGTTACCAAGAGAATCCGGCGCGAGCGGGGATCGGAAAGCAGTTGCGCGGCGTAGCGGGCATTCTCGTAGGTGGAGGTCGAACGAGTCTCCAAAAGGGTTGCGGATGCGGGAAGGCCGAGTTCCAAAGCCAGTTGCGCCGAGGCCTCGGCCTCTGCAGGCGGACAACGGCCCACCCCTCCGGTGAAAAGCACCCGCGGCGCTGCCCCGTGCTTCCAAAGTTCGACGGCCTTTCGAACCCGCCATTCCAAGGCCGGCGACGGCTTCCCATTGGGATAGACACGGCATCCGGCCACCAGGATGGCGTCGTAGCGGCCGCGGGGCGCACGGGTTTTACCCCAGCAGTCCAGCGTGAAGGCCGAAAGGATCCAGACCATGAGGAGCGCGGCTGCGAGGACGCCCATCGGGCTGCGAAACAAGAGGGAGCGCATGGGGGGAGGGCGTGGCCGGGATTGGGGGGGGGAAGGATGCAACCCCTCTGAGGGGCCTGCAAGGTCCTTTCCCTCCCGGCCCGGCCTCCTTCGCTGTCTCCTGCGGGCTTGCTCCCGAAGCCTGCTTCCGTGTTCGCTCAAGGGTCATGCGCCAGTATCACGAACTGCTCCGTCTGGTTTTGGAACGCGGCTATTCGAAGGAAGACCGCACCGGCACCGGCACGCTCTCCATTTTTGGCGCCCAGGCCCGCTTCGACCTCTCCGAGGGCTTCCCGCTTTTGACCACCAAAAAGCTGCACCTCAAGAGCATCATCCACGAGCTCCTCTGGTTCCTTCGCGGAGACACCAACGTGCGATCCCTCCAGGCCGAGGGCGTCTCCATCTGGAACGAGTGGGCCGATTCGGAGGGCAACCTCGGCAGAGTCTATGGCGCCCAGTGGACCGACTGGAGGACCCCGGACGGGCGCTCCCTCAACCAAATCGCCGACGTCATCGCCCAGATCCGCCAGAATCCTGACAGTCGTCGGTTGATCGTCTCGGCGTGGAATCCCGGCGAAATACATCAAATGGCCCTCCCTCCCTGTCATGCCCTTTTCCAATTCTACGTGGCGGGCGGCCGACTCAGCTGTCAGCTTTATCAGCGGAGCGCCGATCTTTTTTTGGGGGTCCCCTTCAACATCGCCTCCTATGCGCTCCTGACCCTCATGGTGGCCCAGGTCTGTGCGCTTCAACCGGGCGAATTTATCCACACCTTCGGGGATCTCCACCTCTACAAAAATCACCTCGATCAGGCCGCCCTTCAACTCTCCCGCGAACCGCGCCCGCTTCCCCGCATGATCCTCAACCCGGCCGTACGCCAAATCACCCACTTCCGCTTCTCGGACTTCACCCTCGAAGGGTACGACCCGCATCCCGCGATCAAGGCTCCCATCTCCGTCTAGCCCCCGAACCCGTGAAAGCCATCGCAGCCATGTCTCGCAACCGGGTGATTGGCGCCTCAGGACGCATCCCCTGGCATATCCCGGAGGATTTTCGCTGGTTCAAAAAAATGACCCTCGGAGGCACGGTGCTCATGGGGCGAAAAACCTTCGAAAGCCTCGGGAAACCGCTTCCCGGCAGGACGAATCTCGTGCTCTCGCGCACCGCCCGTTTTCCGGGCGTCACGATGTTGCGTGAGCTTCAAGAACTGGAGGCGTTGCGGCCCTCTCTGGGGGAAATCTGGGTGATTGGCGGTGCCGAACTCTATGCCCAACTTTTGGACCGCTGCTCTGAACTGTTCTTGAGCGTGGTGGAGAGGGAAGTGGAGGGCGACGCATTCTTTCCGGAGTTCGAGCCGCTTTTTGAAGCGGTGGGGGTGGTGGAAAGGGGCCCGGGCTTTCAAGTCCACCACTACAAACGTGTGCCGGGCGGCGCACGGGACTGAGGCCTCCTGCCGCCCCTTTTCGGCCTCAGGTGGGGCGGGGAATGGGCGTCCGCCGAGTGAGCCTCTTGCGATGAGAGAGGTGGGAGGGAATGCGTATGTGGGGTATTTCAACGAGGGGCTCGGGGGCATCCGTGGGCAGGAAGTCCATTCTTCCGGGGGGGATGCGAGGCCGAAGAAATGCGACGAAGCCGGGCGTGGTGAGGTCAAAGGACCCTGTTTCAGAGCATCTTTCAGAGCGCCCGAATCGGGAGCCTTCAAAGGGGGGGGGCGGGCGGGAATAATCCCGGAGCGGAATCGGGCGCGAAAGGCGGGGGCTTCAAGGGATGTTGGCACAGCGTCATCGGGGGATTCTGGCTTTGGAGGCCGCCATTCAGACCCTGTTGGTCTGGGCGCTTCTGTGGGGAATGGAGCGGGTCCTTGCGGGGGGGGCATCCGCCTCCGGAGGGATCTTTTGGGTGCGCAGAAGTTTGCCGTGGGCCATGGGAATCGGGGTGGAAGCGCTCTGGTGGGGCCACTCCGGTTTTGGGACGCGGCATGAGGGGCATGGGACGCCTTGGGGCCGGGCCATGTCGAGGGCCCTCGGGGCGTCGCTGTTTCCTGCGATGGCGTGTCTGGGGGCTTTTGGAGAGGCGGGGATGTCCGAGCGGGCATCGGGCTGGGGCGAGGGTGCGTTGGGCTGGACGCTGGGCGGAGGAGTGTGTGGCTGGGTGGGGCTTGGAGCTGCGTGGCTTTGGCTCTCCGTGCTGCATCGGGTCCTGCCGCGTTCCCTTCGCGAGGAGGTTCTGGGGTGCGCGCATCGCCAGAGGGCAGTCCTGATCGGATCCAGTGAGGAGGTGCGTCGTCTGGAGCGGGATATTCAAACATGGGCCCGCTGGGGGATTGAGCCTGTGGGCTGGATTCCCTGCGAGGAGGAGGGGGATGGCTGGCGGGGGGCCTCCGGCCACCATGCCGCCTGCATGGGGAGGCTGGAGGAGCTCGAGCCGATTGCCATTCGCGAGCAGGTCCAGCAGGTGATTCTCGTCGGAGAGGCACCCCGCCCCTGGCAACTCGAGGCGGTCGCGCACACCTGTGACCGGCTGGGGCTTCGGTTTCTCGTGGTTCAGAAGCTGGAGCCCCTCCCGGAGGCGAGAGTGGATCGGGACTGGGAGGTGCTGGGCCGCTGGCGGATCCGTTCCGTGTACCAGGAGCCGCTTCAGAACCCGGCGTGTCGTGCGATCAAGCGGGCCGTGGACGTGGTTCTCGCTTTGGGAGCGGTCTTGCTCATTCTTTTGCCCCTCGCGTTGATGACCTATGGGATGCAGCGGAGGCAGTCTCCCGGCCCCCTTTTCTGCAGGCAATGGCGGCATGGCCGGGGGCAACGGGCATTTCTGATCTGGAAATTTCGCACGATGCACGCGGATGCGGGGGACGTGGCGCGGCAGGCCAGTTGCGGCGATGTCCGGGTATTCCCTTTCGGACGGTTTTTGAGAAAACACAGTTTGGATGAGTTTCCCCAGGTGCTGAACGTCCTCTGTGGACAGATGAGTATCGTAGGCCCTCGCCCACACTTGGTGCAGCACACGGAAAGGTTTGCTCAGGAGCCCCGGTACCACATCCGGAGCTTCGTGAAGCCGGGAATGACGGGGCTCGCCCAAATCCACGGATGCCGAGGGGAGTTGCGATCTCCCGAGGATCTCCGCCGACGGGTGGAATGGGACATCCGGTATGTGGAGAGCTGGTCCCTGATTCTGGATTTCTGGATTATCGGGCGGACGTTTCGGGAGGTGTGGTGTCCCTCCAGTCGGGCGTACTAAATAGAGGATCGATCGTGGGAGGGAGTAGGCGAGGGGCGGCCACAGGCGGGGCGGGATGCGATGAGATCTCGGGGGGAACTTTGGGAGTACTCGCGCCCCGAACGTGGCCCGAAAATGCGGGACTGCGGGGTGCGGAGGCGTGCGTTGTTCCGGCCCTGTGAAACGGGATTGGGTGCGGTGAAGCGAGGTGAAGGGAGGGTTTATGGAAGCGAAAACAGGCGGTCGGCGAATAGAGCCGGAGGGTGCGCCTCCCCAGATGGGGGCGGATGGAGAAGACTCGAGCCGGAAAATCCGGAGAATCCAGCCCGCGCAGGGCTGGGGGGGGGAGCAGCTGTTTGCGTGGGCTCGGGAGCTCTGGGAGTACCGGGATTTGTTGTGGAGTCTTGCGATGCGTGATCTTCGGCTGAGATACCGGCAAACCGCGCTGGGCGTGCTTTGGGTGGTCTTCCAGCCCTTGGCTGGAGCGGGAATTTTTGCGGTGGTTTTCGGCTGGGTGGCTGGCTTTTCGAAAGGCAAGGAGCATTATTTTTTGTACTCGATGGCCGGGCTCCTGGCCTGGAACTGCTTCCAGTCCACTTTTTTAAAGGCGAGCATGTCGGTCGTCGCCAACGGTGCGTTGGTTGCGAAGGTGTATTTTCCTCGGATGCTCCTGCCCTTGTCCACGGTGCTCTCGACGATGGTGGATTTGTGCATCGGTTTGGGTGCATTCAGCGTGGTGGCTTGGTCGGAGGGATGCCCTCCTTCCTTCGGGTTGCTCTGGTTGCCCTGCTGGGTAGGACTCGGACTGCTGTTCGCGCTGGGGATGGGAATGATGGCGGCCGCGTTGATGACCCGCTTTCGGGATGTGCAGCATGTGTTGCCCATGCTCCTGCCCTTCTTCCTTTACGCCACGCCGGTCGCCTATGGGCTGGAATCGGTGCCAGAGCGCTGGAGAATGATACTTGGGCTGAATCCGGTCAGTTGGATGGTTCAGGGGGTTCGCTCGGGACTCTGCCGGTTGGAGGGAGTCCCATGGAATGGAATGGTCTACAGCACCGGGGTGGCCCTCGCCGCTTTCCTAGTGGGGGGGCTATGCTTTCGCCGGATGGAAAGGAGCCTTGCCGATGTCCTCTAAATCCCAAAAAGCGGTACTCGTTCGGGGACTCTCCAAGCGCTACCGAATCCCAGGCGGAAACAACGGGGGACGCGCGCAAACGTTCTGGGCACTGCGCGGGGTGGATCTGGAGGTCGATCCCGGCGAGGTCGTGGGGGTGATTGGACGAAATGGAGCGGGCAAGAGTACGTTTTTGAAGGTGCTCACGCGCATCACGCCCCCAAGCGAGGGGTTCGTCGAACTCTGTGGGCGAGTGGGCAGTCTCTTGGAGGTGGGCACGGGATTTCATCCGGAACTCACTGGGCGGGAGAATATTTACTTGAACGGAGCCATTCTCGGAATGCGTCGCGCGGAGATTCGCGCGAGTTTCGACGCGATCGTCACCTTCGCGGGGGTGGAGCGATTCCTTGATATGCCCGTAAAACGTTACTCCAGCGGAATGTATGTCCGCCTTGCCTTCGCGGTCGCAGCGCACCTGCGTTCGGAGATCCTCCTCGTGGATGAGGTGCTTTCGGTAGGGGATGCGGATTTTCAGCGGCGGTGTCTGGGCAAGATGCGGGATGCGGCCTCCGGTGGACGCACTGTGTTGTTCGTAAGTCATCACCTGGAGTCGGTGGCCGCTCTCTGCTCCCGGGCGGTGGTGCTCGAATCCGGACAGGTTTCCTATGATGGCGAGGTGTCCGGCGGGTTGCGTGCCTATGCGCAGGCGTTTGGCAAAGTTTCCCGTGTTTCGGCCCGGCGCAGTCCCGGATCGATACCGAATTCCGGGGTGGCTATTGTGGAGGTGGAGCCTGCGAATCCCTGTTTTGGGTGTGCCGAGTCAAAGCGGATCCGGGTGCAAGTGTCCTGCGGAAGGGAGCAACGCGTGCCCTATTTTGTGTCTCTGCACGTCGTGGATGCGCGCGGAGCGGTGCTCTTGCAGTGCGATTCGCGTCTGAAGGGCGGCTGGATTCGGCCCGAGGAGGGGGCGGATT
This sequence comes from Verrucomicrobiota bacterium, assembly GCA_041159065.1. Lineage (GTDB taxonomy): Bacteria > Verrucomicrobiota > Verrucomicrobiia > Chthoniobacterales > Chthoniobacteraceae > Chth-196. The sequence continues at coordinate 5,285 of JBEBAG010000040.1, read as the reverse complement.
CGATGGTGGACTTGGAATTTGTGTTGCAGGGGCCTTGGTTGAAGCCCGGTTGCTACCGGATCGATGCGTTTGTGTGCGCATCCGGGATCTTGGATCGGTTGGAGGGGGCGGCGGAGTTCACCGTGGTTCCTCCCTTGCCGTACGAGGGGGGAATTCCTGAGGAGGCCACCGGACAAGGGGCGGTGCTGCCCGATTTTGAATGGTCTGTCGTGCGGCGCTCCAGCGGCGCCAGCCCTTCGATGGATGCGGCCTTGTCCGGGCCGGAAACGCTGGCTTCGGCGGTGAACGGGTAATCGGCGGCGGCAGGCCGAACCGGAAACGGAATAAAAAAAAGAGGAAAAAAACATGAAGAGAATCCATGCCTATGTGCTTGCTGCAGACCCCACCTGGTTGGAGGCGAGTGTATTGGCTTACTACCCGTGGATTGAAAGACTGGTGGTTTCCTTCGATCGGGATGGCGTTGGATACACGGGAGCCAAGACGGAAGTGGAGGAATGTCTGGAACGCCTCAAACGCATCGACGGAGAGAGGAAGATCCGGTGGGCTCCGGGTTCCTTCCATGAGCGCCGGCTCACCCCGATGCAGAATGAGACGCGACAGCGGAACGCGGCGATGGAACTTGCGCAGACCCGCGCGGACTGGGTGTTACAGGTGGATACCGACGAGTGGATTCCGGAGATGGAATATCTTTTGGAGGGGCTGGATCGGGCGGAGCGTGCGCAGAAGCGTGGCTTGGAATGGCCTATGCGGGTGCTTTTCCGACGCCTGCGGGACGGATCTTACCTCGAGGTATGCGGTGCCGAAGGGGAGGATCACTTTGAGTATGTGGCGCCGTTGGCCGTGCGGGCGGGAACGCGTTTGGTGGAGGGTCGGCGGACGGGGGAGGGCTTTTTGAGGGCGGTGATTCGGGGGGACGGCGTGAGTCATCAGTTGCGCCGGGCTTTGGAGCCGGGTGAGGAAAGGGCGCTTTTTTTGGGGGCGGAAGCTGCCGTGGTGCACAACTCGTGGGCGCGTGAACCGGCACAAATGAGGCGGAAGCTCGCGACTTGGTCGCATGCGTGTGGTCGCGCGTGGCTGTACTACGCGCTGCGTTGGTGGCCGGCTCCGTGGATCTGGCAAGGGATGCGCGATTTTCACCCGTTTTCCGGTCCACTATGGCCCGCGCTCCGAAGGTGTGGAGCCCGGTTGCCGGTGATGTTCCCCGGGGGGAGGGCGCGGCTCTCAAACCGGGGAGCGGCGAGGGCGGGGCTTCCACGGGAGTGTCTGCAGGGGGGGGCTTGGGGAGGATCATTCCCCGGGTTTCACGGCTCGCCTGCCGGAGGTGGGTGAGTTACATGGGCCTCTCTATGCGCGCTGCGTTTCTCCTCCCTCCTTTGTTGTTCCTTTTGAGTGCGGGCCCTCTGAGCGCCGGGGACGCCCGGCAGGTGGAGGTTGCCAAGCAGGGGGGGATGGTCCCCAAGGTGGCGGGGCCCTCAGACGAGGGGCAGAAGGCGATCCAAGGATTCCAGCTTGCCCCGGGACTCTCTGCCCGTCTGTGGGCCGCGGAGCCGTTCCTGGCCAATCCGGTGGCGTTCGCAACCGACCACCGCGGTCGCTGGTATGTCGCGCAGACTTTCCGACTCCACGCGGGGGTCAGCGACATTCGCGCTCATATGCACTGGCTCGAGCCCGAGCTTGCCAGCACCTCTGCGGAGTCGTGGCTCGCGATTTTGCGGGGGGACAAAGCGGTGGATCTGAGCAAGACCAATGCAAACTCTGAACGCATTCAGCGTTTGGCGGATACTCAGGGTTTGGGGAAAGCCGATGAGAGCCTGATTTTTGCCGAGGGAATGGATGGTCCGCTCAGTGGGATTCTGGCGGGGGTGTTGGCCCACAAGGGGAAGGTCTATGCAACCAACATTCCGGATTTGTGGATGTTTGATGAGGGCAAAGCGGAAAAGGAAAAAGGGCAGGCAAAGAGTGCGCCAATCGGGGGGGCGGGCCAGTCGCTTGCTCGTGGGTTCGGCGTGCGCACTGCGTTTCTTGGGCACGACTTGCATGGCTTGCGAATAGGGCCCGACGGGAGGCTCTACTTCAGCATCGGAGATCGGGGAGCCAATGCCGTGGCAATCGATGGAAGTAGTGCGTTCAATCCCGAGACGGGGGCCGTGTACCGCTGCAATCTGGACGGAACCGGGCTCGAGATTTTTGCGCGGGGGCTGAGAAATCCCCAGGACCTCGTGTTTGATGAGTTTGGCAACCTGTTCACTGGGGATAACAACTCAGACGGCGGCGATCCCGCACGGATCGTCTACGTGCTTCAAGGAGGCGACAGCGGGTGGCGCATTGGATGGCAGTTTTTGAATCATCCGCCGCGAGGACCTTGGTTGTCGGAGCGGATGTGTTTTCCGCACTTCGAGGGACAGCCCGCGCATCACGTGCCTCCCGTCGCAAACTTGGGAAACGGGCCCAGCGGGATCACCTACCATCCTGGCACGGGGCTGAGTCCAGCGTGGCGCAACCATTTCTTTTTGGCTGACTTTCGAGGGGCTTCAGGAAACAGCGGAATCCATTCCTTCAAGCTGAATCCGCTGGGGGCTGGCTTTTCAATAAGCCCATCGGAGAAGCCGATATGGAATGTTTTGGCCACCGATGTCGAATTCGGAGTCGATGGTGGACTGTATGTTTTGGATTGGGTGAACGGGTGGGGAATGACGGGCAAGGGGCGCATCTATAAAGTGCTCGACGAGAGCGCATGGAACGATCCCTTGGTACAGGATACCCGGCGTCTGTTGGAGGAAGGAATGGAGCACCGGTCGGAGAAGGAGCTCGAGACGCTGCTTTCGCATGCGGACATGCGGGTCCGGCAGGGGGCGCAGTTCGCGTTAGTGGATCGGAAGCAGCATCTCCTTTTGGAGAAGGCCGCAGTGTCGGGGCCGACGCAGTGGGCTCAGTTACACGGCATCTGGGGGGTGGGACAGCTGGGAAGGACTGATGGCAAAGCGCTCGCATGTCTGAAGCCGCTCCTGAAACACGCGGACGCCGAGGTGCGGGCTCAATCCGCAAAGGTGCTTGGCGACGAGAAGTATGCTCCGGCCGGGCCTGAACTCCTCAATCTCTTGAAAGATTCCAGCCCTCGGGTTCGGGCCTTTGCCGCGATTGCCTTGGGCCGTCTCCAATACGCAGCTGCAACGGAACTCCTTCTGGCCGCTCTTCGGGAGAATGAGGACAGGGATCCGGTGCTTCGTTATGCACTGGTTTCGGGACTCGAGGGGGCGGCGTCCCGCGGGACGTTGGCGGAGGTGGGGCGTAGGGACCCCAGTCGCGCGGTGAGGATCGGCGTGGTGAACGCCTTGCGGCGCTCCGGAGATCCCGCGGTGGCCGATTTTTTAGAGGACGCGGATCCGTGGGTGGTGGCGGAGGCGGCGCGCGCGATTTGCGATGAGTCCATTGAGGGCGGAATGCGGCGTTTGGCTTCCCTTGCAGTGCATGCGGGGCAGCTGGCGGGGCTGCCGCAGGGAAGCAAGGAGAGCCCTGGACCGCGGGATGCGGTATTGCGGCGCGTCCTGAATGCGAATTATCGGGTGGGCGGTGTGGAACAGGCGCAGGTCTTGGCTCGGTGGGCGGCGGAGGAGTCGATGCCCGGGGAGATCCGTAGGGAGGCGCTGGCGCGTCTGGGCACGTGGCAGAAGCCATCAAACGTGGATCCCGTGAGCGGGCTATTCCGGCCGCTGGCGGAGAGGGAGGTTTCGACGGTGGTAGAAATGCTCGCTCCGTTTCTCCCTCGGCTGATCAGCGATCATTCCAAAGAAGTGGCCTTGGAGGCGCTCGCGTTGGTCGGTCGACTGGGTTTTCAGGGGCGTGATTTGGATTTGCTGTCCCTGGTCAAGGACGTTCAGGGGAGGGATCCGGCCGTGCGGGTGGCCGCGCTCGAGGCGATGGCGAGTCGCAAGGATCCCGCCTTGGAGGAAGCTGTCTCGTTGGCTTCCAAGGACGCTTCCGAAAAGGTGCGCAGGGCGGCGGTTGCGTTGCTGGTGAAGTTGAATTTGCCCGGCGGCGCGGTGCCGGTGCTGAAGGGGGTTTTGGAGAAAGGCTCTGTGGGGGAGCAACAGTCGGTGATCATGACGCTCGCCGAGTTGAAGGAGAAAGCAGCGGAGGAGGTGTTGCTGGGGCGGATGGATTTGCTTTTGCAGGGCAAACTGCCGCCGGAACTGGAACTGGAGCTGTGGGAGGTGGCCTCTAAAAGAAACTCCCCCGAGTGGAAGGAGCGTCTCGACCGCTACCAAGCATGGGATCCCAAAGAGGCTCTCGCACCGTATCGGATGGCCCTCCGAGGAGGGGATCCTTCGGCCGGGCGGAAGGTGTTTTATGAAAAGGCCGAGGCCTCATGTTCTCGATGCCACCAAACAAAGCGGGAGGCAACCGAGACGGTGGGACCGCTGTTGGAGGGGGTGGGAGCGCGACAGACTCGGGAGTACCTGTTGGAGTCCATTGTGGACCCCAATGCGAAAATTGCGGAGGGGTTTGAGACGCAAATCGTGACCCTGAAAGACCAGTCGGTTCGCGTCGGTGTTCTGAAAAAGGAGAGCGAGGAGGAGTTGGTCCTCCTTCCTCCCGGAGGGTCTTTGGATCGAATTCCGAAAAAAGAGATTCTTTCCCGAACCAAAGGTCCCTCGGGAATGCCGCCTCTCGGAGCGGTTTTGAGCCGGCGGGACTTGCGGGACCTAGTCGCATTCCTTGCGAGCCTGAAATGAGGACTGTGAATTCGCGAGATCGGATGAGGGGAACGGGGAGTGAGCTCGCGGTGATCTCGCGAATTGTCCCACCAAAACAAAAAAAGCGCCTGCCGCGTGAAAGGCAGGCGCTGAGTTAAGCAGTTCAAAGGGAGCTTGGAGCGGGCTGGGAGGCCGCTCTAGGCTCGTAGAACGGAAGAGGGGCAAGCGGACCGGGGAGCGGTGCCGCTGTGGTCTTCCTCAACTGGCGATCGTGTTAATCTCTACGGGTTCGACTTTCACCCCCTGCTCCTCAAGCCAGGCGATCGTTCGCTGGACTTCCTCTTGTTCGCCCTCGAGCGAGAGGGAAACGATACCCACCTCCTCGGTAACGCTAGCCTGACGAATATTCGGGACCACTTGGAACTGTTTGCTCAATTCCCAAAGCAGCGGCCGCGTGATGAGCCGCGGGGGAAGCATCAACCAAAGACGGGTTTGATAGTGTGCCATAGAAAGGAGAGAGAGACCGGACTGAATCGGAGTGAGACTCCGTGAAACCCTAGCCCCCTGCGATTGCGGGGACGATGGAGATTT
>JBEBAG010000039.1:0-9998 GCA_041159065.1 Verrucomicrobiota bacterium | reverse complement strand
GGCGTATTTGGCGAGAGAGCCGATGACGCGGTCGCGGGGGAACATGGCGCTGCCTTGGACGACGGTGGCTGGGGCGACCCCGTTGACCCGAACGAGCGGCGAGAGTTCGATCGCAAGTTCGCGTACGAGGTGGTTGGCGGCTGCCTTGGATGTGTCGTAGGCCACGCTGCCCTTTTTCGCGACTGCGGCGTTGGCGCTCGTCGTGAGGACGAGGCTGCCCCGAAGGCCCTGGTCTTTCCAAGTTTTGAAGGCTTCATCGCCTACGAGGTAGCTGCCGGTCACGTTGATTTTGAAGGTGAGATCCCAGCGGTCATCGGGGATGTGTCCGGTGGTGTCGCTCGGGACGAAAATGCCGGCGGTCACGCAGATCGAGTCGAACCCGCCGTAGGCGAGGGCGACTTTATCGAGCATGGCTCGGATGCTCTGCCGGTTGGTGATGTCCGCGCCGAGGCCGATGGCCGGTCCGCACCCACTGAGGCCGCTTCCGGCGACGCCGATGCCGAGCCCGTACTTATCGGTGATTTCCTTGGCGGTCGCGGCTGCGGTCTCTTCCTTGAGATCCACGCAGACCAAGTGAGCGCCTTCCTTCACGATGCGGTGGGCGGTTTCCTTGCCGATGCCGCTTCCGGCGCCGATGACGATGATGACCTGGCGCGCAAGTTCCTTCTCGGCGGGCATGCGCTGGAGTTTGGCCTCCTCGAGAAGCCAGTATTCGATGTCGAAGGCTTCCTGCTGGGGCAGAGCGATATACTCATCGATGGCTTCCGCACCGCGCATGACTTCGACGGCGCAGTTGTAGAATTCGGCGGTGACGCGGGATTCGCTCTTATCCTTGCCCCAAGCGATCATTCCGAGGCCGGGGATGAGGATGACGGTGGGGTTGGCATCGCGAATGGCCGGGGAGTTGGCGTGCTTGCAGCGGTGGTAGTACGCGGCGTAATCCTCGCGGTACTTGGCAAGGCCTTCCTTGAGCAGATTTTTGAGGCTGGCCACGTCGCCGGAGGCGGGGTTCCAGTCCACGTAGAGGGGCTTGATCTTGGTGCGCAGGAAGTGGTCGGGGCAGCTCGTTCCAAGCTCTGCAAGGCGTGGAGCGTCGTGGCTGTTGACGAAGCGAAGGATGGCCTCGTCCTCTTGGACGGTGCCGATGAAGCGGCGCTTTTGGCTGACCTGGCCGCGGAGCCATGGGAGAATGGCGGCGAAAGCGGCGTGGCGTTCGGCTTCCGGCAGGGTCTGGTATTTCGCGCCGCCGAAGGCCTTGGCATGGCCGCCTTTGGCTTGGTACTTGGACTCGATGTACTGGGCAGCCTTTTCGATGAACTCGAGGGTGCGGGTGTAGCACGTTTTCTCGTCATCATCCCAGGAGATGAATCCATGCTGCCCCATCATGATCGCCTTAAGCGTGGGGTTGGCCTTGGCGATCTCCTGCATGGCGAGGCCGAGTTCAAATCCCGGGCGCATCCACGGGACATAGGCCATTTCGCCTCCAAAAATTTCTTGGGTGAGTTCCTTGCACCGGCGAGAAGCCGCCACGGCAATGATGGCGTTGGGGTGCATGTGGTCCACATGCTTGCCGGGCAGGAAGCTGTGGAGCGGGGTGTCAATGGAGGAGGCGCGCGGATTGAGGTTGAAGGTGGCGTGAGTGTACATGCCGACCATGTCGTCCTCCGCCTGGGACTTGAGTCCCTTGTCGGTTCGGGCCCCGTAGGAGCGCTGGAGGTCGACGAGCTTGTGCTGGTAGAGGGAGGAGAAATTGTCCCGGTTGCTGGTGCGCAGATCGCCCCCGGACCCCTTGACCCAAAGCACTTCGATTGACTCTCCGGTGAGGGGATCTTTCTCCATGATTTTGGAGGAGGTGTTCCCGCCGCCGGTGTTGGTGATGCGCTGATCGCTTCCGAGCAGGTTGGAGCGGTAAACGAGGCGGCCGACGGGATCGAGGGAGGCGGCCTTGGCATCATCCCACAGGAAGTTGACGTGTTTGAATGCAGTCATGGTGTTTGGGTTGGGTTGGGTGTTTTAGGGTGAGAAAAGGGCAAATCAATGAGGGGTTGCGCAGAAGCGGGCGGACCACGCGTGCGCGGCGGAATCCCACGGGGAACGCTGGGAGGAGCAGGGGAGGAATTCGCGCATTTCGTGATGGAAGGAGTCGGAGACGACCTGTCGGAGGTCCTGTAAAGAATCGATTTCACCACACGCGCGGCCCTGCACAAGCACATTCCCCAAGGCTGTGGCCTCCACAGGGCCTGCGATGACCGGCCGCCCCGTGGCGTCGGCGGTGAACTGGTTGAGCAGCGTGTTGCGGCTGCCCCCTCCCACGATGTGGATCACCTCGATGGGGGTGCCCGTAATGGATTCGATCCACCCGATCACTTGACGGTAGCGCAGCGCGAGGCTTTCCAAAATGCAGCGTACGAGGGCCCCCGGTGATTCGGGGATCGGCTGCTGGGTTTCCCGACAAAGGCTTTGGAGCAGGGGGATGAAATCGGTTGGGCGCAGCAGGCGGGGGTCGTCCGGGTCAATCAGGGAGCGGAAGGGGTCGGCGTGGGCGGCGAGTTGGACCAATTCGGCGTAGTCGTAGGCGTGCCCGTTTTGGGCGAGGGCTTTGCGGAGTTGCTGAATTAACCACATTCCCATGGAGTTGCGCAGGAGTCGGTAGGTTCCGTCCACGCCGCCCTCGTTGGTGAAATTCGTGTCTTGGACGGGGCGCGTGAGGATGGCTTCCGGGACCTCGGTGCCGATGAGGGACCAAGTGCCGGAGCTGATGTAAGCCCAGCGGGGGGAGCCGGTGAGCTTGGTCGGCACGGCGGCCACGGCGGAGGCGGTGTCGTGCGTACCTGGGGCGATGACGGGGATCTGAGCGAGGCCGGAGGCGTGGGCGACTTCCGGCAGAAGGGTTCCCAGCGGGGATCCGGGCAAAACGATGGGCGGAAGGAAATGGGAGGGCATTCCCAGCCGGTCGAGAAGCGAGGTGGACCAACTGCGCGTTTTGGGGTGGACGAGCTGGGTGGTGGTGGCGTTGGAAAACTCACTGCAGGTGGATCCGCAGAGGGCCCAGTGGATCCAGTCGGGGATCATGAGCAGTCGCCGGGCATTTTCCAGCAGAGCGGGGTCCGCGCGGTGGGCGGCGAGGAGCTGATAGAGGGTATTGATTTCGAGGAACTGGGTGCCCGATTCCGCAAAAATCGTTTCCCGAGGGAGGATGGAAAGGACTTCCTCCACCAGTCCGCGGGTGCGGACATCGCGGTACGCGTGGGGGATTCCCAGCCATTCACCGCGCGCATCCATGAGTACGTAATCCACGCCCCAGGTGTCCACGCCGATGGAGCGGACCTGCGAGCCGAAGTGGCGTGCGGCGAGCGAGAGGGAGTCCTGGATGTTTTTCCAGAGGTGCAGCAGATCCCAGCGCAGCGACTGGTGGAGCGCCACGGGGCTGTTCGGAAAGCGGTGCTGCTCGAGAAGGGTGATTTTGGAGCCGTCCCAGAGCCCTGCCATGAGTCGGCCGCTTTCGGCTCCGATATCGACGCCGAGGAAGGTGAGGGGGGAGTTCATGGAGGAGGGAGGAGGGGTTGGAGGCTCTGCATCAAAAGACTCTTAGTCTTTAAAAAGGGTCAAATAATGCAATTTGGAATTCGGAACGGTTTAGGAGCGGCGGGCGAGGACGTCCGCTTCGTACCTTCGAACCTTGGCGATCCACTGGTGATCGGGAGGCACTTGGTGGATTTCACAGAAGCGTTCCCAAACGGCGCCGAAAGGGAGGGCTTTGATTTCCTCCTGGAGGGCGAGGCGTCCGGTGGGGTCGCCCTGGTTTTCGGCCTCCCGCAGGGCTTGGGTGGGTTCGAGCAAGGCGATGAGGAGGGCGCGCTGGGTGGCTCTGGCTCCGATGACCCAGGCGGCAACGCGGTTGATGCTGGCGTCGAAGGAGTCGAGTCCGATTCGGACGCGGGATTGGAGGCGGTTGGCGATGATTTCGCGAGTGATCGCGAGTAATTCGTCGTTTTGGATCACGACGTGGTCGCTATCCCAGCGGATGCCTCGGCTGAGGTGCAGGAGAAGTTGAGGGAAGAATTGGAGGAGACTGGTGATTTTGTCGGCGACGTTCTCGGTGGGGTGGTAGTGGCCGGAATCCAGGCAGAGGAGCTTTTTCCGGGAGAGTGCGTAGGCGAGGTAGAACTCGTGGGAGCCGACCACGTAGCTCTCCGATCCGATGCCGAAGAGTTTAGGCTCCAGGGAGTCGAGGGTGCCGCGGAGGTTTTCGGCAAAGATTTCGTCGAGGGAGTCGGCGAGGCGCTTGCGAGGGGCGAGACGATCGGCGGGGGAATCCTTCGAGCCGTCGGGGATCCAGAGGTTGGTGACGGAGGGGGCGTGGAGGGCACGGCCCATGGCGGCACCGATGCGTCGGGAGCGGATGGCGTGCTCGATCCAGAATTTGCGGATGGCCTTGCTGGGGTGGGAAAGGGTGAAGCCGTCTACGGCCTTGGGGTGGGAGAAGAGCGTGGGATTAAAGTCGAGTCCGATGCCGAGGGTTTTTGCCCAGGTGATCCAGCTCTGAAAGTGTTCCGGCTCGATAGCGTCGCGGGGGACCGCTGTGGGGCCGAAGTCGCCGTAGGAGGCGTGCAAGTTGAGGCGGTGTTTGGCTGGGATGAGGGAAAGGGCGAATTCGAGGTCTTGGCGGAGTTCTTGGAGGGTGCGCGCGCGGCCCGGGTAGGATCCGGTGGCGGCGATTCCGCCGGAGAGGGGGAGTTTGGAAGGTTCGAAGCCCTGGACGTCGTCTCCCTGCCAGCAAGGGAGGGAGAGGGGGATTTGGGCGAGGGCGAGGAGTGCGGCGTCGGAGTCGACGCCGAGGGCGGCGTAGCGCTGTTGGGCGACGGAGTAGGGGGACTGCGCGCCCTCTCTTGGAAAGAAAGGTTTCTTTTTCCGGGAGGCAGGGGAGGGCATGAGCGAAGCGTCGGGAACCTGTCTGCGGAATTAGCGAATCGATGCTTATTTGTCACTCCTCTTTTCTATTCCCGAAGCCGCGATTCCCGCTCGATCCCGCGTTCTCCCTTGTGGTTAACCTTCGGGATGCGGCCCCTGTGCTTCCCCCTTTTCGTCTTTTTGGCTCTCGCGAATCCGGGGCCTCTGCGGGCGGAGGCGCAGGTCCAGAGCGGCGCGCAGGAGGTGGCTCTTTTTCGGGCGGAGTTGGACCGGTGTGAAACGGCGCTTCAGGGGGCTCGGAATGAGGCCATCAACCGGTACGAGGGAAGACTCGCGGAGCTGCGAACAAAATTCCAGAGGGCAGCGGATTTGGAGTCGGCGTTGTTGGTGCGTGGAGAGGAACAGCGGCTGGGGCGCTCCCGAGCCCTAGAGCAGTCGCATTTGGTGGAGCGTCCTGCCTCGCTTCGGGAGTTGCAGGAGGCGACCCTGAAAGCGTTGGGGAAACAGACGGCGCTTTTGGTTTCGGAGAGCGTGCCGCGCTTGGTGGAGCTCAAGAAACGGCTGACGATGGCTGGACGGTTGGACGAGGCGGTGGAGGTGCGCTCGGCGATTGAGAAGCTGCAGGGGTTGCCCGGGGCTTCGGATCCGGTGCAACGCGCGACTGCGGGAACGAGTGTCCAGTTGGACGAACTGTTGCAGGCGTACCACACGGGGCGCGAGCGGTCGGATCGGGTCTACAAAGGCGTGCGTTTGACCGTGACCGGGCGGGTGCTGGGGGTGCGGATGGAGACTCCGGAATCGGAGCCGGTGTTGGTGCTTTCGGGGGCGACGGATGGGGCGGTGGGCGAGTGTGCTTTCAATGCGGCTGAATTCCGGGTGCGCGAAGAGAGGCAGGGGGGCGTCATTTTTTGCACGGTGTTGCAGGCAAATTCGGGTGCGGTGGTGTTTCGGGTTGCCCGGGGCACGGTGGTGGAGGTGCAGGGGAAATGCGAGGGGTGGGACGGGGCGTTGCGGTTTAGCGGGTGCCTCGTGGGGCGGCGATAGACGGGGCGGTGTGGGCCGTGTATGGGGATGCGGCTTTCCGGGGGGTGCTTTGCAGTTGTCCCTCGGGAGGCTGAGGCTAAGATGAAGGTACTGTTATGAAGATAAAACTGGCTTCCGTGGTTCAGGGGCTGCTGTTGGCCCTCGGGGTGATGGGGATATCGGGTTGTGTCGATTCGGGATGGGAGTACCCCACCAAACCAACCAAGGTTCCCGGGTTTAATCCGACGACCTCGCTGGACGGCCCTCAGCAGGAGCTTCCTCCGGTGGATCCCAGTGCCCCGGTTGCTCCAGCTCCCACTCCCGGCCCAAGCTCGCTTCCCGATCCTCTTCCCTCGCCGCTCTCCCCAGATCCCACCCCTGCTTCCATCCCGGCACCGGCTGCCCCGGTCGCAAGCGGTGGGGCAAACTCCGGAAGGTCTTCGGGGCCTCTTCCTCCAGCGCCTTCACAGGCGCCTGCACCTGCGCCCACGACGCCTCCGGCCGCGCCCCAGCCGAAGCCTCCATTGGTCGCCAAGCGCGTGGCGGGACAGCCCACGTGGATTGTGAATCCATACACGGGCAAAACCCTTCAGGCGGTGGACGAGAAGGGGAAACCATTTCCCTCGGGCCTGAAGGTGAGAGATCCGGAAACTGGCGAGATCATGGTGGTTCCTTGAGGGCCTTCCTCGGTGCGGGTGTAGGGACCCAACTCCAAGGGATTGGAAGGACGAGGTGGCGCGGCGGTCCGGGGGCATGCCCCTGCGGAGAACGCAGAATGGGTGCGGGCTGCTCGCGGGTGATCTTGGGGGAGGCTGGGTGGGGGAGGCTGGGGCACCGCGGTGGTTGCTGTGGATGGCTGGGGATTGAGTGACTTGGCGGGGAGGAGACTTCTGAAAACGCTTTCCTGTGCGGGAGGTTGGTTCATGCTCTGCCGCTTTCGAAAATTGCATGACTCGAGTTGCGATCATTGGTCCCGGTTTGCTCGGGGGCTCACTGGCACTGGCCCTGGCAGGGCGCCCGGGGGTGGAGCTGCGTCTTTGGGGGCGGCGTGTGGCGGTCCTGGACCAGGCGCGCGCTTTGGGGATTGAGGCCCGGATGGAGCGGGACGTGAGGGCGGCGGTGCGAGGGGCGGACGTGGTGGTGCTCTGTGTCCCGGTGGGAGTGATGCCGGAGCTGGTTTCTGAGTGCCTGTCGGATTTGGGGCGCGAGACCTTGGTGACGGATGTGGGGAGTGTGAAGGCCGAGGTGGTCGCCACCTTGGCGCCGATGCTGGAGGGGCGGGCGCTCTTTGTCGGAAGTCATCCCATGGCGGGTTCGGAAAAGACGGGGTTGGAGGCGGCGAGGGCGGACCTTTTTGAGGGGGCGGTGTGTTTGGTGACTCCGGAGGAGGGCCGTACTTCCCCGGAAGCGACGACGCGTGCGACGCTTTTCTGGCGGGGGGTTGGCTGTGAGGTGCGGGAGGTCGCGCCTGGCTTGCACGACGCGATGGTGGCCCGGATTAGTCATGTGCCGCATGTGGTGGCGGCGGGAGTGGTGAATGCCGTGGGCAGGGAAATGCCGGGTGCCTTCGAATTTTGCGGACCTGGTTTTCGGGACACGACGCGGGTGGCCTCGGGGTCGCCCTCGATGTGGACGGAGATCCTCCGTTGCAATCGACGGGCGGTGGTTGGGGGGGTGCGTGAAGTGATTGCTCATCTGGAGGAGGTGGCGGGAATTCTGGAGCGTTTGGATGCACCGGAGAATGCGGGCTCTGCTTCGAGGGAATTGGATGCTTTTCTGTCCGCCGCCAAGCAGCGGCGCGACGCGCTGCGGCTGGGTTAAATTTTGTCACAATCATGCACTGGAACATTCATAAAGCACCGGCCTTGAACTGCGAAATCGAGGTGCCCGGGGACAAAAGCATTTCGCACCGCGCGGTTCTGCTTTCTTCGATCAGCACGGGGGCCTGTGTGGTGCGGGGTTTTCTCGCAAGTGAGGACTGTTTGGCGACGATGGGGGCGATGAGGGCTTTGGGGATACAGATTGAGCGTCCCACGCCGAATTCATTGATCATTTACGGGAAGGGGGGGCGGTTTCAGCCGCCTGCCGGGGACATTGATTGTGGCAATTCTGGCACCACGATGCGGCTGCTCTCCGGGTTGCTGGCGGGGCAGGCTTTTGAGTCCCGCTTGGTGGGGGACCCTTCGCTTTCGAAGCGTCCGATGAAGCGGGTGATGGATCCGCTGAGCTCGATGGGGGCGCGTTTGGAGGCGGAGGGGGCCAATCAGCGTCCTCCGCTGCGGGTGCGCGGGGGGACATTGAAGGCGATTGACTATGTCTCGCCGGTGGCGAGTGCCCAAGTGAAGAGCGCGGTGCTTCTGGCAGGGCTGTTTGCGGAGGGGACCACCTCGGTGCGCGAGCCGGAGTTGAGTCGGGATCATACCGAGCGGATGCTGGAGTACTATGGAATCCCTCCGGTGCGTGAGGGGTTGCGGGTCAGTGTGCAGGGGGGGGCGCGCCCTGAGCCTCGGGATTTTCGGGTTCCCGGGGATATTTCAAGTGCGGCGTTTTGGTTGGTTGCGGCTGCCGCGCATCCCGGCGCGCACGTCCGGATTAATCAGGTGGGATTGAATCCGAGCCGTACGGGAATCCTCGCGGTATTGACGCGCATGGGGGCGCGGGTGCGCGAGTTTTTCCAGAAGGAACAGGGGGAGCCGATTGGAACGGTGGACATCGAGGGCGCGGAGTTGCGGGCCACGCACATCGGGGGCAAGGAGATTCCCAACGTGATCGATGAGCTACCCATTTTGGCCGTGGCGGCTGCGTTGGCGCGCGGGACGACGGTGATCTCCGACGCGGCGGAGTTGCGGGTGAAGGAGACGGATCGTTTGGCGGCGATCGCGGGGCATCTGCGGGCGATGGGGGTTTCCGTGGTGGAGCGGGAGGACGGCATGGAGATCACTGGTGGGGGGTGCTCCGCGGGGCGCGTTTGGACAGTCTGGGGGATCACCGGATTGCGATGGCCTTTGCGATTGCGGGACTTTTTGCCGAGGGAGAGACGGTGATTACGGGAACGGAGTGTGTGAACACGTCCTATCCGGGATTTTACGAGGTTTTGCAGAAGGTCACGGCGGGTTCTGCCGGGGGCGAGGCGGTGGTGATTCGGCAGGAGGAAATTCAGGGTGCATCCCTGGATTGAATGGAAGCCCGTGTGGTTTTTCCGGATGATTGCCCCGCGCGATGAGCGGTTTTTTTCATATCGAACGTATCGACCCCATGTCTTCCTATCATGTAATCGCGATTGATGGTCCGGCGGCCTCTGGAAAAAGCAGCGTGGCGCGCGCTTTAGCTCGGCGTCTTGGGTATGTGTACGTGAACACCGGGGCCATGTATCGAGCGGTGACCTGGTTGGTGGTTTCGAGGGAAGTCGACCCCGTGGATGCGGATGCCGTGGTGCGTCTTTTGGATGCGAGCGCGATGGACTGTGACGTGGTTGGCAGTGAGTCGGTGTTTCGGATTGGGGGAACGGATCCGGGAACGCACTTGGTGGAGGAGTCGGTGAATCGGGCGGTGTCCATGGTGGCGACGATTCCGGAGGTGCGACGGCGGTTGGTGGGGTTGCAGCGGGGGTATGGGGAGCGTTCGAATTGTGTGATGGAGGGGCGCGATATTGGATCGGCGGTTTTTCCGGAGACCCCCTACAAGTTTTACATCGATGCCTCCCCGGAGGTGCGTGCGCAGCGGCGAGCGAAGCAGGGGTTGCAGGATTCCATCGCGCAGCGGGACAAGGTGGATTCGTCGCGGCGTGCCTCACCGTTGGTGATTGCCGAGGATGCGCATGTGATCGACAGTTCACATTTGACGGTGGACGGGGTGGTTGGGGAATTGGTGGGACGGTTGAAACTCCGGGGGCTGTTGGCTCCTGAATTTTGAGGGGAGCGGGAGAGGCTTTATGGGCTTGGTTTATCAGGTGGGTTATTATTTGAGCCGGGCGTTGGCGAACTGCTGTTTCGACTACCGGGTGGTGGGGCGGGAGCGGATTCCGAGGGAGGGGGGGCTGATTCTGGCGATGAATCACCAGAGCT
>JBEBAG010000038.1:0-2683 GCA_041159065.1 Verrucomicrobiota bacterium | reverse complement strand
CCCCCAACTTCTGCATCGCTTTCGCTCCCTCCATCCGGAGCCCGCCTCCCCCTTGCTTTAAGCCACCCTCCGTATGCCCCCCGAAGCCTTTCTTCTCGCCCAAGAGCGCATCCAGAAGCATTCCCTCCCGCTCGAGGAACTCCTCCCCCTCGCCTCCTCCCTCTCGGAAGCCGGCCACACCGATCTGGCCGCACACCTCCACCTCCTCTGGCTAGAGACCCATCCCGACTCCCCGCAGGCCGCCCTGGTCCACTTCAGCCTCGGCACCTTCCTCCACCGGCTCCAGCGCTCCCTCGAAAGCATCCAATCCTTCGAAAAAGCCATCCAGCTCCACCCGGACCTCTTCGGCGCCTACCTCAACCTCGCCACCGTGCTCGAATCCGTCGGCCTGCCCCAGAACTCCATCCTCCCCCTGGTCTCCGCGCTGCAGCGACTCACCCCGCTCTCCTCAGAAAATCTCTCCGTCAAAAAATCGCTCCTCACCCAACTCGCCCGCATCCAAACCCAGCTCGACCGCCTGCCTCAGGCCGAGGAATGCCTCGAGTCCGCGCTCTCCCTCGCCCCCCATTCCCGCTCCTTCGCCGAGCAACTCCTCGTCCTCCGCCTGCGCCAGTGCAAATGGCCCGTCCTCGCCCCCCTCCCGGAACTCGATTCCCCGGCACTCCTGGCCCTCATGCACCCCCTCTCCGTCGCCGCCTTCACCGACGACCCCCTGCTCCAACTCGCCTCCGCCTCCCGCTACGTCCAGTCCGCCGTCGAATCCAAACTCCCTCCCCCCGAAGCCCGCCCCCTCCCCGCCCTCCCCCCACCCCATTCCCCCCCCCCTTCGCACCCCCTGCGCGTCGGCTACCTCTGCTCCGACCTGCGCGCCCATGCCCTCGGCTACCTCCTCCCCGAGGTCTTCGAACTGCACAACCCCGCACGCGTCGAAGTCTTCGCCTACTACTCCGGCCCCGATTCCAACGACCCCCTCCAACAGCGCATCCGCGCCGCCGTCCCGCACTGGATCCCCATCGCCTCCCTCTCCGACCTTGAGGCCGCCGAACGCATCCGAGCCGATGGCATCGAAATCCTCGTCGACCTCAACGGCCACTCCAGCACCGCTCGCACCGGCGTCTTCGCCCTCCGCCCCGCCCCCATCCAAGTCAACTGGCTCGGCTACCCGGGCTCCATGGGCTCCCCCTTCCATCATTACCTCCTCGCCGACCCCTGGGTCGTCCCCCCGGAACACGAAATCTACTACTCGGAAAAAGTCCTCCAC
Source organism: Verrucomicrobiota bacterium (assembly GCA_041159065.1). Taxonomy (GTDB): domain Bacteria; phylum Verrucomicrobiota; class Verrucomicrobiia; order Chthoniobacterales; family Chthoniobacteraceae; genus Chth-196. The sequence continues at coordinate 1,422 of JBEBAG010000038.1, read as the reverse complement.
CTCTCCTGCTACCAGCCCAACGACCGCAAACGCCCCCGACCGGAGCCCCCAATCTCCCGCACCCAGGCGGGCCTGCCCCCCTCGGGCACCGTCTTCTGCTGCTTTAATTCCTCCCACAAAATCACCCCGGCCTCCCTCCAACGCTGGCTCGAAATCCTCCGCCACTGTCCCCACAGCGTCCTCTGGCTCCTCTCCGAGTCCCCCGAAATCGACGCCCGCCTCCGCTCCCACGCCCAAAACGCCGGCATCTCCCCCGAACGCCTCGTCTTCGCCCCCAAAATCCCCGTCCACGAACACCTCGCCCGCTACCCCCTCGCCGACCTCTTCCTCGACTCCTTCCCCTACGGCGCCCACACCACCGGTTCCGACGCCCTCTGGATGGGAGTGCCCGTCCTCACCCTCTGCGGACTCAGCTTCGCCTCCCGCGTCTGCGGCAGCCTCGTACGCGCCGCCGGACTGCCCGAACTCGCCTGCACCTCCGAAACCGACTTCCTCCAAAAGGCGATCTTCCTCGGCACCCACCCCGACGCCCGCGCCGCCCTCAAGCAACGCCTGAATGCGGGCCGTTCCACCTGCCTCCTTTTCCAGCTCGAATCCCGCGTCGCGGAACTCGAATCCCTCTTCGATCAGATGCGCCACGCACTCCATTCCGGCGCCCTCCCCAAGCCCCGCATCGAACAGCTCGAAACCTACCACCAAATCAGCTGCCGCTGGGACCACCCCCTTGCCTCCCCCCACCCCTCCCAGACCGACTACCACCAGCGCTACCTCCACGCCCTCACCCTCCACCACCACTTCCGCCCCCTGCAACCGGACGGCCGCCTCTGGAGCCCCCCCTCCCGCGCGATGCCCCCAGCACCCGGACGGGCGCACACACCCCGCGGGCCCGTCCCCCCAGATCCGACCCCCCCTCCAACACGCTCACCCCCCGCCCCTTCCCGCTCCCCTCCGCAATCGCACGCACCCTCCGCGTCAATTCCTCGAAATCCGCGTCCTCCAACTCAAAACGCCCCAGCGGATCCCCCTTGCGCGAATCAAACCCCGCGCTCACCAAAACCAGCTCCGGCCGGAAACGCTCCATCGCGGGTCCCAGCTTTTGCTCAAAGGCCCCCACCACCTCCGCCCGCCCGCTCCCCGCAGGCAGCGGACAGTTCAGCGTCGCACCCTCCCCAGCTCCCTTGCCCCGCTCCGTCGCCGCCCCCGTCCCCGGATACCAAGGCGACTGGTGCACGCTGAAAAAAAACACGCTCGGATCCTCGTAGAAAATGTCCTGCGTCCCGTTCCCGTGATGCACATCCCAGTCCACGATCAGCACCCGCTCCACCCCCAGCCGCCGCTGCGCATGCCGCGCCGCCAGTGCCACGGAATTGAGCACACAAAACCCCATGCCCCTCCCCGCACTCGCATGATGCCCGGGCGGAC